>JAFTKK010000072.1 GCA_017453325.1 Clostridia bacterium
ACAATTCATCCTCGCATCCAAACCAATCAACAAAGTTTGAAGGGAACCTGCTCTATCGCAGGTTCCCTTCGGCGCCTTGTTTTTTTTGTTTTTCCTTGCCGCCACGGCAAGGCGGCAGCTTACCCCTCCTCTTGCCCGTGGCGCTGCTTGCGCCATTTAAAGGGCGAGCAATCGTAGCGCGTGCGGAACTGATTGTGGAAAAAGCTGGTGTTTTCATAGCCAACGGCAATGATAATGTCTCCCACGGGCAGGTCAGTCGTTTCAAGTAGGCGGAGCGCCTCCTCAAATCTTCTCTCCTGCAAAAGCTGACTAAAGGTCATGCCGCAAAGCTCTCGGATGCGCTTAGAAAGGTAGGGAACACTCAATTTCAGCTTATCGGCAAGCTCGGAGAGCGTGGCGGTGCGGAAGTCGGTGCGCAGATAATCCTCCACGCGTGCCTGCAGCAGCTCGGCATCCGAGCGATGGCGCGCCGCTGCGATCATGCAGTCGGGCATCTCGGCAAAATGGCGCAGGATCAGCGCTACGGTGCTTTTTAAGATATCGGTGCTTAAAATATCGTTGCCAACCATGGCATAGCAAAGATTTTCAAACAAATTTTCAAGCGGAGGCACGCCCTCGGTAGAAAAGAGCATATATTCCGCCTCGCCGTTGGAACGAATATTTTCCGCCATGAAGGAGGAAAGGGGAGAGGCGGCTGGCAGAACGGAAGCGAAGGAATGAAAGCAGTCGGTGGCGAGCAGGATGTTAATGGCAATATCCCCCTCGCCCGTTTTGCGCACGCTGTGCTGCGTGTGACGGTTCAGCAGCAGAACGTCACCCGCATGCATCTTCACCTCGCGGTGCTTGATGACGTGCGTAACCTCGCCCGTACAAACGTAGGTCATTTCCACGTAGTTATGGCCGTGAGAAGGGAAATCGGTAAAACGGGTATGACGGCGGAGCGAGATCTGCTCCCCCTCCTGCATGAGGCGGTGATGATTGATGATAAACTCCTTGGTAAAGGCAGAGTAGAGCCTTTTATTGATCTTCTGCTCTCCCTCAATAATACGCTTTTCCTCGTCGTTGATATAGGCAAGACGAGCCAGAATTTCCTGCTTGAGCATACGGCCTCCTTTTGACAAAATCTGTCGCGGGTTTCTTCTAATTGTAGTATAGCACAGAAATTTGTCCGTTTCAAGTAGTTTTGTTAAAAAAAGGTCTATTTTTGTAAAATCACAGTTCTAATATCCTCCTCAAAAAGCGCTAAAAACCGATCAATCACCGAGATCATTCCGTGAAAGCATTGCTACATATAGATAAAATAACGCATATTTAGTCAAAACAGACGACCTTTTCACGGGAATGGTTTTTTGCTAAACTGTAACTGTAACTATTTGATAATGGGAGGCCATGTGAATGAGTTATATCGAAGCAAAGCAAAAATATGCAGCTCTCGGCATCGATACCGATGCGGCCATTGCCAAATTAAAGGATGTGCCCGTCGCGTTGCATTGCTGGCAGGGTGATGACGTGGGGGGATTTGACCAAAAGGACAAAGCGCTTTCGGGTGGCATTCAGACCACGGGCAATTATCCCGGCAAGGCCACCACGCCCGATGAGCTGATGCAGGATATCGACAAGGTGATCGCGCTTGTTCCGGGTAAGGTCAAGCTCAATTTGCACGCAAGCTATGCCATCTTTGATGAGGAGAACGGCGGCTGGGTTGACCGTGATAAGCTGGAGCCCAAGCACTTTGCAAAATGGGTGAAATTCTGCCGTGAGCGTAAGATGGGCTGCGACTTTAACCCCACCTTCTTCGGCCATCCGATGTGTGACCCGCTCACGCTTTCCTCCCCGAACGAGGAAACGCGCCGCTTCTGGGTAGAGCACGGCAAGGCCTCGGTGCGCATTTCGCAATATCTGGCCGACGAGCTGGGCGAGCCCTGCGTGATGAACATCTGGGCAGGTGACGGTTATAAGGATATCCCTGCCGATCGCTTGGGGCCGCGTCAGCGCTATAAAAAGTCCTTTGACGAGATTCTTTCCGAGCCCTTTGATAAAACCAAGGTGTTCCCCTGTGCCGAAAGCAAGGTCTTTGGCATCGGCGTGGAGAGCTACACCGTCGGCTCCGCCGAGTGGTGCCTCAAATATGCCGCAGGGCGCGACGACTGCATTACCTTGATGGATAACGGTCACTATCACCCCACCGAGGTCGTCAGCGACAAGATCTCGGCCGTGTTGGCCTATGACGAGCGTATGGCGCTGCATGTGACGCGCGGTGTGCGCTGGGATTCTGACCACGTGGTACTCTTCGACGATGAAACCAAGGAGATCTGCAAGGAGATCGTGCGTTGTGATGCGCTTGATCGCGTCTTTATCGCCCTTGACTATTTTGATGCTTCCATCAACCGCGTCGGCGCGTGGGTCACGGGCTTCAGAAACCTGCAAAAGGCGCTGCTGTTTGCGCTGCTTGAGCCGCACGCGATCTTAAAGGAAATGCAGGAGAAGGGGAATTTCGGTGCGCTGATGGCGCTTTCCGAGGAGCTGAAGACCTATCCCTTTGGCGACGTGTGGGAGGAGTATTGCCGTGTATGCGGTAAGCCCGCTGACGGCAAGTGGTATCCCGAGATCGTAGCGTACGAAAAAGAAATTCTGTCAAAGCGAGGGAACTGAAAATGAGCATTTTGGATGTTAAGATCATGCAAGATTACATTCGCGCCTGCAACGATGGTTGGGAGCAGGGCTGGCACGAGCGCAACGGCGGTAATCTCACCTACCGTATGCGCGCCGAGGAGGTTGAAGCCTGCCGCCCCTACTTTAACGCACCGCGCGAATGGGTAAAAATGGACGTTTGCGCACCGCATCTTGGCGGCGAATATTTCCTCACCACGGGCAGCGGTAAATTCTTCCGCAATGTGGTGCTCGATCCTGCCCACTCCATTGGTATCGTTGAGATCAACGATGAAGGGAACGCATGGCGCGTGGTCTGGGGGCTTGAAAATGGCGCCCGCCCCACCTCCGAGTTCCCGAGCCACTTCCTCAACCACGCCGTGCGCGTGAAGGCAACGGACGGCGCTTGCCGTGTCATCTATCACGCACACCCCGCCAATATCATTGCCATGACTTATACGCTGCCCCTCACGGCAAAGGCCTTCAGCCGCGCACTTTGGCAGTCCGCCACCGAGTGCCCCGTGGTTTTCCCCGGCGGCGTTGGTGTGGTTCCGTGGATGGTGCCGGGCGGTGCCGATATCGCTCTTGCTACCTCGAAGCAAATGGAGGAGTTTGAGGCGGTTGTGTGGGCGCACCACGGCCTGTTCTGCTCCGGCCCCGATCTTGATATTACCTTCGGCCTGATGCATACCATTGAAAAGGCCGCCGAGATCTACAACCTTGTGATGAGCACGGGCGGCGGCAAGGTGCTGCAAACCATTACCGATGAAAATCTCTTGGCCATTGCCAAGGATTTCGGCGTGCAGCTGCGCGAGGACTTTCTTGATTAAATTTTTTATATAACGAACACCGCCCCTTGCCGCATAGCAAGGGGCGGTGTTTTATAAAATAATGATTTTATCTGATCAGAACATCTGCACATAAGCTTCGCGCTCGGCGCCGACGGAGACGTACTTGATCTTGCAATCAACCAGCTCCTCCAGCTTCTTCACGTAAGCGATCAGCTCCTTCGGCATATCCTCAATGGTACGGCAGCCGCTGATATCGCAGTTCCAGCCGTCAACGTACTCATAAATGGGCTTTGCAATGATGAGGTCATTACCCGTGGGGAACTCGGTCACGCGCTTGCCGTTCACATCGTAGGCAACGCAGATCGGAATCTTCTTCATATAAGAGAGAATATCGGTCTTGGTCAGCGCGATATAGTCAGCGCCCTGCACGCGGCAACCGTAACGGGAGGCAACCACGTCAAAGGGACCTACGCGACGGGGACGACCCGTAGCAGCACCGTACTCGCCGCCTGCCTTTCTCAGCTCCTCAGCCTCTTCGCCAAACCACTCGGCGGTGAAGGGGCCCTCACCAACACAGGTGGAGTAAGCCTTCATGACACCGTAAACCTCATCCAGCTTCACACCGGGGATACCGGCACCGATGGGCGCATAAGCCGCAATGGTAGAGGAAGAGGAGGTGTAGGGATAAATACCGAAGTCAATGTCACGCAGCGCACCGAGCTGAGCCTCAAACATAATACGCTTGCCGGCCTTAACGGCGTCGGTGAGATACACACCTGTATCCACGATATAATCACGGAACATATCGGCGTATTTCTTGAGCCAAGCAAGAAGCTCGTCATAAACAAGAGGCTCGGCACCGTACATACCCTCAACCATCAAGGATTTGTAGGCAACCACGCCCTTCAGGCGCTTTGCGAGATAGTCAAGGTCAAGCAGATCGCCTGCACGAATGCACTTTTTGAGATATTTGTCACCGTAAACGGGACCGATGCCGCGACGGGTAGAGCCGTATTTTTCACCGGCAAGACGCTCTTCCTCCAGGCAGTCAAGCTGCACGTGGTAGGGAAGTGTGAGAATGGCGCGGTCGCTGATCTTCAAATTTTTGGGCGAAATCTCAATACCGCCCTCGCGAAGCTTGGCGGTCTCTTTATCGAGATGCTCGAGGTCAATTGCCATGCCGTTGCCCATTACGCAAACGACCTCGGGGCGCAGAATGCCGGAGGGCAGGAGATTGAGGATAAATTTGCCGCGCTCGTTAATTACGGTGTGGCCTGCATTGTTGCCACCCTGATAACGTACGACAATGTCTTGTTGCTCGGAAAGCAGGTCGACCATGCGGCCCTTGCCTTCGTCACCCCAGTTAATACCAACGATAGATGTAAGCATATGATGCTACCTCCCATATTTTTTACCAACATTTATTATAACAAACTTTTGACTGACTTTCAACTGTGAAAGCAAAAAAATAACGCAAAAAATAATAATTTATGACATAAGATGCATTAATAAATGACCTAAAGCGCATTTTTAGCGGTTTTGACGCAGCACCTCAAAGGCCAACACGGTTGCTGCGGAGGCCGCCGAAAGAGAACCGCGAAACTCTCTGCCGTAGTCAATGCGTACCACGCTGTCAGCCTCTTTTAAAACGGCGGCGGAAATGCCGCGCTTTTCGCCACCCACGATTAGCAAAAGAGGCTTTTTGAGGTCGGCGTCAAGGTGTGAGACCGCATCGCGAATGCCTGCGCAAACCACGCGATAGCCGAGCGCGCGTGCGGCTGCAATGCTATCCTCCACGGTGCCGCAAAACAGGGGTAGCGCCTCCGAAGCACCTGCCGAGGCACGCGCCACCACGCCCGCGGCGCTCATCCAGTTGCGTTCACCCAGTAAAATACCGTCGCAGCCTGCGGCGTAAAGCGAGCGCAGGGAATAGCCGAAGTTATAGGGATCCTCAATCCCCTCAAGCAGACAAAGAAAGCCGTTTTGGGGCAAATTTTCGGCGGTGGGAGACGCAAAGGTACGGGGGCCGCAAAGGGCAATGATACCCCCGTGCGTGTTGCCGACAGCCAGCGCATCGATCTCCTCGGCCGAAACGGCGGTCAAGGGAATACCCAGCTCGGCACATTTTGCCGTCAAAAAACCGATTTCCCGTGTTTTTTTGGTTTTTTTTGCCTTGTCATAACGAATTTCTGTGATCTCGCGGTCATTGATACCGCGCGCACGCGCCGAGAGCAAGGCAGAAAGGGAGGTCATACCCTCCATCACCGTCGACTCTTTAAAGCGTATCTCTTCCTTTATCATAAATGCGCTCCTTTTGTTCTGTTGTGCTCAAAAGAGACATAGGATAGAATAACAGCTATCACGCCATACGTACAGTATAGCAGAAAACAGATCAAATTTCAACAGAAAGAGATAGATTTATGGTTCATTTTGTCATTTCAGAGGAGCGCCGCGCCGAGGTGATCGGCTTATACATTGTAGAGGAGGGCGCCACCGTGCGCGCCGCATCGGCGCGATTCGGCATCAGCAAAAGCACGGTACATAAGGATGTGACCACCGATCTTCGTATCATCAATCCCACGTTATTTGCGGCGGTTGCCGCAGTATTGGAGAAAAACAAAAGCGAGCGGCATCTGCGCGGCGGAGAAGCCACACGGCAAAAATATCAGAAAACAAAACGCAAAAAAGAAACCGATGAAATGTGATCATTGGCAAATGAAAATTAAAACGTTATCTCACAAAGAATGCGATGACATAACGCGAAGAATGTGTAGCGCAAGAGCCAATGCAATTTAAATTAGCGTAAAAAACGGGCAAGGGAAGAAAAATCCTTGCCCGTTTCATATATATACGTTTTTATACAAAAGACAAGTTTTGTATAAAAAAGGGGATGGAAAAAGCCTTTGAAATAGGCGGTTTTCCATCTTGTAACTGCTTTTGGGGCTTTTGTGGGCTTTGTGCGGTTTCAAGTCTTTCGCTTGCCATTATTTTACCTCGTATGGACTATGGACTA
>JAFTKK010000073.1 GCA_017453325.1 Clostridia bacterium
AGCTTGATCCACAGATCGGGCTCGCCCATCGCCAGGCGGTAGTCAAAGCCGATGCCGCCTTCCTTGATCGGCAAGCACATGCCGGGCATGGCGGACATATCCTCGGCCACCGTGATGGCACGGGGGTTTACCTCGCGGATGAGCGCATTGGCCAGCTGCAAATAGGTGATGGCCTCGGTGTCGGTATTGAGCGAAAAATACTTGCTGTAATCGGTGAACGCGGCGCCAAGGCCGTGGTCGTGATAGATCATCGAGGTCACGCCGTCGAAGCGGAAGCCGTCGAAATGAAATTCAGTGAGCCAGAATTTGAGATTGGAGAGCAGGAAGTGGATGACCTCGTTTTTGTTGTAATTGAACAGCTTAGTGCCCCAGGCGGGATGCTCGCCGCGCGGCCCCTCGTGGAAGAACTGATAAGGGGTGCCGTCAAACTCGTTGATGCCCTCGGCGGTGTTGCGCACCGCGTGGGAGTGCACCACGTCCAAAAGCACGGCGATCCCTTCGGCATGCGCCGCGTCGATCAGGGCCTTTAGCTCGCCCGGGGTGCCATAGCGTGAGCAGACGGCGAAAAAGGAAGAGACCTGATAGCCAAACGAGCCGTAGTAGGGGTGCTCCATAATGGCCATGATCTGAATGACGTTATAGCCCAGCGCCTTGATGCGCTGCAGGGTCTTTTCCAAAAACTCGGCAAAGGTGCCGATGCCCTCTTTTTCCTGCGCCATGTCGATGTGACACTCATAAACCAAAGGCGTTTGGGGCGGGGTGAAGGTGGGGAAGCGCCACTCGTAGCGCGGCTCGTCCACGATCACGCCGCACCACAGGTGCGTGTCCTTATCCTGCTCAACGCGGCGGATATAAAGGGGCACGCGCTCGAGCAGCGCGCCACCACGGCGCACCACGGTCTTGACGTGACAGCCGTTCCACAGGGCATCGTGCCCCGTTAAATAAAGCTCAAACACGCCGTTTTTCAGCTTGGTCATGGCAAGCCCCGGCCACGCCCACACGTTCATGTCGCCCGTGAGGTACAGGTCCTCGGCGCCGGGCGCCCATTCGCGGTAGACCCAGCCGTCGGCCGTGCGGTGAAAGCCGAAATATTCGTGCCCGTTGGCAAAGTCCGAAAGAGATCCGTTACGCCCGACCAGCTCCGCGCGCTTTTGCGCATAATTTTTCATGCGCTGCTCAATGTCTGCGGCAAAGGGCAAAAGCCCCGGATCGCGCTCAAAGATCTTGTATGCCATACGGTATCCCCCCATTCTTGTGCCGTTGTTATATTTATTATACCAAATCAACGAAAAAAATGCAATAAGGTGAGAAAAGAGCAAGAAAAAGAATACGAGAGGGCTTTGTGCGCCCCCATCGTGTTCTTGTATAATCTTGCTCTTTTTCACAAATACTTTTTGAAAAAAAGGGGGAGAAAAATGGTATTCGGAATACTAAAGGACACCAAACGGGGCGAGTTTCGCGTCATTTGCACGCCAAGCGAGGTGCGCGAGATCGTGGCAAACGGGCACGAGGTGCTGGCGCAGGCCGGGTGCGGCGTGGGTGCCGGCTTTGAGGATGTGGCGTATCTCGCGGCGGGGGCACGCGTGGTACACAGCGCCGCCGAGATCTTTGCCCGAAGCGATATGGTGGCCAAGGTCAAGGAGCTGTCGCCCGAGGAATATACACTTTTGCGAAAAGGGCAGATCCTGCTCGGGTGCTTGCACCCCGCGGCAAACCCACGCGAGGTCGATGCACTGCTTGCAAGCGAGTGCATTGCCTTTACCGCAGAGGATAGCCACCGCCACGGCTCGCCCAACTGTGAGGCGGCGGGCAAGCAGGGGGCGCTCTTTGGACTTGAGTCGATGCTCACCATCAATGGCGGAAAGGGGTAGTTCGTGGGCGGCTTTGCGGGCGCGCCCGCGATGCGGGTGCTGATCCTCGGGGGCGGCCTTGTGGGGCAGAGCGCCACGCAGGTTTTGGACGCACTTGGGGCAAAATGTACCGTAATGGATATAGATTTCGGGGTCTTGCGCAGGATCGGTGAGCGCTTTGGGGGACGCGTGGAAACGGCGCTTTGTAGCCGTGAGGCGATCGCCGCACGCTTGCCGTACACCGATATGGTGCTCAACTGCGTGAAGTGGCCCAAGGAACGGCGCGACTTTCTCATTGACCGCGCCATGCTTGCGCTCATGGAGCGCGGCTCGGTGCTGGTGGATATTTCCAACGATGCGCCGGGGGCCATCGAGTCCAGCCGCCCGACGCCGCACGACGCGCCGCGCTACGTCGAGGGCGGCGTGGTGCATTTTTGCGTGGCCAATATCCCCTCGGCCGTGGCCCATTCCTCGTCGGTGGCCTATGCCGCCGCAATGCTGCCCATGATCCTCTCGATCCTTTCGCACGGTGTCAAAAACACCTGCCAACGGGATGCGTTTTGGCGCAAAAGCCTGGTGGCATACCACGGTACGCTGACCCACGCCGAAACCGCGCTGATCCAAAAGCGCCCCTGGCGCACCCCCGCCGAGGCGTTTTCTTGAGGGGGGATTTGCGGGGGAACCTTTTTAGTCAAAAAGTGTCCCCCGCGCCCCTTCCAAAAATTTTGAATAGAAAAAATAAAGCGCATAGCCACACCGTTTCGCAAGGCTTTGCGCTTTTTTGTTTGATCAATTGGGGTTGATCGGGGAGTTTATGCAAGCAATGGAGCGGCGCACAAACTCTCGCAAAACAAAAA
>JAFTKK010000074.1 GCA_017453325.1 Clostridia bacterium
GCCGTCGGCACGCTTTTTGCTGCGTCTACCGCACCCCGTATTCGCGCACTCCATTATTCCAATTTTGATATCTATTTTTCCACTTTTTCTATAAATATTTTTTATTTTAAGACTTCATATTCACAATACATTCCAATAACTGTGCTTTTTACATCCCCGCCTTATCATCCGTGGCAGGATTGTTGATCAGCTCTCCGGTCTTGGAAAAACGCGAACCGTGGCACGGACAATCCCAGGAATGCTCCTGCGCATTGTATTTTAAGGCACATCCAAGATGCGGGCAACGCGGCGTTGTGGGTGTGATCAAGCCCAAAACCGATTCAAAGGCATTGACGGCAAGCTGCGGGCGCAGTATGCTGCGCGACGGCGAAAAAACCGTCGCGTACGCATTGGCTTTTTCACATATCAGATCACATAATACCGTAGCGGAAATCATTGCTGACGTCATGCCCCACTTGTTAAACCCGGTGGCCACGTAAAGATTCGGCGTAGCTTTGGCGTATTGCCCAATATACGGAACGTCATCCAGCGTCATACAGTCCTGCGTCGCCCACCGCCGAACAACGCGCGCTTCGGGGTATCTTTCGCGTGCAAAAGCCTCCAGCTCGTGCCAATTCCCACCCTTTTTTCCCGTGCGATGCGCCCCGCCACCCAAAAGCAGCAGGTCTTGATAACCGCGAAAGGATAGCCCTTTTTCATCCTCGTCCACGTACATACCCTGAAGCGGCGCGGTGCCTTCAAGCGCCAACACGTAAGATCGGTGCTGATAGAGCTTCAAAAAGTAAGCACCGTGCTTGTTGAGAATCGGGAAATGCGTCGCCACAATGATTTTTTCGCATTTGATCTCGCCCTTGCCGGTCATCACTCTGCGCGGTGCCAGCTCCAAGGCCTTCGTCTGCTCGTATATCGGCAGCTCCTCGGCCAATCCAAACAGCAGCTTTAAGGGGTGTATCTGCGCTTGCCCCGCCACCTTTACCGCCCCCACCGTGCGCAATGGCAGTTCCTCCGTCTCGCTGAACTCGGCACGAACGCCGAGACGATTCAAAGCATCAAGCTCCCTTTCTATTTTCTCGCGATCCCGCGTGGCGTACACGTAAGCGTCCTTTTCCTCATAATCACACGGAACTCTTCTGCATAGCTCGGCATACCGTTCTATCGCACCTATTTGCGCCTCTAAATAAAGCCTTGCCTTGCTGTAACCGAAGCGTCTGATCAATTTATCGTAGATCAAACCGTGCTGCAGCGTGATTTTTGCCGTCGTATCCTGCGTGATGCCACCACAAATGCGATCGGCCTCAATCAAAATCACGTCCACGCCCGCCTTTTTCAGCATATAAGCGCTCAAAATACCCGCAAGCCCGCCGCCAATGATGACCACGTCAGCGCTTGTACTGCCATGCAAAGGCTCGAATTCTCGCCGTACAACACCCTCTGTCCAAACCGAATGCAATCCCAATCCCCCCTTTTTTGCTTAGTATCCGCGGCTTTTCTGCGGGCTATGCATCATCAACTTCCCCTTGCACCTCATATTTTGTTTTTTCCGATAAAGCGCACCACTCATGAAACGGGTGAAACCACCGAGCCCGCCGCCGCACTCCCATCTCTCCCATCATCTTCGCACTCACCTTTTGCCCCCCTTGTAAGGGAGGGGATACCGCTTGCGATGGGTAGCGGTAGCGGCTAACCCTAAACAAAAAAGCTTGTGCATATTCGCACAAGCTCTTTTTGTCAAGCGGCATTCCGCTTTCTCTATAGTTACTGTCTCTAAAGCCGTGCGGCGTAAAAGCTACGCCACCCGATCATACCATCGTTGTCGGGCTCTCACACGCGCGCGGGGTCATCGGTGCTTTCCGCCACCTGCTTGTTTTGAAAATATCGAAGCGCGATCACAAGTAGTACGGCACCTAAGATCGGGAAAATCGCGCAAACCAGCATTCCGGCCTTCAAACCGATCTGCTCCACGCCCAAGCCAAGCTCAGCAGAAAGCCTTGCGGCATAGTCACTTGCCGACACGCGGTCAACCACCACGCCCAGCAGCTGCGGTGCAAGAGATGCACCAAGGTCGCCGCCCGCAGCCATTAAGGCAAACGCCGTCACACCCACACCCGGGATTTTTTCTTCCATCATAATGAGACTTCCGGGCCACAGCATCGAGACAAAAAAGCCCGTCAAAATGCAAGCCACAAAGGCAAAAACAACGTTAGAAGATAATCCCACGATCAAATAACAAGCCGCCGCACCGATCATACCCACCAGCAGCACCCTGCCAATGTGCTTACCGAATTTGGCATACGAGATCCTCGCCATGCCAAGCAAAATAGCAAAAGCCGCAACACCCAATATATCGCCAACGGCTTTGTCGATGCCAAGCGCCGTCTCCATGTAACCGGATATCCAGTTTGACATGGCGTTTTCCGCGCAGCTACCGAAGAAAATACACCCCACACATAGCAGTTGCCCCATCAAATGTCCCTTTTGCCCCCGCTTTTTCGTGTTCCCGTGGGCACTCGCGCTCATATCGGGCATGGGCGAGAGCATGAACAAAACCGCAGCCGCAATCGGCAGCAACGCAAGAAAGATCGTCAGATACACCCAGTTTTCCGCCGAAAACAGCTTTAAAAACACCGTACTGATCAAAACGATCGTAAATACGCCAAAAGCATAAAGCGAATGAAGCATACTCATATCACGCTGCGGGTTTTCCGAGGGGATCGCCGCAATGGTAGGGCTGAGCAACACCTCCGAAAGCCCTGCCGAAACTGAAAACACCACCGTGCCGATCAATAAACCGGGATAAGCCATAGCGGGAAAGAAGGTCGGCACCAAGGCATAGATCATCAGCCCCGCCGAGGTAATCAGCGGCATCACACGGACAATGCGCTGCACGTTAAAGTGCTTGGCAAATAGTGTAAATAATATATCTACGGCCAACTGCGTACAGAAATTGGTCAGCACCAAGGTCCCGAGTAACGTATAGGAAATCCCGTAGGTCTCGCGCAGCGTCACAAACAAAAGCGGCGGCAAGCAGAAAATAGAGGACATGGTGAAATAAGAAGCGTAGCAAGCTAATTTTGTTCTTTTATAATGTGAGGCGGTATTCATTCACACTCTCCTTGCAACAAAAAAATCTACCGCATTGATTATACCATACCAAACGCAAAAAAGCAATTCCACCCGTGATTTTTTAAAAAATTCACGCCTTCATCATTCTCATTTTTAGGCAAAAAAGGCACCCCCCTTTCGGGGGTGCCCATTTGATTTTAGAATTTGTCGAACAAACTCTTAGGGAGCGGTGGTTCGGTAAGTATCCAACTGCTTAGCAGCGGTTCTGTAAACGGTGTCGCAAGCGTCAATCGTCTGAACAGACTCTCTGTAAAGCATGTTGTTGTAAAGGTTCAGGTAAACTCTCATCTCGGACTGAACCTCAGCAGCAGCAGTGTCGTATACAGCCTTGTACTCACTTGCAATGGTAGCAGAGGTCTTCACGCGGTAGAGCTCAACGATGTTGTTCTTACCGGCAACGGTGAAGTAGGTCTCGATGCAAGCATCGCAAGGATCGGTGCAGTGGCTGCCGTTTGCGTAGAAGTCAGCGATCAGATCGTAGATAGCCTGGATCTCGAGGAGGAGAGCGTCAGCAGCATCCATCTCGATAGCATCGGTGGGCAGAGCAGCAATCAGGCTGTTGATGTTATCAGCCATATTCTGAGCTGCGGTGCAAGCGTCGGTGTAAGCCTTCTGAGTGTCTGCGTAGGTGCCGACGGTACCGATAGCACCGTATACGGGCAGTACAGCGAAGAAGTCGCAAGCATCAACGAACGTAGCGTCGTCGTAGTAGGTTGCAACGAAGGTGTCGTACAGAGCCTGAACACTTGCAAAGTCGGAGTGAACGTTCCAAGTAGTGATCAGTGCGTTCATCTGAGCAAGCAGGTCGGCAGCAGCAACCTCAGCAGCAGCGTAGGTAGCAACTGCGGTGTTGTATGCATCAACAACAGCCTGAGCGTTTGCGGTAACTACAAAGCTGTAAAGGTCAACAGTATCGGTGGTGTCGAAGATCTCGATCTCCTGAACCAAATCGATAGCAGCGATCATAGCAGCCTGTGCACCCTCAGCAGTCTCGTCAAAGTCTGCGTCGATGTAGAGCTTATACCATGCAACAAGTGCGTCGTATGCAGCTACGATCTGGTCGTAGTTGTTCAGCTTATCGGCATTCAGAGTAGCCAGAGCCTCAATCAGTGCATTCACAGTAGCAGCATCGGTCTGCGCAGCCTGTGCCTTCTCGTCAAACTTAACGGTGATAGCTACGAAGTCGTTGTAAAGCTGCTCAAGGTCGGTCGTGCCGGCGTCGTCCAGACGGAGCTGAACCTCAGTCAGACCCTTGTCGATAACGATCTCAGCAAGCTTATCTACAACCTCGATCAGGTTGTTACCCAGAGCAAGGTTGATCACAATGTTGCCCTCACCATCCTTGAAGGAGTTGAGAAGATCCATTGCCTCGTTGTAAATGTTCAGAATATCGGCAACGAGCTCGGCATATGCAGCCTCGAGGCTTGCAAGAGTAGCCTCAACCTCGGTAGCAAGCTCAACGTAGTTTTCGTCGCCCTTCACAATGTTGTATGCCTCGTACTTCGCGTCAAGGAATCCACGGTAATCCTGGATAGCCTGTGCATCGTCGTACTCAACGGGCAGCAGAGCCTTCATAACCTCGTTAAGGTTATTCAGTTCGGTTCTAAGCAGAACCAGCTGATCATTACGGTCACAAACAGTAAGAGTAGCAGGATCAGCATCGGGAGCAAAGTCTGCAATGAAGTCCTTCACCATCTCAGCATAGTTGTTATCGAGCAACGGATCAAACTCGGCCACAAGTGCAATATCAGCTTGAAGAGCATCAAGAGCATTGCGAACCGCCTTGTGCAGCTGCCAATCATTGCCAATCGTGTAGGTGTTAGCATCCACTTTAGCCTTCAGAGCAGCAACGGCGCTAACCATGTTCTGGTTACCGTAAGCTTCTTTGGCCTCAACCACATATGCCTGGTACAGAGCATCCATAGCGGTAGCATAAGCATCAGCCAGAGCAACCAGCGGGTAAACGGTATCGTCGCTATAGTAAGCGGCGTAGAGAGCCTCTACGTTCTCGGTCTCAAGGCTATATGCCTCGATCCAAGCGTCGATCTGAGCAACATTAGCGTCGATGTCGCCCATCTGGTTGAACAGAGGTCTTGCGGTGTTGTAGTTCTTGATGATGTCGATGATCTCAGCGGTAGTTGCAATTGCATCAAATGCAGCAGCAAGCTCCTCTACTCTCTTCTCCATGGTGACAAGGTCAGCATAGTTGGAAAGCAGATCGGCGGCAGAGATTACAGTAGCAACCTCTTCAACCACGGTGGTGAAGTAGTACTTGTAAACCATCGTGTCAGCGGAAACGGCGGTGAAGTAAGTAGCCTGAATTGCATCAAGCGTAGCGCGGTAACCGGCAACAGCAGTCTCGCTTACACCGTAAACGATCATGCCCTGAGCTGCGATCAGCTCTGCCAGAGCGTCGGCCTCAGCCTTTGCAGCAACCAGATAATCCTTCGCAGCAAGAATTGCATCGTACTCAGCCTGGTTTGCAGCCTGATCCTCAACGGGCAGGAGAGCAAAGGTGTTGACCACGGTGGTCAAGTCGGTATCGTAGGTTACCTTGCCAACAAGGCTCTCAAGGAGCTCAGGGAAGCTCTTGGTGAGGTCGTTTGCCTCAAGGTTAGCCTTAGCAGCATCGAGATCGCCAAACAGAGCAATGATCTCTTCAACGCTGGTTGCGCGGGTCAGATAGAATCTGATGCGGTCAACCTTCTCAACGAAAGTAGCGTATGCAGCAGCGTCATACTTGGGCTGGCCGTCAATGTAAACCTTAACAGTAGCCTCGAAGGTAGCCAGGGAATAGGTGTCGCCGTACTCCTCGCTCTCACCCTTCAGGGTCAGAGTAGCTTCCTTGTAAGCATCTGCGAAAGCACTCTTGTTAGCCTCAAGATCAGCAAGCTTCTGATTGATGGTTGCAAGCTCGGTCTGAAGAGCGATAATGGCAGCAGCATTGCCCTCTGCCTTAGCAGCAAGGTCAGTAAACTGACCCTGAAGAGCAACGATCTTCGCGTCGATAGCAGCATCGAGCTCAGCGGCGTAGGTCTTGCAAGCCTCAACAGCATCGTCAAGCTCAGCCTTGGTAGCAAGAGCGGCAATAGCCTCGTTCACGCCTGCGATAGCAGCGTCAACGTATGCCTTGTCAGCATTGTTCTCAAGAGCAGCCTCAAGAGCAGCAACGCGTGCGGTAACAGCAGTCAGGTCAGTGCTAACCTGAGCCTTCAGAGCATTTACAGCAGCATCAACGTATGCCTTGTCAGCATTGTTTGCAAGAGCGGCCTCAATAGCGGCAACCTTGTCTGCAAGAGCAGCCTGTGCAGCAACAGCAGCCTCAAGAGTAGCGATCTTGGTCTGTGCAGCCTCAAGAGCAGCCTTTACGGTTGCATCCTGGGTGCCGTTGGCAGTGATCAACGCCTCAAGCGCGGTCTTTGCCTCGGCCAAGGTCTGTGCGGTCACAGCAGCGTCAGCGGTTGCCTTAACAGCATCCAGCTTAGTAGCGATTTCAGCGAGCTGAGCAGCAGTTACTGCGCTGTCAGCGGTAGCCTTGATCTGGTCAACCAGTGCGCGCAGCTCGGCAACGGTTGCTTTGGTCTCGGCACTGTTTACGACCTCTTCCAACTTGGTGGTCGTCTGATTCACCTTGCTCTGGGTCTCTTCCAGTTGCTGCTTCAGAGATGCGAATTCGTCCTCGCTCACGCAGCCGGCAAGGCTGGAGAGAACCAAAACGAGGCACAAGGTCAGCAACAGGACTCTAATCCATGCACTTTTGTGTTTCATTGTCTTTCCTTCCTTTAAATAAAAAAATTGTAAATAATATGTTGTTGCACTTACCCCCGATTTTCATGCTGTTTCGGAAAACTCAATCGGAAAGTTGACCGAACTCTGTCCGCACCTCCTGTGTTAAAGTTGGAGTTTATGGTAACCGCAACAAGTATATTCACTCCAGTTAAAGAGATTATACCATAACGCCTTTCGTTTGTCAAGCGTTATTTGTTAATATTAGCAATTTTTTTTAGCAAAAAATGTTACAAATAAATAATATAAAGAAACGCCGTTTTTTGCCCCCCCGAAAAACCGCCCGATTTGACTGCCAAAAAATGGCTTTTAAAACGGCGAAAAGCGCCAAAAAAGCAACCCCAAAAACGCGCGTGCGGCGCTATCGGCCCATTTCGCACTTTCTTTCGCCTTTTTGTGGGGAAAGAGCACGACAGGCCTCGGCTTCCCACCGCACGCCGTCAAAAGGAGCAATAAAAGGCACCGTTTCCCACCCCGTTTCCACTTTTTGGGTTGTCAACGGGGTGAAAATACGCCCGTTCGCACGAGCCAAAACACGCGTCGCAAAATGCCAAAAAAGCGGTCCTATTTTCCTTGGAAACACGCAGCAAACGACAAAAAAATCTTCCTATATATATTACGCGCGTGCGCGAGACCTTGTGACCGCCAATTGCAAAAATTCCGAAAAAGCCACGCGGCCTTTTCGGAATTTTTGAAAATTTTTTTGTCAGCGTTGATTTGTCGTCATGTCACGCGGGGCAAAGCTCCTCTGCCAACGCCGCCAGCTCCGCGCTGTTTTTCTCGGTCGGTGCCGAAAGAATGCTGACGGTCGTGTCGGTAAAGGTGAGGTCACGGCACTTTTCCAGCATGCCGCGCATGACCTTGGCCGCGGTCGGCATCCAGCTTCCGTTCTCGATAAAGCCTACGGTGCGCCCTCTGAAATTTCGCTCGATCAGATGGTGGATAAATTCTCGCATGAAGGGAAAGATCTCCGCGTTATACGTTGTGGTCGCCAGCACCAGCTTGCCGTAGCGGAAGGCATCCTCCACCGCCTCAGCCATATCGCAACGTGCGAGATCGTTCAGCACCACGCGCGGGCAACCGCGCGCACGCAAAAGCTCTGCCAGCTCCATCACCGCACGCTTCGTGTTGCCGTACACCGAGGTATAAGCAATCACCACGCCCTCGCTCTCCACACCGTAGGAAGCCCAAGTTTGGTATAGGCTCAAATAATGCCCCAAATTTTCCGTCAGCACAGGGCCGTGCAGCGGGCAAATGATCTGCACGTCAAGCCCTGCAGCCTTCCCAAGGAGTGCCAGCACCTGCGCGCCGTATTTGCCAACGATGCCAAAATAGTAGCGTCTGGCCTCGCAGGTCCAGTCCTCCTCTGCGTCCAGCGCGCCGAACTTACCAAAGCCATCCGCCGAGAAGAGCACGCGATCGGCACTGTCATACGTCACGATGACCTCGGGCCAATGCACCATCGGCGCGGTATAAAAGGTCAGCTCGTGCCTACCAAGCGTCAAGGTGTCCCCCTCTCCCACGGCAAGATGACGGTCTGACTGCACCACACCGTAAAAATTTTTCATCATAGCAAACGCCTTTGCAGATGCCACCAGCACGGCGTCGGGATAGACCTCCAAAAACGCCGCAATGCTGGAGGAATGGTCGGGCTCCATGTGCTGCACCACCAGATAATCCGGCTGTCTTGCACCCAGCACCTCACGCAATTGAGCCAGCCACACCTTGGCAAAGCGCGCATCAACCGTATCCATCACGGCAATTTTTTCATCCATGATCACATAGGAATTGTACGCCATACCGTTCGGCACAGTGTACTGCCCCTCAAAGAGATCGATCTCGTGATCGTTCACGCCAATATAACGGATATCATTCGTAATTTTCATGTTCGTTTCGCTCACTTCTCTACAATATTATTATAATAGAAAAAAACACACGTGCCGATCGGCACCGAGCAGGTACTCAGCCGATCACCAGTCCCAGCAGCAGCATCGCACTCGTCGCAGCTAAAATCATCAGTTGCAATCGCCAGGTCCACTTAAACCATTCGCGTAACCAACACCCGCTAACCCAAGGCTGATAAGCAGCACGGGGTTGGTCGGATACAAAATGTTGGAAAAGCCGTCACCAAAGGCAAAGGCAACGATCGAAAGCTGCTTTGAGATGCCAAAGATCTCGGATAGCGGCATGATCAGCGGAATCAGCAAAAAGGCCTTGGCCGACCCCGAGCTGATAAAAAAGTTCATCACCAGCACAATGAGATAAATAAACAGAATGACCGCACCGCGGGGCAGACTTTCGGCCACGCCAAGTGCCGCGTGCAAAATGCTGTCAAGAATTTTTGCCTCGGTCATGGTATATTTGATCGAGCTGGCCATCAGAATCATCAGCACCGCAGGCAAAACGTTGACCACACCGCCAAGGAAGCAGGCTCCGAGGTCTCTTGCCGTCATGCCGGCCACCAGGACCGACCACACACCGGCCACTAAAAACATGATAGCCACAATGATCATGTTGTAATCCTGCAGCGCCTTTAAAAATGCAGAAGAAAGCACCAGTAAAACACCCACAGCCAACACAAGAGCAAAAATCAGCATCGCGCGGTCGCGGCGCGCATCGCGCACAAAGGTGGTCTGTGTCGTCACCCCGTCAATGGGTCTCTCCACGCGCACGGCATGCCGCCGCACAAAGAGCCACACCAGCAAATAAATCACCGCAAAGATAAACAGACGCATCGCCACACCCGAAAACATCGGCAACCCCGCCAGCTCCTGCGCCACTCCCACGGTAAAGGGATTGCACACACCCGAGGCAAAGCCGCAGCCAACGGCAAGCAAGCTCATGCCAAGGCCGGTCAGCTCATCCCATCCGAGCGCCACGGAAAGCGCCACCACAATGGGCACCAGCGGCACGCATTCCTCAAAGGAACCGATAAAGGCCCCCATCGACATAAAGAAAAAGATCATCATGGCAAGCAAGCGATAGCGCGAGCCGCCCCAACGGTGCACGATCCTTTGCAGCACGTATTGCATCATGCCGCTTTTCTCCAAAGCGCTGAACACACCGCCGATCACCAGCAAAAAAGCAATCACCGCCAGTATCGTGCCACCGCCCTCGGCACCAAGCACCAGAAAGGGAGAAAGAAGCCACTTCCAAAACGGCAAGTCACCCGTGGCAGCGCGATAGCTTTCGGTGTCGATCACCGATACACCGTCCTCATTTACCACGCGATCGTACTCCCCCGCGGGCAAAAGAAAGGTCAGCGCAAAAGTTGCACACATCAAAACGAAAAGAATTACCAGAGCCGTGATAAACGACCTCACGCCAATACCCGACCCGCTATTTGTTTTCTCGTCACTCATTGTTTTCTCTCCAAAGATCAAAGCTGATTTTCCGCGTCTCCATCGACCGCCTCTAACAAAAAGCTCACGGGCCTGAAGCCGTCGTTGCAGGAGATCATTGCAGAATGTTTGTTTTTCATCCATCCGTCATAAAAATCACCGCCGCCTCGCGCCAGCTCAGCCGCAAAAGCAGCCATGCTCTCCCATGCGCTCTCGCACATCGCGTGCGGCTTCTCGCCGCCATGCGAGATAAACACCTGCCCGATGCACATATCGCACGCGTGCTCGATCGGGTTTTCGTATAAGGCAATAAGATCATCATACCGCGCCATTTTCATCACGGTTATTTTCACGTCCTTCATAGCGCATCTCCTTTAACTTTTTCATGGGCGAGCAACCGCAAACACGTGCAAAGGTCTTGTAAAAGCCGCTGGCAGAGGTAAAGCCGCAGGAAAAAGCGGTTTCCAATACGTTGTCCTCCCCCGCTTGCAGGCGCGACAAAAAAAGAGACACGCGCCGCTCCGCAATATAGTGTGCAGGCGTTTGCATCACCAATTGGTGAAATAAGCGTGTATAGTGTCCCGCGCTCATGCCGGCCTCACGCGCCAGCTCATCAACGTAAAGCTCGGCAGTCAAGCCTTGATTGATCCGTTGCAAAGAGGCCGAAATAGCCGCCGCGCCGCTAAGCGTATGTCGGGTCGCCGTCAATAACGCCTGCGGCGTGCCTGCGTAAAGTCGGGTCGCGCGCGTTAAAAGCAGCAGCGTGTGCGCCAAAATCACCGTGACCGACCGCCCCTCCCGCATCTCTTCCGCAATGGCATCGTAACACGCGAGCAGCTGCACATCCCGCAAGCGGTGCGAAAAGGCCGCTCCCCTTGCATAAAAGCATTGCAAGCACTCCACCGCCACCGATAAAAAGGAAACGGGGAAGGAAAATGCCGCTATGGAAAGGTCAGGCGAAACGGCTGTGCGCTTACGTATTTCAAGATTATTTAAAAAAATGATGTCCCCCGCCTCGGCGCGCACCTGCTCGTGTCCGATCATCCAAACCGTACTGCCTTTTAACACGCGCACAATGCAAAGCTCATCAAATTTGTGATGCGTGTCATTCACAGTTGCTTGAAATTCCTTGTAATGGATGTCGCCCTGTTCCCACGGGATCCTGATGTGTAAGTGATCGGGCATACGTTTCTCCTATGTCAGAATAGTGGATATTTCCGTCACAATGGCGGAAGATTTTTTTCCTTGCTTTTGTTATACTGATTATAGCACATTTGTGTCGAAATTTCAACAGAGAACGGAGACTATCATGAATATTGATATGCTGCACAATCTTGTTTGGAAACGCTATATCCGTATGCCCTACGGTCATTTGCTTGACGCTGCAGAGCCCAATGGCAATGCGCACATCCCCACAGCAGACGAGATACGGGCAAACCTCCCAAACGTCATGTCCTATAGCACCTCCATTGCCGATTGCGCCTTTTTCGGAGGACTGTATCTTTATGGCCTTTGTGAAAAATATGAGCTCTCCCCCACCCCAAAGCTAAAGGAGGAGATCGCGCTTTTGGCACAAGGCCTTCTGCTGCTTTGCGACGTTGCCAAAACCGATGGCTTCATCGCGCGCGGCGTGGCCGATGACGGCGTCACGCATTATCCCTGCAGCTCCACCGACCAGGTCGGTCCCTGGGTGCTTGGGCTTTGGCATCTTACGCACTCACCCGCTGCCGATGAGGCACTGAAAGCTGAGATCACGCCCCGTCTCACGCGCACGCTCCGAGGGCTGATCGCCTCGGGCTGGGATATCCCCACCGAGTGGGAGGGCGTTATTATGGGCAGCTTTGCCAAAAAGGACTGGCGCGGCGTGGCAAAATGCCTGTTTTTGGCCGCCGTTGCAAGAGATCTTGACCTGCTCAGCGCCGCTGATTTCGAGGCGCTCGTCACCGCCAAGCCCAAAAACGGCATCTATTCCCGTGCCGAGATCGTCTCGCACGGCTTCGCCCCCGATATGATCCGCGCCACCAATCTCATCCAGTTCTGGATCGACGTCTGCGCCCACCTCGCCACACGTGAGCTCACACACTTAGACCCCGCACGCGCAGAGCTCTACCGCAAAGGCCTAGCTGCAAATGCCGCCGCCACCGTGCCGTTTTTGCGCGAGTTCGAGAACTATAATAAGCTTGAGGATAAAAGTTTTGATCATAACTGGAGACAGCTGATCCCCCATGCCGAGCCCTGGCAGACCCCCAAGGAGGCCTTCGCGGAATCCTACCGCCTCAACCATGTCTGGCCCGAGCAGTATAACCCCATGCGCAATGTCGAGCGCAAGACCCTCAGCCAGGCCTTCTTCGGTGCATGGATCGCCGTCACGGGCGGCGACGAGGCCGCCGCCGTTTATGCCCGCGACTGCTTGCTGGAGGCTGCCGAAACCGTCGAATGGGACAAGGTCGGCCATAGCTACGCCTTCGCCGTTGAGGGTGCCCTAGCCTGCTTCGAAACACGCCACCGCTTTCACGGCTAAATGTAAGACGTCATCTCCGCCAATCATAACCACCCGTCAAACGGGTGGTATGCACAAGGGCTAAAAGCCCAATAGTACCGGCCAGCGCGGGGGCCGCTGGCTTTTGCTTTGCAAAAGCTTTGAGCAAAATTCCCCTCCATAATCCGAAAGCGCAAACAACAGTAAGCCTTCCCCAGCGGGGGAAGGTGGCAGCCGAAGGCTGACGGATGAGGTGTTCTAATTCCAAAGC
>JAFTKK010000075.1 GCA_017453325.1 Clostridia bacterium
CCGTAGGGCTTATGTGCTCGGTTCCGCTACGGCTACCCGTTAAACGGGTAAAAAACACAAATCCCCGGCGTCAAAAAGCCTACCCTCGCCTTTTTGACGCGAAGAGGGTGTCTCAAATTACCATTTGAGACACCCTCTTTTTCATTCTCCCAGCCCCGCGCGAAAGCGATACGGGGTGTCGCCAAAGGCGCACTTGAAGTGCTTGATGAAATGCGAGGGCGTGGCAAAGCCCGTGGCATATGCGATCTCGTCGATGTGGTAATCGGTGTTGCGCAGCAGCTCCTTGGCCATCTTGAGACGATAAGAAATGATATAGGCATGCAGCCCCATGCCCGTGTGCTTTTTAAAAATACGGTTGAGGTGATTGGGATGATACTGAAAAGCGGCGGCAATGGAGGTATTGCTGATGGCATCGGCATAGTGCAGCCTGATGTAAGCCATGATCTCATCGAGAAGCTTCGGACGCGTGGAGTGCATATCTCGCGTGCGCCTCACCCCCACCGTCAGCAACCGCTTTAAGATCGCACCTGCCTCCTCGCGATACAGCGGCGGGCGGCTGCGAAAAAGCTCTGCTATTTCCTGTGCCCATTCGCTGGCTCTGAAATCCATCTCAAAAAACACGGGCGCGCGCAGTTCGTCTGGCGCCTCGCTGGAAATCACGTGCGCCGCGACAAACTCCTCCACGGGCTGCGGCGGGATCGACTGCTCCCGCGAGGAGCCGGCACACCCCATATCAAAATTAAAAATGCAAAAGCGGTTTTCCGCCCCCTCCTCCACGCAAAGGCGGTAGGGTGTGGCGGGCGGCACCACCAACACCGTGTTGGGCAATATGCGATAGCGCATTCCCGCCAGCGCAATATAAAAGCTGCCCGCAAGACCGACAAAAGCGCGGAAATCATACGCAAGCAGCTCGCTCTTATAGCCGGTGCTAAGGCTGCGCACGTCAAAAAACCGAATGTAGGGATTGATCTCTTTGAATTGCATGGCATCCTCCCCGTGTGAAAATGTACCATCATTATAGCACACTTTGACGGGTTTTTCAACAAATATGTTTGTTTTGTGCTATATCACGCTTGTTGTGGTACTTGTCACGCCCCTCCTGCTTCGCTACAATATAATTACGATCCCCCATTACGTGTAAAAAAGGAGAATATACCATGAAAATAAGACTCGGCGTAGTAGGCACCGGCAGCTTTTCGAGTGACTTTATTCGTCTGTTTAAATTGCACCCCGACGTAGAAAAGGTGGCGCTGGCCGACCTTGACGCGGCCAAGCTTGCAGCCTCGGCCGAAAAGCACGGCATTACCGAAACCTATCGCTCGCTTGACGATATGCTGCAAGATGGCAAGGATCTCAACGCCATTGCCATCTTTACCCAACGCCATTTGCACGGCCCGATGGTCTTAAAGGCGCTTGATGCGGGCAAGCACGTATACAGCGCCGTACCGATCGCCTGCACGATCGAGGAGATCGAGGCCATTATCAACAAGGTAAAGGAAACCGGTCTCACTTATATGATGGGCGAGACCTGCTATTACTACCCCTCGGCCATCTACTGCCGCGAGCAATACCAAAAGGGCGCCTTTGGCAAGTTTGTGTACGGTGAGGCACAGTATTACCACGATATTTCCGAAATGTATAAGGACTTCCAGCGCAGCGGCGGTGCGGAATGGCGCCGTCCCGCAGGCATTCCGCCCATGTTCTACCCCACCCACTCGATCTCCATGCTCTTTTCCGCCATCGGCGAGCACGCCACGCAGGTCTCCTGCATGGGTCTTCGAGACGACTTCCACGACGACGATATTTACGGCGAGGGCAAGAACTATTGGGATAACCCCTTCTCGAACCAGACCGCGCTCTTCCGTATGTCGGGCGGCGGTGTCGCGCGCATCAACGAGTTCCGCCGCGTCGGCATCAACAAGCCCTCCTCCTACATCACCTGCCTTTACGGCGACCTCGGCGCTTATGAGTGCAGCATCACGCAGCACACCTTCCAGCGCGGCGCGGCAGCCGTGGAGCGCGGCCTTGAGGAGAAGCCCTACGTAGAATACCTCGACGAGGTAGTCAACTGCGAGGATTACATTGCCGACAAAAAGGCAGGCAGCATCGACTGGGCACACGACCCCATCTCGGTGCGTTACATCAGGGGCTTTGCGCCCGTGCACGACAAATCCCGTCTGCCCGCGGTGTATCGCAATAACCTCTCCACCAACCATTTCGCCTCCCACCCCTTCCTGGTAGATGACTTCGTGCGCGCCGTTGTGGACGGCAAGCTCCCCCCCAACAATGCGTGGGATGCGGCAAGATACATGATCCCCGGCCTCGTGGCACACGAGTCCTCGCTGCAGGGTGGCAAGCTGCTCGACATCCCCGATTTCGGCGATGCGCCCGATACCTTTGAAAAGCTGACGTACATCAAAAAGGATTATTACGAGCAGGAGTAAAGGAGTGCTGCCATGAAGCCCAGCGTTTGTATTGACATGATGTTCTCCCACCTCGATTTTCCCGCGCGCTTCGCGGCCGTCAAGGCTGCGGGGATCGACACCGTGGAATTTTGGAAGTGGACGAACAAGGATATTGACGGCGTGGCCGCCGCCCTGCGTGAAAACGGTATGCATCTCGGGGTTTTCAACATCGACAGCACCGACCCGCAGCTCTCCTTTGACCTCTCGCGCGGTATTTTAAACGCGGGGCGTGCCGAGGAACTGCTGGCAGCGCTGCGGGAGAGCCTGCCCGTTTACCGTAAGCTGGGGGCTGTCGGCATGATCGTCTTAGTGGGCGAGACCATCCCACACCTGACCGCCGAGGAGCAGCGTGAAAACGTCTACCGTTGCCTTTGCCACGTCAAGGATTTTGCCGAGCGCGAGGGCGTCACCCTGCTGGTTGAGCCGCTGAACGCCACCGACCGCCAAAACTACTTTATGCCCGAGGCGCGCGTGCTGACAGATATTTTGCGCCGCGTGAACAGTCCCCGCATCAAAATGCTGTACGACATCTATCACCAGAACGTCACGGGGGATTTTGACATGGCGCACGTAAAGGAAAGCATTGATCTGATCGGCCATTTCCACGTAGCGGACGCACCCGGCAGACACGAGCCCGGCACGGGCACGGTCGATTACGTATCTATTTTAAAGGAGATCAACACCCTGCCCTATGACGGCCACATCGGTCTTGAATACCGCGCCACCGTGCGGGATGACCTGACGCTTGGCTTTTTGGCGCAGGTGTGAAAAAGGCTTATGTTAAAAGTATGTATCATCAGCTGCGGCATGATAGCAAACGCCGCACATATCCCCGCCTACCGCCAATTTCCCGAGGATTTTGAGATCGTGGGCGTGGCGGACGTCAACGCCGAGGCGGCCGAAACGACCGCCGCACGCCATGGCATTCCCCACTCGTTTACCGATGCCGCCGAAATGCTGCAGGTCTGCCGCCCCGACGTGGTGTCGGTCTGCGTGCCGAACTGTATGCACAAGGAATATACGCTCCTTGCCCTCTCTTATGGGGCAAACGTGCTTTGCGAAAAGCCCCTTGCCTTCACCAAAAAAGACGCCGAGGAGATGTTTGCCGCCGCCAAAAAGCAGGGCAAGCTCTTAATGGCCTGCCAAAGCATGCGCTATACGCCCGACAGACTGGCTGCCAAGGCGCTGATCGAGGCGCGCGGCGGTGAGCACTTTTATTACACGGAGCTTTCGCGCATCCGCCGTCGCGGCATCCCCTACTGGGGTGCATTTCACATCAAAAAGGTATCGGGCGGCGGTGCCGTGGTGGATATCGGCGTGCATATGCTGGACGCCGCCATCTGGCTCACGGGCAACACCGAGGTGGCCTCGGTTTGCGGCACGACGCAAAAGAACCACGCAAGCGAGCTCGGCGATCTCGCCAAAAGCGGTGCGCTGACGGGCAAGGTGGATATCATCAAGCGCTTTAACCCAGACGACATGGATGTGGAGGATTTTGGCGCCGGCACCGTGAAATTCAAAAACGGCGCGGTGATGAACTTCAAAATATCCTGGGCAAGCAACCAGCCCGAGGCCTCCGATATCCGCTTGGTCGGCAAGGATTTCGGCATCGACCTCCCCTCCTGCACGCTTTATGAGGGAGAGACGGACACACAATTTGACGGAATTCCCTCGGATTACCCGAACGAGCGCTTCCCCGGGCATTTCTACATCGTCAAAAACCTGCGTGACGTACTGAAAAACGGCGCCACACCCGCCGTTTTGCCCGCGGAAACGATTGCCGCCGCCACCATCCTCGAGGCCTTTTATCGCTCGGCCGAGCTTGGCCGCGAGGTCAAGGTCGAGGAGCTTGACTAACACGAAAAAAAGGGGCATGCCTCAAATGCGAAACGCATTTGAGGCATGCCCCTTTAAAATTTGGTTACAGCTCAACTGTAAGAGCTTTGTCAAAACGCAGATATTCGGTGTTTTCGGCGCTCGTGTCGTGATTTTCCACGATCAGAAGCTGCGCATCCCGTGAGACCTTCACGGCGTGCCATATGCCGCGCTTCACGTTATAGATCTTATTTTCTTCCAGGCGGTGCTCGGTCTTTTCCTCACCCACGATGAGCTTGGCCTCACCGCGCAGCAGCACAAAGACCTCATCGGTGCACATATGTCGCTCAAGATAGGTGATCTGATCAAAGCGCTCGGCGTAATTGAGAAATGCCACGCGCCAGTTTTCGTAATGCATGGTACGCTCATAGCCCTCGCCCTCGTGGGCAAAGATTTCAAGCGCCCCGTTATCAAAAATTTTCATCGGCTTCCTCTCAAAAAGCACCCCAAAAGACAAGCTCTTGGGGTGCTGTTATCATGTTTATTTGTAAAGCGGCTCGGTATAAACGCCTGCCTCGTGCAGCGCACGGAAGCTGTCGATCACGGCGTACTTATCCTCCTGATAGGTCACACCAAACCAACGGTCGTTGGTGGTCAGCACCTCAACGGTTGCCTTGCCCGACTGGATCATACCGTCGATCACGCGGGGCAACAGATACTCTGCCTTGAGATCCTCGGGCTTAAGGGCCGAAAGGAACTCCACAAAGCCACCCTCCAGCTCGTCAAAGAAGTCGGGGGTCATGGCCCACATATTCATCGAAACGATGGACTTGGGATCAATGGGGGTCTTCTTGCCGTCTTCCTCGATAGCTGCGCCCTCGCCGTCGTGCACAAGGCCGCCGGTTTCCACAACGCCGGCAAGATAGCCGTTCTTCACGTCGCAAACGCCGCGGGTCACGCCGCCGTTTTCGCTGAGGGTGTTTTTGAGGATAAAGCCGGGCATGCAGTACTTGCCCTTGCTGCCCTCGTTCTTCACAAGGAAGTCGTGCGCAAGGCGGAAGCCCTCCTTGCCGTAGTAGTCATCGGCGTTGATGACGAGAAAAGGTTCGTTGACAATACCCTTGCAGGCAAGCACGGCCTGACCCGTGCCCCAGGGCTTTTTGCGGTCGGGGGGGCAGGTGAAGCCCGCAGGCAGGTCATCCTTTTCCTGGAAGGCATAGGCCACAGGGCATACCTTTTCAATGCGGTTGCCGATGATCTCGCGGAAATCCTCTTCAAGATCCTTGCGAATGATAAAGACAACGCGGTCAAAGCCGGCCTCAAGCGCATCATGGATAGAATAATCCATAATGATCTCACCGCCGGGACCTACGGGCTCAAGCTGCTTGATGCCCTTACCAAAGCGCGAGCCGATACCGGCTGCCATGATCACAAGACTGGTTTTCATGTGTGCTCCTTTCGAGAAAACGAATTTCTCATATAAAAAATTTTTTTAGATATTTTTCGGGGCAATATTTGCCACAAGACCGACGAGATTGCCGCCCGCCTCACCGAGCAGCTTTGCCGAGGTGCGCAGCTCGCGCGCACCGCATTTGCGCGGTGCCACCACCAAAAGCGTGGCCGCAAAATCGGCCGTGCAGGCAATGGCCTCCGCTGCTAAGGTCACGGCGGGAAAATCCACCAGAATATAGTCGTATTGTTTCTCAAAGGCCTGCAGCAGCGCCGCAATGCGCTCCGAGATCGGATAATCGCAAGGGGGAACGGGGATGGGTCCCGCGGGCAGGATAGACAAGCCGCTTTGTCCCGTTGTAGAGACCAGCGCCTCGGGGCGCAGCTCCTTTCCCGAAAGGTACTCCGAAAGCCCCGGATATCTGTCGGGTCTGAAAAAGGCATCCTTGCCGCCCCGACGCAGATCGGCATCGATCAGCAGCACGTTTTTACCCGCTACGGCAAGCGAATGCGCAAGCTCGGAGGCCACGTAGCTCTTTCCCTCTCCCACCGTGGGCGAGGTCACGGCCACCGTACAAGCACCGCCCGCAGCACGCGGCAAGCGTTCGCGCAGCGCATAAAACACCTCGGTGCCGTCAAGGGGCGGCTTGATCTCGGGAATGATGCCGATCACGGGCACCGACGGCAGCGCACGGCTGATCTCATCCACGTCCGCCAGACGGTTGGCAAACAAAAAGCGCAGTAGGTGAAGCAAATACGTGAGCAGCAAGCCCGCAGCGGCAAGCACGCCGCCAAAAACCGCAGGGTGCGGTGTGGTGCGCGCCGCAGGTGCGGCCGCGCGGAAGAGTGTGACAACGGTGAAATCGACCGAGAGGTTGGGCCACGCGATCTCCTGTATAAAATCGGGCAGCTCGGCCTCAATGGCCTTGATCACGGCATCCACCACGGCAGGATTTTTGGAGGTGACCGTCACGGTAAAGCGCGTGCTTTCGGTTGCGGTGGTAATCATGCCGCGCAGCGCCTCCTTGGTCTGGGGCAAGTCGTGCCTTTCGATCACACGCTCCAAAAACGCGTCACTTCCCTGTGCCACCTCGGCGTATTCCTTGGCCATCGTTTGCACCACGGCCAGCTGCGAGGAGGTAAGACCGTAGGACTCAAGCAGCGCCTCGGACTGCATATTGCGCACGTAGAAGGTAGCGGTTGCGCCGTATCGCGGCGGCAAAAGCGTGCCGAGGCCAAAGCCTGCGGCAAAGCAAAGGAGTGTCACGAGAAGAATCGAAACAAAGCGCTTCTTAAAAACGGCAAACAGATCCGCCAGCGTCAGATACGCGGTTTTCATAGTTTCTCTCCTCCTTTACTTCATCATGCTTCTTTGCTACCAAATATTATAACACACCGTTTGAGGGATTGCAAGCGTTTGTCTGTCTGTTGCACAATTTTTTTATTGGAATATACGGCAACGCTTGCAAAAAGCGACCTTACATGGTACAATATAATTAGCCGAACGGCTACAACGACAAACGCAAAGGATGTGTATGCTATGGCACAATGGATCGACACGGTTTTCGGCAGCATGGATCTTGCCCTTTTTACCTTCATGCACGAGCTTGCCGTGGCCGCGGGCGAAAACGCGGGCGCGGAGATCACCTCATTTTTGACGCACTTCATGAACTTCGTCAGCTTTTTTGCACATGACGGGCTTTGTATGTTCGCCTTAGGGCTCCTGCTGATGCTCTTTCGGCGCACCCGCCCCATCGGCGTGTGCGTATTCCTCGCCGTTTGCTGCGGCGGCCTCATCACCAATATCACGCTGAAGCCCCTCATTGCACGCACGCGGCCTTACGCCAATTTTGACCACCTTGCGGGCACGGTGCACGCCTGGTGGGTATCCGTCGGGCAAGCGCGACTCGGCGAGGGCATTTATTCCTCCTTCCCCTCGGGTCACACCACCTCTGCCACCGCGGCCATGGTAGGCCTGTTTCTTGCAAGCCGCCGCAAAAAGCTGACCTGGCCCGTGCTGCTCTTCCCGCTGCTGATGGGTGTCTCGCGCATCTATTTGATGGTACACTACACCTCGGACGTACTGGCAGGGCTTGTGGCGGGCACGCTCGGCGGTATTGCCGCTTACTTTATCGGAAAAGCGATCTTTTCGCTCCTGCAAAAGCATGAGGAAAAACGGCTTTGCCACCTTTTCCTGCACTTTGATCTGATCGAAGCCGCAAAAGGGTGGAAACACAAAAAAGCAACCGCAACCGAAGAATAAATGCAAAAAAACGGGGACGACGTCCCCGTTTTTTTGTGCTTATTTCGAACCGTTCAGGTACTTTTCAAGCTGTATGATGAGATTTTCCGCATAGAGCGAGAAGCCCTCGTCATTGGGATGAAGATACGCATCCTCAAAAAACTCGGGCATGGGCGGCACGAGGGAAAGCCCGTCAACGGTGATAAAACCGCGCTGTTCCGCCTCGCGCGCGAGCAGTGCGCGGCACTCCTCAAAGCTGCCCATGGCCTTACCCTCTCGCTTGTCACGCCAGATAGGCAAGATCACAAACACCTTTTTATCCCCGTAATGCTCGGCTACAAGCGAGAGATAAGCCTCCATGTGCGCGCGGCACTCCTCGTAGCTCTTGCGGTGCGAAAAATCGTTGGTGCCGTAGGCAAGCAGCACCACTTCGGGGTCAAAATCCACCACGTCAAAGCAGCTTTCCTCAAAATATGCGCCGCCAATGCCTTGAATCACGCTATCGGCGTTAAAATGACGCGTCACGCGCCAGGCATAGGAGAAGGAATCGTATTTCGATGCCCAGCCCTGCGTGATCGAATCGCCGATAAAGAGCATTTTGATATCGTGGCGGTGGGGATGGACCGTTGCCCCGTCGTCAAGCACGAGCTCGGTAAGTACACCGCCCGCGCCGTGGCTGGGAAACACGAGCGTGACGCGATATTCCGCATGAGGATGCCCCAGCGCGTCACACAGCGGCACGGTCACGCTTTTTTGCTCTCCCATCAAGAGCTGACGGCGCAGCACGCCGTCAATATAAAGCTCAAATTTGCCGCCTGCGGCAACCGTGAAAGCAAGCGACTGCGAGCTGGTGTGAAAATCAAGGCGTACACCCGTGCTGCCGGCAGCACCGCCCCCCAAAAACTCGCTTTGCCTTTCCCATGCAGCGATCTGCTTTTGGGTGCACTTGTAAAAATGAATACCGTCAGGGGCCTTTTCGGTGCGAACGGCGCCAAACGTGATCTCCTTGATCTGCTCGTAGGTCAGTTTCATAGCTTCTCCTTTGCGGTGTGCTGATTTGTTTCCCGCGCTTTCTCGCAGCAAACGTTTTTTTACATTATACCATCTCCGTGCTTGATTTGCAAGCGTTTTTAAAGGCACTTATCAAGCAGCATAGGTGAAATTTCGGTGCGGTACTTGCGCAGATGCCAATTATGTGGTATAATTACTGTGTATTGGCTTTGCTAACGACTTGAAATCCCGACACGGAGGACTGAATATGTTTTGGGTTTGGGGCATTTATAATCTGTTTGAAAACGGCTTGTTACAGCTCATTCGCACCGCCGTCAACCCCGGCGAGGTGGGAGAGGCCGTGCTGGTCGGCTGCGGCTTTGTGGCCGTTATTCTCATTTCCTATCTGCTGGGCAGCATCAACTGGGCGCTTGTGATCTCGAAGTGCCGCTATCACGACGATATCCGCAATCACGGCAGCGGAAACGCAGGCACCACCAACGTGCTGCGCACCTACGGCAAAAAGGCCGCGATCCTCACCTTCCTCGGTGACGGTCTGAAGGGCGTGCTTTCCGTGGTGATCGCGTGCGCCATTTTCGGTTATCCGATGCTGGTTGGCGAGGTTGCGGGCGAAGTGATCTACGACGTGCACTATATCCACCTTGTAACCGCAGCGTATCTGGCCGCACTCTTTGCCGTGATCGGTCACATTTTCCCCATCTTTTCGAAATTCCGCGGCGGAAAGGGCTTTGCCACGTTTTTGTTCTCCACCCTTGCCCTCAACCCCGTGCTCTGCGTTTTTCTGGTTGCCATTTTCTTCATCTTGGTGCTCGGCGCACATTACGTGTCGCTCGGCTCGATCGTCACGGCCTGTATGTATCCCGTGATGCTCAGCTCCTTTGACACAGCCTATACGAAGTACGGCGTTGGCACCGTGTTTGCGCTCCTGATCGCGGCACTTGTCACCTGGAGCCACCGCACCAACATCAAACGTTTGCTCAACCACACCGAACGCAAGACCTACTTCTTCGGCAAAAAGGACAAGGCCGAGGACAAAGGAAAAGAAAAGGACAGCCAATGAGTTATATCGCCGAATTTGCCACGCTCTGCCGCCTCGCGGCAGAGCGTGAAGCATTAAAAAAGTCTGTTTTTACCACGCCGCGCAGCACCGAGGTGCTGCGCGCGGTCGGCACGCTGCGCCGCGTTGGCGGCAAAACGCAGCTGCAAATTGAAACCTTTTATACCGACGGCAAGGCGCGCCATGAAAATATCACCCTTGACCGCACGGGCGAGGAGCGCCTTGCCGCGCTTGCTGCGAATTTTGCGCGCATTCATCTTCTGACCACCGCAGGCGATGCCGAGCTGCGCGAAAACAAAAAGGGAGAGCAAGTCTTTCTCGGCGCCGAAAAGCTCCGCCGCAAGCTGACGGCGGGCGATGCGTCAGCGGTGACCGTTGGCGGCAACGACAAGCAAAAAAAGCGCATTTTGTCGGGTGACGAGCCCTTTTTAAAGCTCCTCGGCGTATCCGATGAAAACGGGCGCGTGTATGACAAAAAGGGCGCAAAATTCCGCCAGATCAACCGCTTTCTTGAACTGGTGCGCGATACCCTGCCCCACCTGCCGAAGGATCGCATTCGCATCTGCGACCTCTGCTGCGGCAAAAGCTATCTTTCCTTTGCCGTTTACCATTATTTCGCTAACGTATTGGGGCTTACCGTCTCCATGACGGGCGTTGACCTCAAGCCCGATGTCATTGCCACCTGCAACGAGGTGGCACAAAAGCTCGGCTTTACGGGGCTTCAATTTGTTTGCGGCGACGTGGCCGCCTTTGAGAGCGAGGAAAAGCCCCAGCTGGTGGTCTCGCTCCACGCCTGCGACACCGCCACAGACCTCGTGCTTGAAAAAGCCACCGAGTGGGGCGCCAAGGTGATCCTTTCCACGCCCTGCTGCCACCATGAGCTGAACCACACCTTACATTGCCCTGCGCTCGCCTTTGTGGCTGAGCACGCCATGCTGCGCCAAAAGCTTTGCGACGCCGCAACCGATGCGCTGCGCCTCAAGCTGCTCGAAGCAAACGGCTACCGCGTGGCCGCCCTTGAGCTGATCGACCCCGACGACACGCCAAAAAACATCATGCTGCGCGCCATTCGCCGTGAGGACGAAAACACCGCCGCACGCGAGGCGGCCATGGCCGAATACCGAGCCGCACGCGCTTTTTTGCTGGGAGGTGACCTGTAATGGATGTTCGCCGTGTACTCAGCTACGTGCGCCGCGCCTGCGAGGACTATGACATGATACAGGCGGGCGACCGCATTGCTGTGGGCATTTCGGGCGGCAAGGATAGCCTGACGCTGCTTTGTGCCCTTGCCGAGATGCGCCGCTTTTATCCGAACCCCTACGAGGTGGTGGCCATCACCGTGGATATGGGCTTCCCCGATACCGATTTCACCCCCGTGGCAGAGCTTTGCCGCGCACTTGACGTGCCCTATCACATCGTCAAAACCGATATTTACGATGTGATATTTAATATCAGAAAAGAAAAAAGCCCCTGTGCGCTCTGCTCCAAGATGCGCCGCGGCGCGCTTCACAACGCCGCCCGTGAGCAGGGCTGCCGTGTGGTGGCACTCGGTCACCATTACGACGACGTGGTGGATACCTTTATGCTCAATCTCTTTTACGAGGGGCGCATCGGCTGCTTTCAGCCCGTGACCGATCTCTCGCGCGTGGGCGTACGCGTCATCCGCCCCCTCATCTACCTGCCCGAAAAGCAGGTAAAGACCTTTACCAAGCGCGAAAATCTTCCTGTGGTCAAATCCGCGTGCCCTGCCGACGGTGAAACGCATCGCACGCAGATCAATGCGCTGATGAGCAGCCTTGACCGCGAAAGCCCGGGACTTCGGCACCGCGTATTCGGTGCCATCCAGCGCGCCGACGTCGATGGCTTTGCGCCCCTGCCGCCGCGCCCCAAAAAGAGCCGCGCAAGACCAACCGAGGAAAAGGAAGAGACGACCGAAAGCTAAACCGAAGCCACGTCTTCACACAAAGCAACCGCACGCGGAATTAAAGAACAAAAACAAGCCGCCTTTGCTATCCCAAACCGATAGCGCCGGCGGCTTTTCATTTGAATGAAGCAACTGCTGATTTTAATCTGACGCGCACTCCTCCACCCGCTGCGCGGGAGCCCCCTCGCACAGGGAGCCAAGGATGGGGAGCGCGAACAATGCGGCGACGCGCGTAATTTGGTGTAGGGGCGGGGCTTGCTCCGCCCGAAAGCAACGATGAAAAACCAACGAACGGGAGGACCAAGGCCCTCCCCTACGGATAAGAATGTGCGAACAGGGTGCGTGGGAACCGCCCAAATTAATGTAGGGGAGGGCCTTGTGTCCTCCCGTTTTGCGTAGGTTTTAAGGGATGCGATGCGGACAGTCGAGGACGCCTGTCCCTACGGATAAAAAATGCGCAAACAGCGTGCGACACGTACGCGTCACGGCGCTTCCAGCGCCTCCGCCAACAATTTCGCGGCCAAACAAAAGCCCTTGATAAAGGCGCTTTCGCATCCGATGCTTTCAAGCTCTTCGTAGCAATCCTCGTATTTTTCCAAGGTCTCCCTGCCCTTTGCATTCAGCTGCTCCGCAAGCGCCCTTTTGTGGCGTTCCAGCAACACAGACAGGTTCTCTGCCTCCTCTGCCCTTTCCCATTTTTCGCTCCACGGCTCAATATTGCCGTTCCATAAATTCTTCAATGTATTTTTCATGACGTCTCCTTTGCATTTGTCTTGACACAAGCATTATAATATCCAAACGGATATTTGTCGATACCCAAACGGATATTTCGTGATAAAATAAGCCCAACAAAATGTGAGAGGAGAACGCCTATGAAATACTACCAACGCTTGCGTGATTTGCGAGAGGATCACGACCTCACACAAAAAGAAATCGCGCTGTTATTAAAAACCACGCAACCGCAATACGTAAGATATGAAACCGGCGAGCGCGAGCTCCCCATGCACCATTTTATGACTCTTGCAACATTTTATAATATTTCGCTTGATTACCTGTCGGGGTTAGTAAACACACCAAGGCGTCCGGACGGCACCCCTTACAGCATCACAAAGAAAAAATAACGGTGGAAAAGTGGGAAAATTCACCCCATTCACCCAAAAATCACCCATTTATCGACAAAAACACAAGATATTGCAAAAAATTTCACAAACCCCCTTGACAAGCACGCTTTTTTGTGCTAAAGTGTCTGTATTCCCAATGAAGTTGTCGGAAGCGACGTGCAACCGACAATGGAGGAAGTTCCGGAGAATCCCGAAAGGGTGCCGAAGGTGCAAGGCGGAAAACCGCCGAATCTCTCAGGCAAAAGGACGGAGCAAGCAGTCATTGACGTTTGTGCTATCTTTTATTTTTGGAACTGCCGTCTTTGGGGGCAGTTTTATTTTTTTACTCGGAGGTAAAAACAAATGCAAGAGGTATTACTCAAAGTGCAAGAAGCATTACTCCCGGTCGTGCAAACGATCAACATCTACCTCACCGACTACGTGCTGATTTTCCTGCTCGTCGGTGTTGGTCTCTTTTTCACCATTCGCACCAAGTTCGTGCAGGTTCGCTGCTTTGGCGAGGGCATGAAAAAGGTGTTCGGCGGCCTTTCTCTTAAGGGCGGCAAGCAAAAGGGCGGCCTTTCCTCCTTCCAGGCGCTTGCAACTGCCATTGCCGCGCAGGTCGGTACCGGTAACATCGTCGGTGCCTGCGGCGCGATCCTCATCGGTGGCCCCGGTGCCATCTTCTGGATGTGGGTCATCGCCTTCCTTGGTATGGCTACCATCTACGCCGAGGCAACCCTCGCGCAAAAGACCAAGCAGGTAAACGAAGACGGCTCTATTGCGGGCGGCCCCGTTTACTACATCAAGACCGCCTTCAAGGGCAAGTTCGGCAAGGGCCTTGCCATATTCTTTGCCGTGGCTACCACCCTTGCACTCGGCTTCATGGGCTCGATGGTACAGTCCAAGTCCATCGCGAGCACCATGGGCAAGGCCTTTAACATCGGCGAAGGCTTTTATTGGATCATCGGTATCGTGGTAGCAGCACTTTCCGCTGTGATCTTCCTTGGCGGCGTTGACCGTCTCGCGTCCGTAACCGAAAAAATGGTTCCCGTTATGGCTCTGCTTTACATTGTGGGCGGCCTTGTGGTTATTTTCGCCCGCATCCAGTATATCCCCGCCACCTTCGGCATGATCTTCAAGTACGCCTTTACGCCTAACGCCCTCATTGGCGGCGGTATCGGCTACGCACTGAAAACTGCCATCAGTCAGGGCGCTAAGCGCGGCCTGTTCTCGAACGAAGCAGGTATGGGTTCTACGCCCCACGCACACGCACAGGCAAACGTAAAGACCCCGCACGAGCAGGGCGTTTCCGCCATGATCGGTGTGTTTATCGACACCTTTATCGTGCTGACCATGACTGCACTTGTGGTAATCTCCACCCTGTACGCAGGCAACGGCCCGCTTGGCGATCCCGCCATCTACACCATGGAAGGTGCACTTGCCGCTTATCCCAAGGCTAATCTGGCACAAATGGCATTTGGCTCGATCTTCTGGGGCGAAACCTTTGGCAGCATCTTCGTGGCAGTCTGCCTGTTCTTCTTCGCCTTCTCCACCATCCTTGGCTGGAACTTCTTTGGCAAGATCAACTTCCAGTACCTCTTCGGCAAGAAGTACACCGTGGTTTACACCGCCATCGCCGTAGTATTCGTGTTCCTCGGCTCCATCTTCTCGAACGACCTCGTTTGGGAGCTGACCGACTTCTTCAACTACCTCATGGTGCTGCCCAACGTCATCGCCCTTGTGGCGCTTGGCTCTATGGTCGTTGGCTGCTTGAAGGAGGGCAAGGCCGCCAAGGAGGCGGCTGCAAGCGCTGCCGAAGCAGAAGCTAAGACCGACGCGGAATAATGAAGCCAAAAAACGCAACCGCTGCGGCGGTTGCGTTTTTTTGCAAATTTTCAAACTTTTTGCCAATTCGTATTGATTTTCAGCCCTCGGCATGCTATAATAGTATTGTCCGATATGATACGGAAAATCTACATAAAGGAGCTTTTCATCATGAAGAATCTGATCAACGCACTCGATAACCTGCCCTGGCTTGTCAAGCTGATTCTCTGCTTGCCCGCACTTGACATTGTTTGGTGCATTTCCCGCGTTTGCAGAAGCTTGGTTAAGGAAAACCTGCTCGGCGTAGTCCTTGCTATCCTCACCATCATCCCCGGCGCTACCTTCGTTTGGGTCGTGGACATTCTGTGCGTGCTCGTGAACAAGAAGATTTGGTGGATCGACTAATCTCCAAAAATAAAAAAGCGCCTTCGGGCGCTTTTTTATTTTTGTCAAAGATTGAAATCGCTCCCGATACTTGACAAAAAGCACCGTGACTTGTATAATTGCATTATATATTATAAGTGACGTTTGATACACACTTGAAAGGTTGGATCACCATGAACAAAAACCTGCCCGAGCTGTTTGGCAATATGGTATTTAACGAGGAGGTCATGCGCCAGCGTCTGCCGCGCGAGGTCTCCAAATCTTTGATGAAAACAATGGAAGAGGGCAAGGAGATCGACCCCTCCATTGCCGACGTTGTGGCCAACGCCATGAAGGACTGGGCCATTGAAAAGGGCGCCACGCACTACACGCATTGGTTTCAGCCCCTGACGGGTGCCACCGCCGAGAAGCACGATTCCTTTATCTCCCCCGCCCCCGGCGGCCAGGTGGTGATGGAATTTTCGGGCAAGTGCCTCATCAAGGGCGAGCCCGACGCCTCCAGCTTCCCCTCGGGGGGCCTTAGAGCCACCTTTGAGGCGCGCGGCTACACCGCGTGGGACCCCGCCTCCTACGCTTTTGTAAAGGACGGCACCCTTTATATCCCCACCGCCTTTTGCTCCTACACGGGCGAGGCGCTCGACTCCAAAACGCCGCTGCTGCGCTCGATCGACGCGATCTCGCGCGAGGGTGTGCGCATTCTGCGCCTGTTCGGTGACACCACCGCCAAGCGTCTGACGACCACGGTCGGCGCCGAGCAGGAATACTTTATCATCGACAAAAAGATGTATGAGCAGCGCAAGGACCTCATCTATACGGGTCGCACGCTTTTTGGCGCACCCGCACCCAAGGGTCAGGAGCTGGAGGATCACTATTTCGGCCCCTTGAAGCCCCGCATTGCCGCCTTTATGGCAGAGCTTGACGAGGAGCTTTGGAAGCTTGGCATCCTCTCAAAGACCAAGCACAACGAGGCCGCGCCCGCCCAGCACGAGCTGGCGCCCATCTACACCACCACCAATATGTCGGTAGACCAGAACCTGCTCATCATGGTCTACATGAAACGCATTGCCGAAAAGCACGGCCTTGTGTGCCTCTTGCACGAAAAGCCCTTTGCGGGTGTTTCGGGCTCCGGCAAGCACAACAACTGGTCGGTTGGCACCGATACCGGCAAAAACCTCTTTAAGCCCGGCAAGACCCCCGCTGAGAACAAGCAATTTTTGCTCATGCTCGCCGCCGTGGTCAAGGCCGTGGACGAATATCAGGATCTCTTGCGTCTCTCGGTTGCTCACGCGGGCAACGACCACCGTCTCGGCGCGGCCGAAGCACCCCCTGCCATTGTTTCCATGTTCATCGGTGACGATCTGCAGGCCGTGGTCGATTCCATTGTCAGCGGTACCGATTTCAAGGGCTCGGCACGCGGCAAAATGAACCTTGGCATCCCCTCGGTGCCCACCTTTACCAAGGACACCTCGGACCGCAACCGCACCTCGCCCTTCGCCTTTACGGGCAATAAGTTTGAGTTCCGCATGCTCGGCTCCTCGCAAAACATTTCCATGCCCAACGTGGTGCTGAACACCGCCGTGGCCGAAAGCTTCCGTCAGTTTGCAGACGTGCTGGAGAGCGCGGAGGATTTTGACAAGGCGCTGGCGCTTCTCATCAAGGATACCTTTACCAAGCACAAGCGCATCCTGTTCAACGGCAACGGCTACTCCGAGGAGTGGGAGCAGGAGGCGGCACGACGTGGCCTGTCCAACCTCAAAACCACCGTGGATGCCATCAAGGTATTTACCGCGCAAAAGCACATCGACCTCTTTGCCGCACACGGCGTAATGAGTGAGGTGGAGATGAGATCGCGCGAGGAGATCATGTACGAAAACTACGCCAAGGTGATCAACATCGAGGCGCAGACCATGATCGAAATGGTTGGCCGCGAGATCATTCCCGCCGTGACTGCGTATGTGGGCAAGGTAGCCAAGGCTGCCACCGATAAGCTGGCCTTTATCCCCACCGCCGACACCACCTGTGAAAACGAGCTTGTGACGCGCCTTTCCGCCCTCACGGGCAAGGCCTACGCTACGCTTTCCGAGCTGCGCCGCGCCGACGACGAGGCAAAAGCCTGCGAGACGGGTGAAAAAATGGCAGAGTGCTTCCTTGGCAGCGTGATTCCCGTGATGCAATCGCTGCGCGAAACGGTGGACGAGATGGAAACGCTGACCGCCACCGACTGCTGGCCGATGCCCAACTACGGCGATCTGCTTTTTAGTATCTAATATCAAAAAAGGCGGCCCTGCGGCCGCCTTTTTTAGAAAGGTAACAAATATGAACCAAAGCATTCATTTTTTAAAGCCCCTTGACGGGGATTGCCTGACCGACAAGGCAGGTGTGTTAGGACAGGACGGAACGCTTGCCGTCGCGGTGCGCGTGGAGGCGCCCGCGGGGCGCGAGCTCACGGTGTGCGGCATGCCCGCGCGCTATGCCGCAGGGGCATATTTTGCCACCGTGCCGCTCACGGGCTACCAAAACCGTCTCATCGCCGAGGACGACCTCGGAAACCGTACCGAGATCACGGTTTATCGGCTCTCAAGGGCTACCAACTGCTACCGACTTTCGCTTGACGATAACATTTGGTGTCTGCAGGACATCGCCGCAAATAAGGACACCTACACCTCGATTTTTGACAACCCGTATTTCGCCCTGTTGCGCGAGGCGCACCTGCGCTACGGCGCCAAAATTCACGCCAATCTGTTTTTTGAAACCCCCAAGGACGGCGGCTTTACGCTGCGCGAAATGCCCGATAAATTCAGGCATGAATTCACCGACAACGCCGATTGGCTGCACCTCTCCTTTCACGCAAAAGCCGAGCTGCCCGACAAGCCCTACATCGACACCGATTACGACCGCATTGCGGGGGATTTTGCCGACGTAAAGCGGGAAATTTTACGCTTTGCGGGCGAGGATGCCTACGCTGAGGCCGAGACCACCGTGCATTGGGGCGAATGTACGCCCGAGGGGCTAAAAGCCCTGCACGATCACGGCGTGCGCGCCCTGGCAGGCTATCTGATCTGGAACGAAAAGCGTGACTGCGGCGTGGTTTCCTATCACCTTGACCGCGCTAAGACTGCGCACGCGAGCGAGGTTGGCATTTGGAAAGACGCCGCGACCGATATGATCTTTTCCAAAATCGACGTGGTGCTCAACTCCGGCACGCTTGACTCGATCACCGCGCAGCTTGATGCCGCATGGGAAACATATCCGCAAAAAGGCTTTTGGGAATTTCTCATGCATGAGCAATATTTTTATCCCGACTATCGCAATTACCTGCCCGATTTCAAGGAGCGCATTTTTGCCGCCCTCGATTGGGCCAAGGCGCACGGCCTCACGCCTGCGTTTTTATCCGAAACGCATCTCGAAAGCTGAGTGTGATACCAATGACAAACGGGCTGCGGCATTTGATGCAGAAGGCATGATCTCGGCACGGTGTGCCGAGAGCGTGTCTAAAAAACACACATAAAAATTGAAATTCGCAAGAATTTCTACCTTAAAACAAAAAAGCCGCCTTTACCATCGATATTTGATAGCAAAAGCGGCTTTGTTTTTTATTTGTTTCGTGTGTTTTTGGTCTGCGCGAATGACACAGCCCGTTATTTTTTAAATCGACGGGCGTAACCACACCGACGGCAAAGCTCCTCGGTGGCGCGGTGTTCGGTAAACCCATCGTAGATCGCGCGGGCACGGGGCGACTGTAAGATCTTGGCAAGCGGCGCTTCATGCAGGTTGCCAAGTGCCAGCGTACCCTCGGCATCAAGGCAGCAGGGCACCACCGTGCCATCCACCAAAATGCCCACCTGCTGCCGCAGGGCATAGCAAAACAGCGGCATATCGGCAGGGGCGGCGGGGGCGGCAAGATCGGGCCAAGCAAACTCCTCTCCCCATTCAAGAAAAACCTTATGAGCAAGACGGTAGCCACTCCATTTGTCCTCCCACGGGGCGGGAAATGCGCGCCGAAGCGCGGCCAGCACCTTTTCGTTTTCGCACTCCCCCGCACCGCCGATGTTCCACAGACGAAACGCCACGATCGTGCCAAGCTCGGCCATGCGGCGACCGAACTCGATGCAGGCGGGGAGATAATTCTCTTTGGCAAAGGCGGCATTGGCGGCGGGAGCGTGAAGCGAAATGCTGATCTTATAGGGCGGCGCGGCCAGCAGCTCCTCCCCGCGTGCGGCAAGGAGTGTGCCATTGGTGGTGATGGCGGGCAAAAACCCCTTTTCCCGCGCACGTTTCACAAATTGGGGCAGCAACGGGTGCAAAAACGGCTCACCCATGAGGTGAAAAAAGAGATATTTAACCTCGCCTTGTAGGCGATCGGTCAGCACCTCAAACTCGGCCTCGGTCAAAAGCCGCTTTTCTCTCCTTGTCTTGTGGCAAAAATCGCAGGAAAGGTTGCAGATATTGTTGATTTCAAGATAGGCTTTTTCCATGTAGCTCTCCTTTTGATGCGCATCTTCCCGCTTCTTTTGCTTTATTATACCACAAACAAAGCGGTTTGTCGAGTGTGTTAATGCGCCGTTTTTCCGTGCTGCGTGCAAAAATCGCAGCTTTTCGCGATTGCTTGTCGAAAGGATTTTTTATCATTTTTTGCATAGTGCTTGACAACCGAAAAAAATTTGGCTATAATAAGGAAGTCCGCAGGCGTAGTCTAGTGGTAAAACCCCTGCTTCCCAAGCAGGAGATGCGGGTTCGATTCCCGTCGCCTGCTCCAAAAAGAAAGCCCACCCCGTTAGGGGTGGGCTTTCTTTTTACTCACGTGACCCGTAGCGAAACGGGATCTGCGACACGACGATGGCGGCGAAGATAAGAAGCATACCGAGAATTTCGGTAACGGTGGGATACAGATGCAGCGCAATCATGCTGGCAATGACCGCCACCACCGATTCCAAGCTCAGCACAAGGCTGGCAAGCGTGGCGGGTGTGCGCTGCTGACCCACGATCTGTAGCGTATAGGCCACAGCCGAGGAAAGAATGCCCGCATACAAGACCGTCCACCAGCCCGCGAGAACGCCGTCAAGCGTGGGGGTCTCCAGGAAAACGGCAAAGCAAGCGGAGACAATGCCCACCACCAAAAACTGCACCGCCGAGAGGCGTACGGCATCCACACGCGTACCGAGATGGTCTACCAAGATCATTTGGCAAGCAAAGAGCACCGAGCAGATGATGAGCTGCACGTCACCGGTCGTCAGGCTCGAACCGTTCATGCAAAGGAGCCAAAGCCCCACGAGCGCCACGGCCACGCAGCCGTAAATGTGCGGCGCGGCACGCTTGCCGAGCACCAGCGAAAAAAGCGGCACAAACACGATATACAGTGCGGTAATAAAGGCGTCCTTGCCGGGTGAGCCCGTGTTGCTGGCAATGCCAAGCTGCTGCAGCGCCGAGGCGGAGCACAGGAAAAGGCCGCAAAGAGCGCCGCCGAGCAGCGCAAGACGCCACTCACCCTTGGTGGCGGGCTGATACGTGCCCTTTTTCTTTTGATAAGCATCCCGCAACAAGCAAACCAAAAACAGCGCCGCCGCGCCCACAAAGGAGCGAAGCGCAAGAAAGGTAAAGGCGGGAATGGTCGTGGCGGCGGTATCCTGTGCCACAAAGGTCGTGCCCCAGAAGAAGGCGGCCAGGAGACAACAGATGAGACCGCTTGATTTACGCAGAATCATAGGTATACTCACTTTCAAAGATAAAGAATTAGGTTGTCGCGACGGAGGTTATGTGCGGTCAACCTCATTAGGGTCGCCATCGGGCTTTTGGTAGCACCCGAGACGAATGCTTTTTTTGCCGAATTTGCGGCGGATGGCGTGCAGCGCGTCCTCCACGCCCTCATGCTTTTCGGCGGTGCTGTCGCTCCCCGAAAACATATCAAGCTGCTCTTCGGTCTCCTCGGGGCCGACAAGCCCCGCGGCCGTGACGGTCAGCGCGCGGATCATTGTGCCGTAGCCGCAGGCTGCCTTGATGAGGTTCATGGCATGCTCGGTGAGGTCGCGCTGCAGCCAGGTGGCGCGTTTTAAGGTTATTTGCCGCTGAACGGTGCGAAAATCGGGGGTTTTGACCTGCACCTGCACCACGGTGGCCTTACAGTTTTCCTCGCGCATACGCGCAGCAACCGAATCACAAAGCGCCGCCACACCCGCGCGGATCTCGGCCTCGCCCACGATGTTGCGCCGAAAGGTCATGCCGTTGCCGATCGACTTAGGGCGCTTTCTTGTGTAGTAGGAGCCAACGGGCTCGGTATCTCTGCCCGCCGCATACCGCCAAAGCGTTTCTCCCATTTCGCCGAGCAGGGCAGTCAGCCTTGCGGGCTCGGCGGCGGCGAGATCACCGATGGTCAGAATTCCCTGCGAGCGCAATTGCTCTGCGGTGCGCTTGCCCACGAAGAGCAGGTCGGATACGGGCAGAGGGTATACGATATCCCGATAATGGTCACGGTCGATCACGGTGGTGGCATCGGGCTTCTTGTAGTCGCTGCCGAGCTTGGCAAATACGCGGCAAAAGCTGACGCCTACCGAAATCGTGATGCCGATCTCGCTGCGCACGCGCGCGCGGATCACGTCCGCGAGCTCACGCGGGGACATGGGAAACAGATGCATGCTGCCCGTGACGTCAAGAAAGGACTCGTCGATACCAAAGGGATCGACAAGGTCGGTATAGTCCAGATATATGGCGTTGACAAGGCGCGATATCTCGTGATATTTTTGATGGTGCGGGGGCACCAGCACGAGATCGGGGCATTTTTGTTTGGCCTGCCAGATGGTTTCGGCGGTCTTGACGCCGTACTGCTTGGCAAGCTCGTTTTTGGCTAAAATGATGCCGTGGCGGCTTTCGGGGTCGCCCGCAACGGCCATAGGCACGGCACGAAGCTCGGGATGGGAAAGCATTTCCACCGAGGCAAAAAAGCCGTTACAGTCACAATGCAGTATAATACGGTCCGACACGGTATGCTCCCCCCTTTACATGATATGCGGTATAGCCGAAGAGAGCCGAACACACAAGCCCCTCGGCGCAACATTTTTGCATCTTTTGACGCGTCGCGGCTTGTAAGGTATTACATGACTGCGCCGCGCCACAGCAAAATCTGCGAAAAATCTTTCAGCCGAGAGGTGCTTTGCAGTTTCGGCAGAGCAAAAAGGTGGCATGACAAGGGGAAGGGACGCAGTCATATGCGGATATGACAAGGCGCTTTCCCACGGTCAGGGCGCATTTTTGCCTGCCCAAACCTTGCGGGTTCGGTTCTCTTCGGCTATAGCCGAAGAGAACCGAACACACAAGCCCCTCGGCGCAACATTTTTGCATCTTTTGACGCGTCGCGGCTTGTAAGGTATTACAAACTCGCCACGTCACAGCAAAATCCGCGAAAAATCTTTCAGCCGAGAGGTGCTCGCAGTTTCGGCTCTCTTCGGCTATTAGTCCAGTGCGATCAAAAACGTGAGCCCCTCTGGGCAATTGGCTGCCACGCCAAACGGCGTTCCCGTGGGCGATGGCGTGCGCAGCTCATAGCGTGCGGCACCGAGAAAAGCCGCCGCACGGGGTGCGAAATCAAGGTTTCCAAGCCACTCCTTAAAGCAGACCTCCGTGCCGCGCCGTTCGTAAAACGCGACAAACTCACCCGGCACACCGAGGGCGCCGCCCGTGAGATACCCGAGCGACAAAAAATCCTCGGTCGGGGTGGCAAAGGGGGGCTTTAAAAATGCGGCACGTGCGGAAAGGTACTCCCCCGGAGTAAGCGATAAAAACGCCGTGCCCGCGCAGCTCTCCGCCGCCGCGCCCACCTCGGTCAGAACCGGCGAAACGGGCAAGAGACCCGCGTTTTGATAAAAGGCGAAAAGCGAGGGCGAGGAGGGACGCAAAAACACGGGATAGCCCTCCGCGATCACACGGGAAAGCAGCGCGGTGGCAAGGCCCTGCCCACGGCAATCGGGGTCGGTGGCGACGGCGTAAAGATAGCGTGCCTCACGCGTGCCGCCCGCCTCGCAGATGGCATACGGTATGGAAAACAGCATGCTTTGCGGTTTCTCGTCCTTGGCGATCACACGCAGGCAATCGGGCATCACGTGACGAAAAAGCGCATCGTTCCAGGCATCGTCAGCACCCCCGAACGCCGTTTCGTAAAGCGCCCGACAAGCGCGATACAGCTCCATCATACCATCCCCCCTCTTTCGATCTCCTTTTAGTATATCCTATTTTGCCGCCAAGGTCAAGTAAAAGCCGCAAAATAGCGCTCTGCTTTGGGAGGTGATTGCGCGAAAAAATCTCAAATTTGGCTTGACCCTCCAAGACTGCCGTGCTATAATTGTGATAACAACCCGTTTTGGGTCTCTGAAAGGAGATAAATGATGAGCAAATTACGCTTGATGGGCCAAAACCAATGGAACTGCACCGAAAACCGCCCTGCTTGGGAGGAAAAGGGGCTTGACTGCTCCGCCGCCACGCGTATGCGCGGCCACGTGCAAGTATTCAAGGAGCTGATGCCCGATATCGTGGGCGGCCAAGAGGTCAACAAGGATATGCAGCTGCTTTTGAAATTTTACTGCATGGAGGAGGGCCTGCCCTACACCATCATCTGGGGCAATATGACGCCTCTTATCTACCGCGCCGATAAATTCGAGCTGCTGGATACCGAGTATCTCCTCTATCCCAAGACCATGGAGGGCTATGAGGGCATTTTCAACGACGGCAACAGCAAGGCCTGCAATGTGGGGGTATTTCGTTCCAAGGAGGATGGAAAGGTGTTTATTTTTGCCACCACGCATCTGTGGTGGAGAAACGGCACCAACCCCGATTACCGCTGGTATCAGGCAGGCTCCGATGAGGCGCGCACCTATCAGCTGAAGCTGGCCGCGGCCATGATTGAAAAATACCAAAAGAAATACGGGAATTGCCCCGTTGTATTGGCGGGTGACATGAACACGGGCACCGCCTCCCCGGCGCTGCAATTCATGGTAAACGAGGCGGGCTACACGCACGCGCACGATGTCGCCACCGACTTTGCAACCGAGGCGATGGGGTACTGCTCCTGCAACGGAGACGGCCCCGCGCCCAAATGGTGGGACTCCTCCTACACCAAGGCAGACGACCATATTTTCGTCAAGGATATGCCAAAGGGGTGCGTGAAGCGCTTTGACCGCTACTGCCCCGATTATTACCTTGCACTTTCCGACCACGCGCCCGTTTATATCGACGTAGAATTTTAAAGGAGATCACATATTATGAGCAAGCTGAGACTGATGAGCCAAAACCAATGGAACTACACCAAAAACAACGAGGTGTGGGAGGCGCTGGGGCTGGATTGCTCCGCCGCAGTCCGCATGAAGGGACACATTCAAATTTTCAAGGACCTCATGCCCGATATCGTGGGCGGTCAGGAGGTCAACATCGATATGCAGATGTTCCTCAAATTTTATTGCCTCGAGGAAAATCTCCCCTACACCATCGTATGGGGTAACATGACGCCCCTCATTTACCGTGCCGATAAATTTGAGCTGCTCGACACCGAATATGTCCTGTATCCCGCCGCGGTCGAGGACTACGAGGGCAGATTTAACGATGCCAACTCCAAATCTCTCAACCTTGGCGTGTTCCGCGACAAGACTGACGGCAAAGTCTTTATCTTTGCCACCACCCACCTTTGGTGGATGGGCGACGACAAGCGTCCCGGCTCCTCCGAGGTGCGCCGCCGCCAGATCAAGCAGGCCACCGAGCTGCTGGCAAAATATCAGCAAAAATACGGCGGCTGCCCCATCATTTTCGTGGGCGATATGAACGCGCGCTACAACTCCCCCGCCATTCAATATGCGCTCGGCGAGGGCGGCTATAGCCACGCCTACCACCTTGCCACCGACTACCGCTTTGAGGAGCGCGGCTACAACGCCTGCGGCCCCAAGGCTCCCGGCACGTGGCAGCACACGCCCTTTGAAACCGCCATCGATCACATTCTCGTCAAGGATATTCCCGCGGGGTCGATCAGCCGCTTTGACCGCTACTGCCCCGATTATTATCTGACGATCTCCGACCACGCACCCGTTTACATCGACATCGAGCTGTAAGAGGAAGAGCAATGAGCAAGCTGAGATTGATGAGCCAAAATCTTTGGAGCTGTACCAAAAACAACGAGGCCTGGGAGGCCTTGGGGCTTGACTGCTCCGCCGAGGTGCGCATGCGCGCCAACATCAAAATTTTCGAGACCCTCCTGCCCGATATCATCGGCGGACAGGAGATCAACAGAAATATGCAGCTGCACCTAAAATTCGCTTGCATGGAGGCAGGGCTCCCTTACACCTTCATCTGGGGCAACGATACTCCTATTATCTACCGCGCCGACAGATTTGAATTGCTGGATGCCGAATTTTTCCTTTTCCCCCGCTACATGGAGGGACTGGAGGGCGAGGTCAACAACGGCAACACCAAATCTCTCAACATCGGCGTATTCCGCGACAAGCGCGACGGCCGCGTGTTCGTGTTTGCCACCGCGCACCTGTGGTGGAAAAAGGAGCAGCAGCAGCCGGGCTCGGACGAGGCACGCCGCCGACAGATCAAGCTTTCGATCGAAAAGCTGCACACGTACCAGCAAAAATATCAAGGCTGCCCCATCGTTTTCGTGGGTGACATGAATGCGTTTTACACCGACCCCGCCATTCAGTATGCCATCGGCGAGGGCGGCTACACGCACGCACACGATATCGCCACCGACTTCCGCCATGAGGGCAGAGGCTACAACGCCTGCGGCCCCAAGGGCCCCGGCACGTGGCAAGATAAGCCCTTTGAAACCGCACTTGACCACATTCTCGTCAAGGATATCCCCGCAGGGGCGATCAGCCGCTTTGACCGCTACTGCCCCGACTATTACGTCTATATCTCCGACCACGCACCCGCTTATATTGACATTGCGCTTTGATGAATACCATGGGGGTGTCTCAAATTTGCCATTTGAGACACCCCCCTTTTTTATTTGCCGCTGCCAAAAGGCATTATCCCTTCCGATAGCGAAGCGGCGTCATGCCCTCGGTGGCGCGAAACAGTCTGATAAAGTAATTGTCGTCGGGAATGCCGACGGCACGGGCGATCTCCGAGACCGAGAGATCTCCCCCGCGAAGCAAGCGCTTCGCCTCGCGTATGCGTTCGGCGCGCACGTATTGCGTGATCCCCATGCCAAAGGCCTCGCGCGAGAGGTGATACAGCTTGCTGCGCGATATGTAAAAATCGCGGCAGATCGCTTCAAGCGAGAGGTCACCGCCAAGATGCGCTCGCACATACTCCTTTAACTGATACACGAGAACGTTTGGATTGTCGCGAATGATCTCGGCGGTATAGAGATAGCTTGCACACATCGTCATCATGTTGACGGCCGAGCCGATAAAGGCTTCGTCTGCCTCGGTCATCTCGTCTATCATCTCGTCCGTGAGGCACGTGCCGTGCTTGGCATTTACCCGCGCGGCGGCCTTTTTGATTTCCGTCGCGTCCCCCGGGCGTATCTGACCGAACATGAGATACCCCGCATTCATATCGCCCGCATAAATGGGCGCGATCGCCTCGAACACGCCGAGATGGCATTGATAAATATACGGTTGACGCGTTTGATCGCACATATCAAAGCCTCGCTCATCGCACCGCCTGCACTCCTCGGCAAGCGCGCTGCACCCGCGCACCTCGCGGCAAAAGCGACACATCCCTGTCGGATATGACGTTATCACACGTCGCTCGGCATTAAAAAGCACTATTTTAAAGCGCGTAACATTGTAAAAATCACGAAAAACGCGCTCTATCTTATCCATCGAAATGCTGAACATCACATACTCCCATAAAATCCAAAATGCTATTTTTGTGTTCCGTCGCGTCTATATTATAGCATCAATTTATGATATAATCAAGTCAAATAAACAAAAAGGAGCGCGCGATTATGTGGTACAAAAGACATCTGAGAAGGCACTTGTGCGATATGCATATTGATGATTGGGACCCCGAATTTTTATCGAAATTCAGCCCCGAGGCCTACGTTGAAAATCTGAAGCTTGCCAAAATCAATAGTGCTATGCTTTATTTTCAGTCCCACGTCGGGCTCTGCTATTGGCCCACGTCGTCCGGCAAGATGCACGCGGGGTTTGTCGGCCGTGAGGATGCCATGCGCAAAACGGTTGAGCTCTGTCACCAAAACGGCATTGCGGTGACTGCGTATTACAGCCTCATCTACGACACCTACCAAAACGACCTGCACCCCGATTGGAGCATCGTTAATCCCGACGGCAAGCCGGGGCGTGACGCAACCAATCTTGAATGTGCGGGGGGCGGCAGCTCGCGCTACGGCCACGTTTGCCCCAACAACCCCGACTACCGCAAATATACCGAAACGCAAATAAAGGAGATCTCCGCGTATTTCCCAAAGTTTGAGTGTATGTTCTTTGATATGCTTTTCTGGCCGCGCCTTTGCTACTGCAAGCATTGCCGCGCGCGTTATCTCGCCGAGGTCGGTGCCGAGATACCCACGGTACGGGACGACCGAGATCCCGCATGGCGCACACATATGAGAAAGCGCCGCGAATGGATGGGTGAGTATGCACAGTGGGCCACCGCCACCGCAAAGAAATATATGCCCCACCTCACCGTTTACCATAACGCCTCACAAAGTGTTGTTCGCAATGACACCGCCTGTGCGGAGGAGGTCGTGGCCGCTTGCGATTACATTGCGGGCGATCTTTACAGCAATAACGTTTTCGCGCGTCTGTATCTCAAAAACGCAACCCCCAACCAACCCTTTGAATATATGTTCTCCCGCTGCCACCCGAACCTCGCCTCGCACACGCAAATCAAATCACTCGACGTAATGCGCAGCGAGATCATGCGCACGGTGGCGCACCATGGGGCAAGCTTCGTGATCGACGCCATCGACCCCGTCGGCACCATGGACAGACGCGTATACGAGCGCCTCGGCACCGTCTTTGGCGAGATGGAAGGGTATGAAAAATACTACTACGGCGAGCCCGTGGAGGACGTTGGCGTTTATTACTCGCTCAAGGGCAAGGTTGCGCTGTTCGGTGACAAATGGTCTAACTACCAGGGGGCATCTACCGCCATCAATACCCTGATCGAGGCTAATATCCCCGCGGCGGTCACGGGCGGCTATGCGGATATACAGAAGCACCGCGCGCTGATCGTTTCGGCAACGACCTCCGACGACGAATACGACACCGAACGGCTTGTGAAGTACGTTCAAGAGGGCGGCAGCCTGTATTTCAGCGGTGCGGAGCACGCAGGGCTGCTGAAGGCATTTTTTGGCGCCGAAAATACGGGCTATACCGAGGAGCAGATCGTATATCTGGCGCCGGAGCCTGCGGCAAAGGGCGTTTTTGACTACTATACCGCGGATTTTCCGCTTCGCTTCGAGTGCTGCGCCCCGCAGGTCGTGGGCATTCCCGAGGAAAAGGTGCTTGCAACACTTACCCTGCCTTATACCAAGCGTCACCTTGAGGTCAAATTCGCTTCGATCCACTCCGATCCCCCCGGCATCAAGACCGATATCCCGACGATGGCTTACACCGCATTCGGCAAGGGCAAGGTGGTCTGGAGCGCCGTACCGCTTGAATGCTATACGTTCTATGATTACAGAAACATCCTCGTAAACATCCTTGATACGCACCTGGGGCTCACGAGAAGCGTTGTGTCCGACGCGCCCGTTGACGTGGAGTTGACGCTTTTCAAAACCGAGGACGAAGTTTTGCTCTCTGCGGTGCTTCACAACGAAGCATATCGCGCGCGCAAGGTTGAGGACTTCACCGTCAGCCTGAGCACAGATTTTGTGCCAAGTCGCGTTCTGCGTCTGCCCGACATGACGCCCGTTGCCGCGAAAATCGAGGGCAACTCTGTGACATTCACGGTAGAAAAGCTCGATATGCTGGCGATGTACAGCATTAGATAACACACATCTGCCGTCCCGTTTTATCTAACAAAAAAACACCGCCATACGGCGGTGTTTTTTATTTTATTTTGCGATAAAGCGCGGCGCGCTTTTCGGTGCCGCATTTTTCGATCACGCCGAGCCCCTCAAAGACGGCCAGCGCATCGTAAAGGTCATATCCCCGCAAACGGGTCACTTTTCCGAAGACTTTGGCAGTAAAGGGTGCCTCAAGCGCGGGAACGGCCGGGAAGAGGGCGGCGTAGTCCTCACGGGCTCGAAGATAGCAGGTATCCACAAGAGAGATCGGTATCAGCTCGTAGCGGTGCGAGCCGCGCTTGCCCCCCTTGCCCCACCCGTCAAGCAGGCGATATTCGTCAGCCTCGATCAAGGGCAAGCAAAGCGAAAATCGCGGGGTGCCGAGATAGCCAAGATAGGGCTTGAGCTCGGCCAGCGCGTGCAAGGGCGTTTGATGCAGCGGCGATTTCTTGCGCGAGGTGACCTCACCGCTTGAGGGGGCGAGCCAGCTGATATATTTGGTGGCAAACAAGGGGTGCACGACGGTGACGGGATGGTCGGTCTCCTCCATGTAAAAGGCCAGCTTTGCTCGCAATGGGTAAAGCTTGCCCGTTTGCACCTCAAAGATCTCGCCCGCGGGGGTCAGAACGTCGGCAACGAAGCGACGCGGCCTCTCTCCCCTGCCCGCGACCTTGACCTCGTGGCAAGCGGCATCGTCACAGATCCAGCGTTTCAGCACACCGTGCAGGCGCTTTTCGGCCAGCAAACCGATACCGTCCCGCAACTTTTCGCGCGAAAGCTCCTCGTGACACAGTCGCAAGAATTTGATTTTCCCGAGCTCGCTCA
>JAFTKK010000076.1 GCA_017453325.1 Clostridia bacterium
CAAGAACCAGATCGGAGGAGATTACCTCTCCACCGGTGAGTATGGCGATATCCTGCAGCATCTCCTTGCGTCGATCGCCAAAGCCGGGAGACTTGACAGCCACGCAGGTAAAGGTGCCGCGCAGCTTGTTGAGCACAAGGGTCGTCAGAGCCTCGCCCTCTACGTCCTCGGCAACGATCACGAGCTTGCGACCTGCCTGTACCATCTGCTCAAGCAGGGGCAGAACCTCTTGAATGTTGGAGATCTTCTTATCGGTAATCAGGATCATGGCGTCGTCAATGACGGCCTCCATTTTATCCATATCGGTTGCCATATAGGGAGAGAGGTAGCCGCGGTCAAACTGCATACCCTCAACCACCTCGGAGTAGGTGTCTGCAGACTTGCTTTCCTCCACGGTAATCACGCCGTCGGCGGTCACCTTTTCCATGGCGTCGGCGATCAGCGCACCGATCACCTCGTCACCTGCGGAAATGGTACCAACGCGGGCAATATCCTCACTGCCGTTGACCTTCTTGGAGTTGGCAACCAAGCACTCAACCGCGCGGTCAACTGCCTTCTTCATGCCCTTGCGGAGCACCATGGGGTTGGCACCTGCGGTCACGTTCTTCATGCCCTCGCGCACGAATGCCTGAGCCAGGAGCGTTGCGGTGGTGGTACCGTCACCTGCGGCGTCGTTGGTCTTGGTGGCAACCTCGCGCACCAGACGTGCACCCATATCCTCGGCCTGGTTTTCAAGCTCGATCTCCTTGGCGATGGTGACACCGTCGTTGGTAATCAGGGGCGCGCCGTATTTCTTGTCAAGCACCACGTTTCTGCCCTTGGGGCCAAGCGTGATCTTGACGGTGTTTGCCAGCTTATCAATGCCGCGGCAGAGCGCGTCGCGCGCCTCAATGCCGTAAAGAATTTCCTTTGCCATTGTTCTTGTCTCCTTTTAGATTATTCTACGATGGCCAGAATGTCGCTCTGGCGCACGATGTTGTATTCCACGCCGTCGCACTTTACTTCGGTGCCGGAATATTTGCTTGTGATCACGCGGTCACCGACCTTCACGATCATTTCTACCTCTTTACCGTCAACCAAGCCGCCGGGGCCAACGGCCACAACTTCGGCTACCTGGGGTTTTTCCTGTGCTGCTGCGGTCAAAATGAGACCCGATTTCGTTTTTTCTTCTGCCTCCACGAGCTTTACCACTACGCGGTCGGCCAGGGGTTTCAGTGTCATATTTTTGCCTCCTTATATCACACTTCACTGTGAGAATTGTGTTGAATTCTGGCACTCATAACGAGGGAGTGCTAACACATAAGATTATTTTACACCAAATACTGGAAAAATCAAGTGTATTTTGTATTGTTCACATATTGTTAACAAAGAGGAGGCAAATATGAAATATTTGGGGGCTTTGGTGGGCGGCGCGGCCATGCCGCTGCTGCTGCTTTTGGTGGGCGGCTACTTTACGGCGGTGCTCGGCAGGTATTTTTTACGTGCCCCGCGCCGTGGGCTCTCGGGGATGCTGCGGGCCGGGGGAGGGCATGGCACCACGCCCGCGCGGGCGGTTTCGATGGCGTTGGCGGGGACGCTTGGCGTCGGAAATATCGCGGGAGTCGCTGCCGCCATCACGGTGGGGGGCGCCGGGGCGGTTTTTTGGATGTGGGTGGCGGCGCTCGTTGCCATGCCTCTCAAATATGCCGAGATCGTGCTCGCGCAGCTGACCCGTGCGCGTGACGGGGAGGGACGCGCTCACGGCGGCGCTATGTATTATATGAAGGCTGCGGTGGGCGGCGGCGCAGGACGCGCCGTGGCGGCGGTTTTTGCGGTGCTGCTCATTCTTTGCACACTCACGCTCGGCTCGCTTTTGCAGGCACGCGCCGCCGCCGAGGCGATGGGCGGCGTGTTTGGGTGTCCGCAGATGCTGGTCGGCGCCGCTATGGCGCTTTTGGCGCTTCCGGTCTTGCTTGGCGGCGCGCGCGGTGTGGAGCGCGTGTGCGCGCGGCTGGTGCCTTTTTTATGTGTGGCCTTTACCGTGGCCGCCCTCGCGGTGCTGATCGTGCGGCGCGCGGCGATCCCCGCAGCGCTTGCCGCTATTTTTCAAGATGCCCTCACCCCCGCCGCAGGCGTGGGCGGCCTTTTGGGGGTGCTGACCTCGCGCGCGGTGCGCTTTGGTGTGGCGCGGGGGCTTGTTTCCAATGAGGCGGGCTGCGGCACCGCCCCCATCGCCCACGCGGCAGCAGAGGCGCAAAGCCCTGCGCAGCAGGGGCTTTGGGGGATCTTTGAGGTCTTTGTGGATACCGTCTTGCTCTGCACACTCACCGCGCTTGTGATTCTTGTGGCAGGCGAGGGTGCTGTTGGCGACGGTGTGATGTTGGCGATCTCGGCCTTTGGCGCGGTGTTGGGGCCCGTGGCGCCGCCCCTGATCGCCTTCGCGGTGCTGCTTTTTGCCTTTGCCACCGTGCTTGCGTGGGCGCATTACGGCGCCGAGGCGCTTTCCTACCTCACGGGCGGCAAGCGGGGCGCGCGTCTGCTTGCGGTGGCCGTGGCTTTCGCCACGCTCCTTGGCGCGGTGACGGCACCCGATTTTGTGTGGGGCGCCACCGATCTCACGCTCGGCGCAATGACGCTTTTAAACCTCGCCACGCTTTTCCACGCGCGCCGCACCGTGATACGTGAGACGAAGCGATTTTACGGTAGGGAATAGGATGCGGCTGTTATCTTTCTGGGCTCCCTCCCGTAGGGAGGCAAGGGCGGAAGGAGCAAGCCCCTCCCCTACGAGGGGTGGAGTGCAAACAATGCGGCGATGTGCGAACAATGCAGCGACGCACTCAATTCAATGTAGGGGAGCTCCTTCTAAACTCGCTGCGCGAGTAACCGGCGTTTTGTGAAACACAAAACGCTTGGTGCTCCCGTTTTGGCGATTTAAAGTCATTATTTTCGGGCGGAGCAAGCAACGTATGGCCCCCTCCGAGAGGGGGCTGGCGAGCGGATGCGAGACTGGGGGAGTGAGCGTTGGTTTAAACAAAACAGTTGCGATACGGCGAGTGCGCAAGGGAAAGTTGCGAGGGCTCCTTCAGTCGCCTACGGCGCCAGCTCCCTCCCGGAGGGAGCCAAGGATGAGAGCACGAACAATGCAGCGACACGCTCAATTCGATGTAGGGGCGGGGCTCCGCCCGAAAGCAATGCTGAAAAACCCACGAAACGGGAGGACACAAGGCCCTCCCCTACGGTGAAAGGAATGTGCGAACAATGCGGCGACACGCCCAATTCGGTGTAGGGGCGGGGCTTGCTCCGCCCGTGTTGACACACCTGCGGTGGTCACGGACCTTGTGTTCTCCCGCAAAGCATTTGCATCGTGAACCCCATAATTTATATCACAATTTTTAGTTTTGTCTTTACAAATTTCCTTTTGTGTGCTACAATGAACTTGCGACACAAACGAATATTGTTCGATGAAAGTGTACATTTTTACCTATGGTAAAAATGTAGGCTCTGTTTTCGTACGCTTTTTTCGAGCAATGAGAACGTTTGTGTCGCAGCAATTGGAGCTACGTTTTTCGGTGCGTGGCTTCGGCTGCGCACTTTTTTATTTGTAAAGGGGAAATAAAATGAGCGATTTTTTGGACAAGGTATCAGACAGTGCACGTACGGAAAACGATTTGGAAAATCTAAAAAAAGAAGTTTTTGAATTTTTTGAAGCAGTATATCAAGCACAAGAAAGCGAAAAAATCGAGGCTTTGAAGCAACAAATTTTGGCACAAGCGCAAAAGGGTGCGTATAAAATGGTTGGAAACAAAAAGCAAATAAGTGGAACTTTTGCTTTTACACCATATTGGCATCCATCCATTGGCAATAATGACTACCATCATTATGATCAGATGAGAAAATATAAATTGGATGTGGTTGGACATCGGTTGAAAGACAAACTGGTTTTGCATAATGCCTGGAATCTTGTAAAAGAGGGATATGACTTTTATGGCAAAAAATTTTGGAACACCGAGGCTTGGCACGAGAATTGGAGAGAAGAAGTTGTCGCCAGACATCGTGAAATAGATGGGCTTGCTGTTTGGTCAACGATTGTAGCTTCAATTTTAACACTCGGGATATATTTTTTTGGGCGTCTTGCAACATATAAAGATTGTGAGGGATATATGTTTGTGCGCAGAAAATATGAAGAGGTGAATGCGACTTTTAAGCTTTCAAAGGTAGCTAAGGATAGCATTGAACGTTTTAAGATGCTTATGGAAAGAGAGGGCATTCGGATGACTGGAGTTCAGTTTGGACTGTATGATAATGGTGAACACTTAAAAGATTTAGATAAAAGTAGCTTTGAATTTTCAAACTTGGATCAAATGCTCAAAACAAATTATAAGCGTGCCGTCGTAAAATGGGGGGACAGTAAAGCTCAACCTCGTTTCTCTGAAATTAAAATCAAATACGTTGCCGATTTTTAAGCTTTTCGGGTGAGTGGGTGAATTTGTTTTGCGCAGCAAAACAAAAAGGGAGAGAGGTCCTTTTGCAAAAGGACCTCTCTCCCTTTTTTATCGTTCGCTACCTTACCCAAGCACTCTGATGCGGGAGAGCAGGGTAAGGCCTGTCTTAGCGGCCTTTTCGGCGGCCTCTTTTTCGGTCATGGCATCGGCGATGAGGGCAATGCGGTTGCCGACGGTCACGGTCTTGACGTCACCAAACACGGCTGTGATCTTCTCGGCGGCGCCGTCCTCCTGCCAGAACGAGAAGCAGGAACGGCAGGTGTAGGCACCGAAATCGGCGTAATCCTGCTCGGCGGCCACGGTGAATTTGGGTGCGCGGACGCCGTCCTGACCCATATGTGCCACAATATCAATGATATCGGCTACCACGGCGCTGGCTGTGGGCAGCTTGCCCGCACCCGCACCGTAGAACATGACCTCGCCCACCATATTGGCGTCCACGAGGATGCCGTTAAACACGTCTGCAATGCCCGAAAGGGGATTGGTGAGGGGCACCATGCGCGGGCTGACCATGGCAAGCACGCGACCCGCTACCTGCTCGGTATGGCCGATGAGCTTGAGGGAGCAGCCAAACGCCTTGGCCACCTCTACGTCGGCCAGGGTGAGCTTGGTGATGCCCTCGCAATGAATTTGATCGGGGGAGAGCAGCGTGCCGAAGGAGAGTGCGGCAAGAATGACGATCTTGCGCGCGGCGTCAAGTCCCTCAACGTCGGCGGCGGGGTTTGCCTCGGCGTAGCCCTTTGCCTGTGCTTCCTTTAAGGCATCCTCAAAGGTGGCGCCTGCGATCATTTGCGTTAAGATATAGTTGGTGGTGCCGTTTAAGATGCCGTCCACCTTTTCGATCTTATTGGAGGCAAGGTCGTTGACCATGGGGCGAATGACGGGGATGCCGCCACCCACACTCGCTTCAAAAAGATAGCGCACGCCGTTTTTGGCGGCAAGGTCAAGGAGCTCGGCACCGAAGCGCGCCACAACCTCCTTGTTGGAGGTCACCACGTGCTTGCCTGCCGTGAGGCAGGCCTTGGTAAAGTCGTATGCGGGGTGAGAGCCGCCCATCATTTCGGCAACGACGGTAATGTCCTTATCGTTTAAAATATCGTTAAAATCGTGCGTGACAAGGTGCCCAAAGGGGCTATCGGGAAACTCACGCAGGTCAAGAATGCGCTTGACGGCAACCTTCTTGCCAAGATTTTTTTCAATCACAGCGGCGTTGTCCGCGAGCACCTGTGCGGCACCGCTGCCCACTACGCCAAAGCCAAGGATAGCAACATTGATCATTTTCGGGTCCTTTCTGCGCTCCGTGGCGCAAAAAATGATTATAATACACTATTATAGCACAGTTTTTTGCAGATTGCAAATAAAAGTGTTGAAAAAAAACAAAAAATATGCTATGATAATAGCATTGACGGGAAAAAAGGAGTGAGAACAGTGGGATCTGCCGTTGGTTCAATGAAAAACGTAAAAATCTTTGTCCTATATTTGATGAAAAATCTTGGCCGTCCGCTTGATTTCATCACCCTGAATGATATCGTGATGCAAACCGATTACGTGATGTATCTTGATTTTGCCGATGCCTTTGGGCAAATGCTGGATGCGGGGCTTGTGGCCGAGGTTGGCGAGCTGGATGGCGACAAGATGTACGCCATCACCGACAACGGTGTTTGCGTGGCGGAAAATCTCGCCAGCGACGTGCTCTCCTCCTTGCTTGATAAGAGCCTTGCCGCCGCTTTTCGTTATCTCGATTTCAAAAAGCGGGGCATTGAGGCCAAGTGCACCACCGAGAAAAAGGGCGAGGGGCACTATTTGGTGCATTGCACGCTCATGGAGCGCGGCAACGTGATTTTTGAGAACACGCTCGCCGTGGACAGCGCCGACCGCGCACGCCGCATGGCCGATAACTTCCGCGACCGCCCCGAGGTGATTTACCGCGGAGTGCACGCATTACTTGCGGGCAATATGAATTTTCTGTTTGATTGATTTCCAATGCTGCCCCTCGCGCTTTGGCGCGAGGGGCGTTTTTTTGCCGAAAGAGCATGAAAGAGATAAAATTTCGGCATATTACACGAAATTTTATTGCATTTTGTAAAAAAAATCGAAAAAAATCTCCAAAATTCACTTGACAAAGAATAAAAGTATGTTATAATAAACGTATGACCTATGAATGGAATTTCCCGTTCTCGGTCACGAGGTGTTATGAAAACTGACAAGCAAAACGACAAAATCGAAGCTCTCCTTTCCCGTATTCGCGAGGGAGATCAGGCCGCCTTTAACGACCTTTTGGCAGATTACCTGCCCCTGGTGCAGGCCGAGGTTGCCCGTCATGCGGCAGGCCTTACCCATGAGGATACCGAGGATCTGCGCCAGGTGGCGCTGATGGCGCTTTACCGCGCCGCTATGGGCTTTGATCTGGCGCAGCGCGAGGTGGAATTTGGGCTTTACGCCAAGATCTGCATCGGCAATGCGCTCGTTTCGCAGCTTCGCGTGCTGCGTCGTCATGCGGCGGTTTTGCCCTTGTTTGAATCCTCACAGGCCCCCACGATCGAGGATCCTGCGGCGCGTGTGATGGATGAAGAGGCAGCGGCCGTGCTTTTGGCGCGTATTCGCGGCATCCTCTCTCCCTATGAGTACCGCGTGTGGACCCTGTATGTGGCGGGGTGTCGCTCCGGGGAGATCGCGCGTCAGCTGCAAAAGCCCCCCCATTCCGTTGAAAATGCCGTTTACCGCATTCGCCAAAAGCTCCGTTTAGCGCTTGGTGACCTGCAGTAACGCCATTCTATATGCCCCTGTAGCTTAACAAGAGCGTTGAAGTAATTAAAAAATTTCTCAAAGGTGTCGGTCAAAATCCGTCTGGAGGCAAAAACCATTCTCTATTTACAAAGCGAGGTACACAGCAATGAACGAAGAAATCACCATGGTTGGCGCAACCGACGAAGTCTTTGAGGACGAAACTCTTGTATGCAAAGAGTGCGGCAATGAATTCGTATTCACCGCAGGCGAGCAGAAGTTCTACAAAGAGAAAGGATTTCTGAACAAGCCCAAGAGCTGCAAGGCATGCCGCGATGCGAAGAAGAACGCAGGCAAGGCGCAAAGAGAGTACTTTATCACCACGTGCGCAGAGTGCGGCGGTGAGGCTAAGGTAACCTTCCAGCCCCAGAGCGACAGACCCGTATACTGCAGCGCTTGCTTCGAGGCAAGAAAGAACGCACAGTAATGTGTCATGGAATTTCCCCCGATGCGAAGCATCGGGGGTTTTTCGTTTTTGAGAATAAAAATCGCGTTTTTTATTGACTTTGATTTTTCTGGGTGCTACAATAAAGCCAAGGTGCCAAGCGGCTATACCCTATTAAAATAAGGAGAGCTAACATGAGAGCAAATCACGACGTGCACACGCACAATTATCTTTCCGAATGCTGCGGTGACAATCAAGCCACCGTTGAAAGCTTTATCAAACAGGCAAAGGAGCTGGATATCAAGGTTTTGGGCTTTTCCAACCATACCTGGGATGAGAGCGTGCCGTTGCCCCAAACCGCTTCGAAATTTTATAAAAAGCAATGTATGCCCTATGAGATGCTGATCAAGCGCCAGATCCCCGAGGTGGAGGGGCTGAAGATTTTGGTCGGCGCTGAGACCGAGTATTGCGGCATGTACGACGTGCTCGGTATGGACAAGGAGGCCGCGTTGCAGCTGGATTACCTCCTCATTCCGCACTCTCACGTACATATGCGCAATTTCGTCATGCCCCCGACAGGGGATGTGCTGCGTGCCCGTGACAATCTCACCGAGATCTTTTCGGGCGTGGAGGGCATTACCGCCGCACGTGCGAGAGCCTTGGCAGACAGCATGCCCGAGGGCGAGCTTGAGCCCTTTATGGGGGAAAAGCAGAGTGACTATATCAAGCACGTTTCCGATTTCATGGTGGCCAGCTTCCGCGGGCTGCTTGAAAACGAAATGCTGAAATCCTACAGCGATCTGATCCCCGTGTCGGTGGCGCACCCGTTCCAGCCCGTCGGCTCCTTCGGTATGCGTCCTGCCATGCAAAAGCTGATCTCCGATAACACCTACGGTGAGCTTTTTGAGGGCGCTGCCAAGCGCGGCATCGGCCTTGAGATCAACGGCGCCGTGGAGCAGGAGGAGTGCTACCGTATGTTCGGCATCGCCAAGGAGTGCGGCTGCAAGTTCACCATCGGCTCCGACGCGCACACGCCGCCGCACATGGCAAAGATCTTCAACAACGAAAAGCTGACCACGGCGCTCGGTATTACCGAGTACGATATGATGGACTTTGTCCGCGTGTAAAAAGGAGATGCTATCATGAAAGTAAATCACGACGTTCATTTGCATAATTATCTGTCATCCTGCTGTTCCGATTATCAGGCAACCGCCTTTTCTATGATCGAGCAGGCCGAAAAAACAGGCTTGAAGCTGATCGGTTTTTCCAACCACACGTGGGATGAAAGCGTGCCGTTGCCCGCCTCCAGCAGCTTTTATAAAAGGCAGAGCATTGCTTACGAGTCCCAGATCAAGGATGAGCTTGCCGAATACACGGGCAGCTTAAAGGCGCTCTACGGTGCCGAGACCGAGTATTGCGGTATGTATGACGTGCTGGGCATGGGCAAAGAGGCCGCGTTGCAGTATGATTATCTGCTGATTCCGCACAGCCACGTGCATATGCGCAACTTCGTCATGCCCGCCACCGAGGATGTGACCCGTGCCCGCGCGGTGCTTGCCGAGCGCCTTAGTGCCATCGAGGGCATTACCGAGGAACGCGCCTTGGCGCTTGCGCAAAAGCTGCCCGAGGCGGAGCTGGAGCCCTTTATGGGCGAAAAAACCGTGGATTACGTCAAATACGTGTCGGATTTTATGGTGGAGAGCTTCCGCGGCCTCATGAATAACGAGGTGCTGAAGTCCTACAGCGATCTCGTGCCTATCTCGGTGGCGCATCCCTTCCAGCCCGTGGGCTCGGCGCCTCTCGGTCCCGCCATGCTGGAGCTGATCTCGGATAATACCTTTGGTGAGCTGTTTGAAATGGCGGCCAAGCGTGGCATCGGTCTCGAACTCAACAATCGCGCTGCATTGCCCCATATTCTTCGTATGACAGGCATTGCTAAGGAGTGCGGCTGTAAGTTTACCTTCGGCTCGGACGGCCACGGCAAGGCCGAAATGGGCGTGCTTTTTGCTATCGAGGATTGCTTCGAGCCCCTCGGCCTCACCGAGTACGATCTCATGGACTTCGTGCGCGTTTGATCACATCAAAATTCCTAATATAACACACGCGGCAGAGGCTCCTTGTGTCCTCTGCCGCACCCCCATTATTTATTTGATATGGAAGAAAAGAAAAATCGAAAAACCATGCGCTTGCAGGGGGCAAATTACAGTGACACGGGTGTCGTATTTTTAACATTTTGCACACAGGAGCGCCGATGTATGCTCTCTCGTATTGTAGGGACCGGCGTCCCCGACGGTCCATTAGTGGAATTAACGCAATACGGTAAAACAGCAAATAAATATATCAATCAATTGAATGAATTTTACAATGATATATCAATTGAAAGCTATGTCATTATGCCAAATCATATTCATATTTTGTTGCATGTAAAAGAAAAAGGACCGTCGGGGACGCCGGTCCCTACAATGCAAAACTCTACCGTTGCGCGCTTTGTTTCAACATTTAAGAGATTTTGCAATAAGGAATATGGTAAAAACATCTGGCAATATCGCTCTTATGATCACATCATACGCAACCGCCAAGATCATGAGGAGCATTTACGCTATATCTACGAAAACCCGCTGCGTTGGCGATTTGATCAATTGTACAAAGAGGAATAACACAAAAAGGAACGCTCCCACAGGAGCGTTCCTTTTTTGTGTTGTGCTATTATTAACCCAACTTCGCAAGCGCTGCTACGACGCCATCGAGGTTTTCGCGGTATTTTTGGAGCTTTCCGCGCTCGGCCTCCACCACGGCGGCGGGGGCCTTTGCCACGAAGCCCTCGTTTTGGAGCTTCTTCTCCACGCGCTCGATCTCGCCCACGAGCTTCTGCTTTTCGGCCGTGAGGCGCGCCTTTTCCTTTTCGGTATCAATGATATCGGAAAGGGGCAGGAGGATGGTAGCGGCATCGGTCACGATCTGCACGGCGGAATCGGCGGAGAGCACACCCTCAAAGCTTTCCGCTACCTCAAGGCCGGAGGCCGAGGCAAGGCGGGCAAAGAAGGGGGCAGTCTCGGGGCCAAAGCTCTCTTGGTACTTGGTCTCGATGTAGACCTTGGCCTTGCGGGAGGGAACCACGTTCATCTCGTTGCGGCGCTGACGGATGGCACGGATGGCGGCGATCACGCGCTCCATGTGTGCGGCGTCGGCGGCAAAATCAAGGCTGTCGTCAGCCTCGGGATAGCTGTCGATCATAATGCTCTCGCAGCCATGCGGCAGCGCACCGTAGATCTCCTCGGTGATAAAGGGCATGAAAGGATGCAGGAGCTTTAAGGTGCCCACGAGCACATAGGCCAGCACCTGCTGAGCGATGCCGTTGCCCTCGCTCTCCTTGTCCATCAGGCGTGCCTTGCAGAGCTCGATATACCAGTCGCAGTAGATATCCCACAGGAAGTCGTAAAGGGTGGAGAGTGCTACGCCAAGCTCGTAATGATCCAGCGCGTTGCGCACGGCCTTTACGGTGTTGTTGTAGGCGGTCAGCACCCATTTATCCTCGGCGGCAAGCTTGTCGCGTGCGGGCAGGGCGATCTTGTCGATGGTGAGGTTCATGCGCACGAAGCGAGAGGCGTTCCAGAGCTTGTTGGCAAAGTTGCGCGCCGCCTCGATCTTCTCATCCGAGAAGCGCATATCGTTTCCGGGAGAGTTGCCCGTGGCCAACGCAAAGCGCAGGGCATCCGCGCCGTACTCGTCGATGATGGCGAGGGGGTCGATGCCGTTGCCAAGGGATTTGGACATCTTGCGTCCCTGTGCGTCACGCACAAGGCCGTGAATGAGAACCGTATCAAAGGGCTCGGTGCCGGTGTATTCCAGCGCCGAGAAGATCATGCGCGATACCCAGAAGGTGATGATATCGTAGCCCGTGACCAGCGTGCTGGTGGGGTAGAAGTAGTCAAGATCCTCGGTCTTATTCGGCCAGCCGAGCGTGGAGAAGGGCCAGAGCGCCGAGGAGAACCAGGTATCGAGCGTGTCGGGATCCTGACGCATGGCGCGACCGCACTTCGGGCAGGTGGCCGTAGCTTCCTTCGTGACAACGATCTCGTTGCAGTCGTCGCAGTAGAAGGCGGGGATGCGGTGACCCCACCAAAGCTGGCGGGAAATGCACCAATCGCGGATATTTTCCATCCAATGGAAGTAATTTTTCTCAAAGCGCTCGGGCACGAACTTGGTGCGACCCTCGCGCACAGCCGCGATGGCGGGCTTTGCAAGGGGCTCCATCTTCACGAACCATTGCTTCGAGATCATGGGCTCGATCACCTGGTGGCAACGGTAGCAGGTGCCTACGTTGTGCGCCAGGGGCTCTACGCCCTTGAGGTAGCCGCCCTCCTTGAGGTCGGCAAGAATGGCCTTTCTTGCCTCGGCGGTGGTCATGCCGGCATACTTGCCGCAGTCCAGTACCTCGGGCTCACCCACGGCAGCGGTGCCGTTCTTGAAGAGCAGATCGGCCTCGGCCTTGTCGGCAGCACCCGTCATCTTGCCGTCGTAGGTAAAGACGCGCACGCGCGGCAGGTTGTGGCGCTCGCCCACCTCATAGTCGTTGGGGTCGTGGGCGGGGGTGATCTTCACCACGCCCGTACCCTTGGTCATATCGGCGTGCTCGTCGCACACGATGGGAATTTCCTTGTTGATCAGGGGCAGGATCACGTGGCAGCCGTGCAGATGCGTGTAGCGGGGGTCCTCGGCGTTGATGGCAACGGCCGTGTCACCAAGCATGGTCTCGGGGCGCGTGGTAGCCAGCTCCAGCATTTCGCCCGTTTCCTTCACGGGGTAGAGCAGGTGATAGAAGTTACCGGGCTTGTCCTCGTATTCCACCTCGGCATCCGAGATCGAGGTCACGCATGTGGGGCACCAGTTTACCATGCGGTTGCCGCGGTAAATGAGACCCTTGTCATAAAGGCGCACAAAGACCTCCTTGACGGCCTCGGAGCAGCCCTCGTCCATGGTGAAGCGCTCACGCGTCCAGTCGCAGGAGGAGCCCATGCGCTTCAGCTGCGAAACGATGCGGCCGCCGTACTGCTCCTTCCATGCCCATGCGCGGGTGAGGAACCCGTCACGGCCAAGCTGATCCTTGGTGATGCCTTCCTTGCGCATGGCCTCCACGATCTTGGCCTCGGTGGCGATCGACGCGTGGTCGGTGCCGGGGAGCCAAAGCGTGCAAAAACCGCTCATGCGCTTGTAGCGGATGAGGATATCCTGCAGGGTATTGTCAAGCGCGTGACCCATGTGAAGCTGACCCGTGATGTTTGGGGGCGGGATCACAATGGTGTAGGGCTTCTTCTTTTTGTCGATCTTGGGCGTAAAATAGCCCTTTTCGCACCAGTTTTTATAAATGCGCTCTTCAAACTCGCCGGGGGCGTAGGTTTTGGGGAGCTCGTGATTTTCGGTCATGATAAACCTCCAATGTGTGTTTCAATAATGTTACATTATAGTATAACATAATAAAAGGGAACTGTCAACGAGAATTGCCGAAAAAATATTTTGCCGCTCTTTACTCACCGAAACAAAAAAGCACCCGCCATGCGGGTGGTAATATGGCCCCCTCGCACAGGGAGCCATGGATGGGGAGCGCGAACAGAGTGCGGAGAAACCGCCCAAATTAATGTAGGGGAGCTGCCTTCTAAACTCGCTACGCGAGTAAACGGCGTTTTGTGAAACACAAAACGCTTGGTGCTCCCATTTTGGCGGTTTTGATCATTATTTTCGGGCGGAGCAAGCCCCGCCCCTACGAGGGAGAATGTGCGAACAGGGTGTGTGGGGGGGAACGAACAGTCGAGGACGCCTGTCCCTACGGGCTTGTGCAAACATTGCGGCAATCCGCGTAATTGGATGTAGGGGAGGGCCTTGTGTCCTCCCGTTCTAACGGTTTTAATCCATTATTTTCGGGCGGAGTGTAAACAATAGAGTGATATTCGGCTCATGGCTTTTGCAAAGCAAAAGCCGGCGACCTCCGTCGCCGGCTAACGCTATTAGGCTTTTCGCCCCGGTGCACTCCCCGATTGATGGGTGGTTATGATTTGCGGTAAAGTAAAATGCCGTTATAAATGGGGCGGATGAGACAGTCGTTCGGGCGGTCGATATCGGCGGGGCGGTTTTGAAGCTTGAACTCCTGCTCGCCCGCGCGGCGCAAAAACACCGTCGAGGAGCCGCCACCGTCAAGATTGATCACCTCGGTGCAGCCGAGGCTGCGCATGATGAGCGCAAGATCCACCAGCGTCGCGCCGATCGAGTAGGTGGGAATGCGTCCGTCCGCTACCATCACCATCACGCGCCCGTCGGGTGTGAGACCCACGCAGGTGCGGGGGGCACGAATGCCCGAAAAGGGCTCGGGGAAGGCCAACCGGAAGGGCGCGCCGTCGCGCAGCACGACGTGCGAGCCACAGACCGCCATATCAAGCAGCTCCATATATTCGGGATGCTCCTTCAGCGTGGCGATCACGGGCGTGCCGTCCTTCAGCACGCCGAAAAAGGGACGGTCGCTGTCGGCGTTGGCAAGCACCCGACCGTTTTTGACGCAAAGGCCTGCGGGATGAAAATCGCCGTAAATATCAAAGAAGTCGGCATTGGTGGCAGCAAGCACGTCAAGCCCCTCCGATACCGCCTGCTCGGCCATTTGCAGCACCGTGCCGATGGGGTAAAGGGGATTGCCGTTCTCGTCGGGGGCGGGGAGTCCCGTCCCGTTCACGCCTGCGGTAAAGCCGATCTTTTTGGGGTCGGCGATCAGCAGGAAAAATTCACCCGGTGCGCCGTCCTTGTCGCGGCAACTGAGGCGTCGGTAAACAAGGCCGTCGGCAATGTCCGTGTCGGTGGTGGAAACGGGCACAAAGCCGTGGTTGGTCTCGGCAAAAAAGTCGTCTGCCGTTTTTTCGGCTGCGGGGTCATAAAAGGCCTCCACCGTGGCGGTTGCGCCCTCGTGCGGAAAGACCTTGGTCTTTTTGGCCACGCTCGTGACCTGCAGCGTCAGCTTCGGGTTGGCCACCAGCTCGGCGCGGGGCAGATAAAAGGCATGGGAGCGCTTGTCGTAGGGCTCCTCCTTGTTGGTATAAGGGTAGTAGGTCTTATCACCCACCAGCAGGCAGGCGTTTTCGGTCTTTTCGGGCAGGCGAATGATCAGCATGACCTCGCCCTCCCGTTCGCTCGGCATATGCTCCACGCCAAGCACGGCGCTTTGATCCAGCTTGTAAATTTTCATGGTAAGCTCCTCTTTTACTTGATTTTTTCCACGTCGCGCATGGCCGCAACCGCTGCGCTCGGGTCAGCAGCGCCGAATACGGCGGAGCCTGCCACCACCACGTCAACGCCCGAGGTCAGCACATCCCTCAGGTTCGCAGCACCGATGCCGCCGTCCGCCTGGATGGAAACGGGAAGGCCGCGGCGCTCGATCTCGGCGCGGAGCGCCGCTGCCTTTTCAAGGCAAGCGGGGATCAGCTTCTGGCCGCCGAAGCCGGGGTATACCGTCATCACAAGCACCATGTCGCACAGGGGCAGGAGAGGGAAGAGCACCTCGGCGGGGGTGTCGGGCGAGATGGCCACGGCAGCCTTTTTGCCAAGGGCGCGGATGGCCTGCAGCACCGCGGCGGGATCCTTGGTGCTTTCATAGTGCACGGTAATGCCGTCAGCACCCGCTTTGGCAAACACGTCAAGATAGCGCTCGGGCGCTTCGATCATCAGATGCACGTCAAAAAAGAGCTTCGAGTGCGGGCGGAGCGCCGCGATCACACCGGGGCCAAAGGAGATGTTGGGCACGAATTGGCCGTCCATCACGTCAAGATGGAGCATTTCCACGGCGGGCTCTACCTTGGCCACCGAGGCTTGCAGGTTGGCAAAGTCTGCGGCGAGCAAAGAGGGAGAAATTTTCATAAGTACCTCACTTAAATCGTTTTTCGACATATTATGACAGTAGGGCTTGCCCTTTAAAGATTTGCAAGGTGCGGGGGGTGGAGGTCAAGCTGCGCAGGATGTTTTCGTTCGGTGCCCCTTTGTGCCTTGCTTGCCGTCCGCGCCATGGCGCGGGCGGCGTTTTAGATTGCGTTCAGTAAGCAGACCGCGTGTGCGGCAATGCCGAGCCTTTCGCCCGAAAAGCCAAGCCCCTCCTCTGTGGTGGCCTTGACGTTGACGGCGTCGGCGGGAATGCCGAGTGCTGTGGCAATGTTTTCTCTCATTTTGGGGATGTGCGGTGCCAGCTTCGGTGCCTCGGCGATCACGGTGGCATCCACGTTGGAGATCTCGTATCCCTTGGCGCGCACGCGTGCGGCCACCTCGGTGGCCAGCACCAAGCTGTCGGCGCCGCGGTAGGCGGGGTCGCTGTCGGGAAAGAGCTTGCCGATGTCACCGAGTGCCGCAGCACCCAAAAGAGCGTCCATGACGGCGTGCGTCAGCACGTCGGCATCCGAGTGCCCGAGCAGCCCCGTCTCATGCGGGATGTGCACACCGCCGAGCATAAGCGCGCGCCCCGCCACCAAGCGGTGCACGTCGTAGCCGTGTCCGATCCTCATTCCTCGGTCTTCCTTTCCGCTAAAATGCATTCCGCCAAAAGCAGGTCAAGCGGCTCGGTGATCTTGATGTTCTCTCTGCCGCAGTTGACGGTCTTGACGGGGAAGGGCAGGCTTTCCATCATCTGATTGTCGTCGGTAAACTGCTCGGTGTCTTTGACGGTCTCGATGGCCGCACGGTACAGATTGGTGGAAAAGACCTGCGGCGTGGTGGCAAGCATGAGCGATTTTCTGTCAACGGTTTTTTTGATAAAGCCCTGGCTATCCACGGTCTTGACCGTGTCAAAGACGGGCGCGACGGCGGTGGCCGCCTTGTGGCGGTAGGCAGCACGCAGCACTTTTTCGATCATTTCGGGCGTGACAAGGCAGCGTGCTCCATCGTGAATGACCACGAATTTGGCGGAGTTGCTGATGTGCATAAAGCCGTTTTGCGCCGATTTTGCACGCGTGGCACCGCCCGACACCACGGCAATCAGCTTGGTGATGCGGTAAAGCGCGGCAAGCTCACCCACGGTATTGAGGTCTGCGGCGCGCGCCACCACCACGATCTCGTCGATCTGCTTGGTGTTTTCAAACGCCAGCATGGTGCGCGCGAGCACGGGGATGCCGCCAACCTCCAGCAATTGCTTGGAGGTCGTGCCGCCCATGCGGGTGGAGCCGCCCGCCGCCACGATCACAGCCGAGGTGTGCGGGCGCTTTTTTCCGTTCAGCGCGCGCAGGGCATCGGCGGTTTTATAAAGGGTAGCCATTATTCGTGAAAGGTGCCGTTTTCCACGGCGGTGATCATATCCACGCGCACCGCGTGCTTGCCACCCTCAAACTCAGCATCCACAAAGTTGTCAACGAGATCGAGCGCGAGGCCAATACCTACCACGCGTGCACCGAAGCACAGCACGTTTGCATCGTTGTGCTGGCGCGTGAGGCGCGCGCTGAAGGTGTCGGAGCAGCAGGCAGCGCGAATGCCCTTGTGCTTGTTGGCGACAAGAGACATACCAATACCCGTGCCGCAGATGAGAATACCCATCTCAGCCTCACCGCTTTGCACCTTTTCGCATACGCGATGGGCAAATACGGGATAGTTGCAGCTGTCGCTCGTGTAGGTGCCGACGTCGGTGACGTCAAAGCCGCGGGCAATGAGGTGCTCGCGCACGGAGTTCTTCATGTCAAGGGCGGCGTGATCGCAGCCGATTACCAGTTTTTTCATAACGGTCATCCTTCCTTATTTTAGTGCTTGCTCTTTGGCAAGGCGCTCTCGCTCGGCTTGAGGGAGGCGCAGATAGGTCGGGGAAAGCTCTTGGTCGGTGGTGCGCACGCCACTCTCAAAAAGAGCGAGCGCCGCACGGGCGACGCCAACGGCGTTTTGCTCGGTGAGAAGCGCGGGCACGGGCAGGGAAGTAAGGTCACCGAAGGCGGCCTTGGCAACCTCGCATCCGTCACCGATCAGATAAAAGGGCTCGCCGCGCGCCAAAAGCTCGTCGTAAAGCTCCGTGGCGGCAAGCGCACGGTCGGGGCAAAGGCGCGTGAGGCAGTTGTCCTTTGCCAAAAACAGGGCGTTGTAGACCTGCCCGCGCCGTGCATTCATCACGGGGCAAATGAGGCCGTTTGCGGGCAGCAGGTTTCTTGCCATCGCTTCAAGAGAGGAGACGCCGATCACGGTCTTTTGCTTGCCGAAGGCAAGCCCCTTGATCGTGGCTGCGCCGATGCGCACGCCCGTAAAGGAGCCGGGGCCCTCGCTGCAGGCAAACAGATCAACGTCGTCTGCGGTATAGCCCGTGACGTCAAAAAGCGCCTTGGCCATCGGCAGAAGCGTTTCGCTGTGCGTGTTGCCGTTTTTCAGCGTAAAGGAGGCCAGGGGCTGATCGTCACGGCAGAGCGCAACGGTTGCCACAACGGCGGTACTGTCAAGTGCAAGGATCAGCATGCGTTAGCTCCTTTCCTCAATGGTGATGCGGCGGCTGTCGGGCATGGCAGGATCGTTTTTCTCGATCTCCACGCGCAAATGGTGCGGGGGCAGGGCATAGGGGATATTTTCGCTCCATTCCACCAGGCAAATGCCGTCACGCGCGAGGTAATCGTCGTAGCCGATCGAGTAAAGATCGTCCTCGTCTGTGATGCGGTACATGTCGAAGTGAAAGAGGTGCTTCTCCTTGCCGCGATATTCGTTGACAAGCGCAAAGGTGGGGGAGCGCACGAGCACGCCGGGGGCCACCACCGAGGCAAAGCCGCGCACAAAGGCCGTTTTGCCGACGCCAAGGTCACCGTAAAGCGCCACGAAGGGCGGCAGGCTCTCATCGGTCAGCATACGCGCGGCCAAAGCCGCCCCCGCCGCCTCGGTCTCGGTGGCGGCGGCGGTATATAGGGTCAGGGTGTACATCAGAACAATCCGGAGATGTTGCCGTCGTTATCGATATCGATCGAATACGCGGTCGGCAGCTTGCCAAGGCCGGGCATGGTCATGACGGCGCCCGTCAGTACCACGATGAAGCCCGCACCCGCCGAGAGACGGATATCGCGCACCGTAAGGGTGTGACCCACGGGACGGCCGAGCTTGTTCTGGTCGTCGGAGAAGGAGTATTGCGTTTTTGCCATGCAAACGGGGAATTTGGCGTAATTCTCGTCAATGGCAAGGATGTCGGCAAGTGCCTTCTTGGCACCGGCCTCGATGACCACGTTTGCGGCACCGTAAAGCTCCTTGGCGATGGTTTCGATCTTCTCCACGATCGAAAGCTCGGCATCGTAGAGGAATTTGAAGTTTTTGGGCTTCTCGCAGGCGGCAATCACCTTTTCGGCAAGCTCGGTGCCGCCCTCGCCGCCCTTGGCAAAGACCTCGGAGAGGGCAAAGTCGGCGCCCTTCGCCTCGCAGATGGCGCGCAGCGCCGCGAGCTCGGCATCGGTGTCGCTTTCAAAGCGGTTGATGGCAACCACCACGGGCACGCCGAATTTGTGGAGATTGTCGATGTGTGCCTCGAGGTTGACGGCACCCCGCTTGAGCGCCTCCACGTTCTCGGCCTTCAGATCGGGCTTTTGCACGCCGCCGTTATATTTGAGGGCGCGTACCGTGGCAACCAGCACCACCGCGTCGGGCGAGAGCCCTGCCATGCGGCACTTGATGTCGAGGAACTTCTCGGCACCGAGGTCGGCGCCGAAGCCCGCCTCGGTAATGGCGTAATCACCGAGCTTCAGAGCCAGCTTCGTGGCGCGGATCGAGTTACAGCCGTGTGCGATGTTGGCAAAGGGGCCGCCGTGAATGAGGGCGGGGGTGTTTTCAAGGGTCTGCACGAGGTTGGGCTTGATGGCGTCCTTGAGGAGCGCGGCCATCGCGCCGTTTACCTGCAGATCGCGGCAGAACACGGGTTTATTGTCGTAAGTATAGGCCACCAGGATATTGCCAAGGCGGCGCTTGAGGTCGGCCAGATCCTCGGACAGGCAAAGGATCGCCATGACCTCACTTGCCACGGTGATCATGAAGTGATCCTCACGGGGCACGCCGTTGACCTTGCCGCCAAGGCCGATGAGAATGTTGCGCAGCGCGCGGTCGTTCATATCCACCACACGGGTAAAGAGCACGCGGCGGGGGTCGATGCCGAGGGCGTTGCCCTGCTGGATGTGGTTATCGAGAATGGCGCAAAGGAGGTTGTTGGCAGAGGTGATGGCGTGGAAGTCACCCGTGAAGTGCAGGTTGATATCCTCCATCGGTACCACCTGTGCATAGCCGCCGCCTGCGGCGCCGCCCTTGACGCCGAATACGGGACCCAGAGAGGGCTCGCGAAGGGCGATGATGGCATTCTTGCCGATCTTGTTCATTGCCATGCCGAGACCCACCGAGGTGGTGGTCTTTCCCTCTCCCGCGGGAGTGGGGGTGATTGCCGTGACGAGGATCAGCTTGCCGTTCTTACGGTCGGATTCGTTCAGAAGCGC
>JAFTKK010000077.1 GCA_017453325.1 Clostridia bacterium
CTTGGCGTACTCGCCGCCCAGTGCCAAAAGCTCGTCGTGATTACCCGACTCGGCGATCACGCCGTTTTTCACCACCACAATGACGTCGGCATCGCGAATGGTGGACAAACGGTGTGCGATCACGAGCGAGGTGCGGTTCTTCATGAGCGCGAGCATGGCCTGCTGAATGTGCATCTCGGTACGGGTATCGACCGACGAGGTCGCCTCATCAAGGATCAGGATCTTGGGGTCGGCCAGCACCGCGCGCGCAATGGCAAGAAGCTGACGCTGACCGCGCGAAAGATTGCTGCCCTCCTCGTCAAGCACGGTATCGTAGCCGTCGGGCAGGCGCTCGATAAAGCGATCTGCCTTGGCGTGGCGCGCTGCCGCGATCATTTCCTCCTCGGTGGCATCGGGGCGACCGTACATAATATTGGCGCGAATGGTATCGTGGAAAAGCACGGTATCCTGCAGCACGATGGCAATACAGCGACGCAGCGTGGGCTTGGGCAGGTCTCTGATATCGATACCGTCTATGGTGATCCTGCCCCCGACCACCTCATAAAAGCGTGTGAGCAGGTTGACAACGGTAGTCTTGCCGGAGCCCGTAGCACCGACGATTGCCACCTTTTGCCCCGCCTTTACCGAAAGCTGCAGACCCTTGAGAACCGGCTCATCCTCCACGTAATGGAAGAAGATATCCTCAAATTCAATGTCGCCCTTGATCTCGTCGGGCGCGATCTCCAGCTTGCCCTCGTCGATCTCGTCGCTCTGATCCATAATTTCAAAAATGCGCTCCGCACCCGCAAGGGCGGTGAGAATGGTGGAATACTGATTGGCGATCTGATTGATGGGACGGGTAAACTTTTTGGAATAGGAGAGCATGGATTGAATATTACCGATGCTGATATTGCCGGGGCCGCCAAAGAGGATCATGGCACCGCCCGTGGCGGCGATCAGCACGTACTGCAAATTGCCGATAAAGTTCATCACGGGGCCCATCACCGAGCCCCAGACACGGGCGCTGACCGCGCAATCGCGCAGGCCCCCGCTGATCTCGGAAAAGTGCTCAACGGCTGCCTCCTCCTTGCCGTAGGCAACCACGGTCTCGTAGGAGGTGACCATTTCCTCCACCGTGCCGTTCAGGCTACCGAGCAAGCGCTGCTGGCGCACGAAATAGCGCCGCATAAATTTACCGAGCTTGGTGGAAACAAAGATCGAAACCGGTACCGTTACCATGGCAACAAGCGTCATAATGGGGCTCAAAACGATCATCATGGCAAATGCGCCCACGAGTGTGAGCACCGCGGAAAAGAGTGCCGTGATCGACTGCGAAATGGCGTTTGATACGTTTTCCACGTCGTTGGTCATGCGCGACATGATATCGCCGTGCTTGTGGTTATCGGTATAGGAAATGGGCAGGCGCGAGATCTTGCGAAAGAGATCGTTGCGCATCACGTAAACGGTGCGCTGCGAAAGCTTTGCCGCAATGATGCCTTGAAAATAATGCAGCACGCTGCACACAAGGAAAATGACGGCCATGGCAAAGAGATATGTAACAAGTCCCGCAGTCCGCCCGTCGCGACCCGTATACTGACCGCGCCAAAAATGCACCTTGAAGGTCGTTTTGACGGCAATACCCTCGTAACGGGTATCGTTTTTATCGTAATTATAAAGCACCTCACCCGTTTCGGCGTTGCTGTAAACAGGCTCGATGGCGTCGATGGCGTTGCCCTGCAGCATAGGACCCGCCAGCTCTGCCGCCGTCACCGCCAGCATGATCAGCAAAAGCGCGATGAGGATATAGCGGCTGCCGCCGATATAGCGCAGCAGGCGCGCAATGGTCTTTTTCATGTTTTTGGGCTTTTGCACGCTTGCACGGCTGTTCGGATTGCCGCGCCCACCCGGGCGCATATCAAAGTTCGGTGCGGCCGCAGGGCGTCTTTCGTTTCCTCTGTTCATACTGCCACACCTCCTTTGCCCATCTGAGAGGCATAAATATCGCGATAAGTCTCGCTGATCTGCAGCAGCTCCTCGTGCGGCGCGCAATGACGGATGGTGCCGTCCTCAATAACGGCAATACGGTCGGCATCCTTCACGCTTGCCACGCGCTGCGCGATCATGATCACGGTGCTGTCGCGCATCATCTCACGCAGAGCATGGCGCAGCTTCGCCTCGGTCGAGAGGTCAAGTGCGGAGGTGGCGTCGTCGAGGATCAGGATCTCGGGCTTTCGCGCCAGAGCGCGCGCAATCGACAGACGCTGCTTCTGACCGCCCGAGAGTGAAGCACCCTTTTCGGCAACGGGGCTCTCGTAATCATCGGCAAAGGAGCAAATAAAATCGTTTGCCTGTGCCACGGTGGCAACCTCTTTTACCTCAGCGTCGCTCGCCTCGGGGCGCCCCCAACGGATATTATCCGCCACGGTGCCCGAAAAAAGCTCACTCTTTTGCAGCACAAAGCCGATCTTTTGGCGCAGATCCTTTAGCTTGTAGTCCTTCACCGAAACGCCGTCCACCAGCACCTCGCCCTCGTCAGCATCGTAAAAGCGCGGGACGAGCTGCACCAGCGAAGATTTGCCGGAGCCAGTAGCGCCCACAATGGCCAAGGTCTCGCCGCGCCGCACCTCAAGATTGATATCGTGCAGCACCGGCGCGCCGACGGTATCGGGATAGCGGAAGCTGACCCCGCGGAAGGAAACGGCAATGTCGCCGCCCGTCTCTTGTGCGCCCGCACCGTCCGCGATCACGGGCTCGGTATCGAGCACCTCGCGCACGCGCTTTGCGGAAGCCAGCGCACGGGAGATCGACTGGAACATCATGGTCACCATCATAATGGACATAATTACTTGTGTAACGTAGGATACAGCCGCCATAATATTACCGGTGCTCATGCTGCCGACACCGGAGGCTATGCTGTTGCTGCCCATATAAATAATGGCAATGACGGCAAAGTTTTGCACGAAAATGAGCACGGGGTTCATGATAGCCATCAGGCGCAGCACACGGTAATTGATGCTGCGCAAGGCACCGTTTGCCTCGGCAAAGCGACGGTTCTCATACTCCTCCTGCACCGAGGCCTTGACCACGCGGGCACCGCCCACGTTCTCCTGCACCACGCAGTTGACGCGGTCAAGACGCTTTTGCACGGTACCGAACAACGGCACCGCACGCGCCAGCACCAAAATAAGGGTGAGGAGCAAAACGGGCAGGGAGATCAGCAGCACCACGCCGAAATCCACGTCAAGCGAGAGCAAAAAGACCGTGCCGCCGATAAAGAACATGGGCGCACGCACGAACATGCGCAGGATCATTTCCACAAATTCCACGATCATGGCAATATCGTTGGTCATGCGCGTGACGAGTGAGCCCGTGGTAAAGCGGTCAGTCTGCTCAATCGACAGCGACATCACGCGCGCGTACGCATCGCGGCGCAGGTCGTGCCCAAAGCTTTGCGAGGCGCGCGCGGCCGTATAGGCGCAAAACGTGCCGAAAAAGCCGCCAATGAGCGTGACCACGAGCATCAAAACACCAAACACGATAATGAGGGCAAGATTACTGTACCCACCTTCGGGGTAAAAGATACCGATCAAAAACGAAGCCACACGGTTGCCCGCAATATCCTCACCGATGATGCCGTAATTGACGATAAAGGACATCAGATACGGCAAGCAAAGATCACAAAGCACCTCGCCCATCATCAGCAAGGGAGAAAGCACGGCGAAAAGGCCGTAGGGCTTTAAGTAACGAAACAGCTTTTTCATCTTACTTCTCCTTTAAATTATCGTACATACGGGTCAAGAGCGCCAGGAGCGTGGCCTCCTCCTCGGGTGTAAAGCCTGCCGTGGCGCAGCGGTCGTTTTCAAGAATACGGCCAAGGTGCTCACGGTCAAACTCGCGCCCCTTGTCACTAAGGGACACCAGCATCACGCGGCGGTCGTTCTTGTCGGGCACACGCACCACATAGCCCTCGGTCTCCATTTTGCGCAGCAATATAGACACGGTCGGAGTGGAAAAATGCGTCCGTTCGGCAAGCGAGAGCTGACTGGCCTCGCCCATCACGGCAAGATGTGCCAGCAGCAGTCGTGCCCCGTGCTGCGCCATCACGCCCTGCAGCTCCTCGCCGGAGCGCACACGGTACCGCAAGAGGCGCGAAATATCCATCAGAAGTCTTGGCGCCTGCGGCATGCCGCGCAGCTCCTCGCGCTCGGGCATACGTGTTGGCGGCACCGAAAACTGTTGTTTTGCCATAGCTACCTCCAAATAATTTGTTAGCAAACTAATTATATCATAAAATTGGCATTTGTCAAGAAAAAGCGATGAAAAATTCGGCAAAGCGCGATTGCCGTGTGCAACACGGCATCCAAACGCAAAAAGCGCCGTTCAAACAAAAAAAGCTGGCAAACGGTACTCATATTGTTAGTGATGAAACGCGCACTCGTCGCACATAGTAATAGCAAGCAAGCTTTTTGGGGGTTTAATAAAAATGAAAAAAACAATCAGGCAAAGGGGCGCAAAAAGCCTTTTCTGTCTTATATTATGCGTGGTTTTCCTCCTCACGCTCTCGCTACCTGCGGTGGCTGTGGGAGAAAACCGGCAAAAGCTATACGTGGGCGGCACACCCTTTGGTGTGCGCTATATGACCGATGGTATATTAGTGGTAGGCTACTGTGACGTCACGACGTGCGGACGGGCGGAAAACCCCGCCAAAGCGGCGGGAGTGCGACCGGGCGACTGCATCATGGCGGTTGACGGCAAGGCGCCCGAGGGCGTCAACGATCTCGCGGCAACCGTTTCGCGGGCGGGCGGCAGGAGCCTTACGCTCACGCTGCGACGCGAGGGCGAGGAGCTGAGCGTCACGCTCACACCCTGCGCGTGCGACAGCGACGGGCGCTATCGCACGGGACTTTGGGTAAAAGACACGGGCGCAGGCATCGGCACCGTCACCTATATCGCGGAAAACGGCAGAGATTTTGCGGGTCTCGGGCACGGCATCTGCGACGGCAGCTGCGGCGTGCTGGTGCCCATTGCGCGGGGCAACGTGATGGGCGTTGACATCAACGGCATCAAAAAAGGCGCGGTGGGCGCGCCGGGTGAGCTAAAGGGACACTTTCAGGCGGGAAAAACGGGCGTGCTGAATGCCAATACGCCCTGCGGCGTGTTCGGCGTGCTGACCGAGCCGCCTGTTAAAACGGCGGGGCTTCTGCCCGTCGGCACACGTCTTGAGCTGCACGACGGCGCCGCCACCTGCTGGTGTACGCTCGACGAGGGCGAGCCCAAGGAATACAGCATCAAGATCTCGGATATCCACCGCGCGGCAAGTGACAACAAATGCTTTACCGTGACGGTTACCGACAAGACCCTGCTTGAAAAAACCGGCGGCATCGTGCAGGGAATGTCGGGCAGCCCCATCGTGCAGGACGGCAAAATTGTGGGGGCCATCACGCACGTCCTGATCGGCGACCCCACCACGGGGTACGGGATTTTTATTGAGAATATGCTTGAAAATATGCCAAAGGCAGGGTAAAACAAACGGCAATATCACGCCGAGAGATCGGTTTGATATTGCCTTTTTATTTTGCAAATTTAAAGCATTTTGGCTCTGAACGCCGTAGGCGAAACGCCTACTGCCGACTTAAACGCGCGGCTGAAATAGAGCGCATCGCGAAAGCCCATCATTTCGCTGATCTGCGACACGGTCAAGCGGGTATTTAAAAGCTGCTCCTTTGCCACGGAAATGCGCAGATCCATGATATATTGGTGCACGCTTTTTCCGATCGCGCCCTTAAACAGATGCGCCGCACGACTTTCGCTGAGCCCGACCGCCTTGGCCACGCCGGCTACGGTTAAGCTGCTCTGCCAATTTGAATTGATGTATTCCATCATTTTTACAACCGCGGCGGGGTAAGAAATGACCTTGGTCTGCGCGCAATCCGCCGACAGAGCAGCGAGAAACTCCATCAGATTGCCCCGCGCGGCGATTTGGTGCTTATCGGTGCCGACGGAATGATTGTATATCATTTTTTGGAAGCAGGATGCCACCTCATCCCGTGAGGGCGCGCGGTAGATCCCACCGTGAATACCGAGCTGATGCAAAATACGTTCGGCGCCGTTTCCCGAAAAATGGATCCAATAGGTGGTGGCACATTTGCCCTCGTCAAACGAATACCATTGCTTGACATTGGGCGGATATACCACAAACTGCCCCCCTGTCATCACACACTCCCGATCACCGTATAAGCAGGTGCACTCCCCCTCGGCTATATAGAGAATATGGTAATCCACCCTGCCCGCATGGCGCACCACGGTATAGGATTTGCCGCGGCTGTGCTGGATGTTGCAGCTGTTGATGGTTATATACTCAAACGAGGAAAAATTCGTTGTGTCATGCAAAGCGCCGTCATATATCATTTCTTTACCCTCCCGTGGTAGTCGGTTTCATTCTATCACATCCGCGCTCATTTGTAAATAGCAGGTTTTTCCATATAAATAATCGCTTTTTGAATTGCTTGCAACAAGCGCCCGTGCTATAATGCTATTGAAAACCAACCGCAAGGGGGAATAAACACATGAAAAAATTTGCTTTTATCGGCGCGGGCAGCTTGAAATTTACCAGCAGATGCATCAGAGACCTGCTGCTGTTCCCCGCCTTTGACGAATGCGAATTTGCGCTGATGGACGTCAACCGACAAAATTTGGACTATATTGTGCAGGTCGTGCAGAAGATCCTGCACGAAATGGGCTACAGCGACAAATGCAAAATCACCGCAACCATGGACAGAGCCGAGGCTCTTCGTGGGGCGGACGGTGTGCTTTGTACCGTATTTAACGGAGATATCGATATCTGGCAATACGATATTCTGATCCCGAAGAAATACGGTGTCGATATCAACGTGGGCGATACCAGAAGCGTCTCGGGCATTTTCCGCGCGCTGCGCAATATTCCGCTGATGCTGGATATCTGCAGAGATATTGAAAAATACTGCCCGCACGCGGTATTCCTCAATTATACCAATCCCATGTCCATGCTTTGCGGCGCTATGCAAAAGCACGCAAACGTAGAGGTAACGGGCCTGTGCCACAGCGTACAGGGCACGATAGAGATGCTCGCGGGCTGGCTGGGTATCCCCAAGGAAGAGGTCGATTACAAGTGCATGGGCATCAACCACCTGGCCTTTTACACTGAGCTGAAGCACCGCGGCACCGACTTGTATCCCGCGCTGCGCGAGCTGGTGATGACCAATCCCGACATCTACAACGAGGAGCAGGTGAGAAACGAAATGTTCCTCAAGCTCGGATATTACGTCACGGAATCCAGCGGACACAATTCCGAATACAACCAATGGTTCAGAAAGCGCCCCGACCTCATTGAAAAATATTGCACGCATTCCACCGGCTGGAACCCCGGCGAGCACGCGTTTTCGCTCAACATCCGCAAGGACAGAAAGGCAGACCCCGCGCAGCAATATATTGAATACCTGAACAAGGAAGTCAAAAAGGTCAAGAGCTATGAATACGCTGCGGATATCTTCAACGCCCGTCTCGGTGACGGAAAGCCGTTTATCTTTAACGGCAACGTGCTGAACCGCGGCTCGATTCCCAATCTGCCCGAGGACGCTTGCGTGGAAATTCCCGTGGTGGTTGACCGCATGGGCTTCAAGCAGACCATGGCAGGCAAGCTGCCCGAGCACCTTGCCATTCTTGCCAACACGACCGCGAGACTCGAAAATCTCACGATCGAGGCGGCCATGAAAAAAAGCCGCGAGCTTGTCTATTATGCCGTATACAACGACCCGCTGACCTCTGCCGTTTGCTCGCTTGACGAGATCAAGCAAATGTGTGACGAGCTCTTTGAGGTCAACAAGGAATTTTTGGGGGATTACAAATAAGCCAAAAAAGGCGATATCACCGTACGGTGATATCGCCTTTTTCCTTTATTTAGCAAAGCTTTTGCGATACGCAAGCGGCGTCATGCCCACAAGCTCCTTAAAGCTGCGGTGAAAGGTATTGATGGCCGAAAAGCCGCTTTGCATGGCCACGGTGGTGATGCTGATATTCTTTTCCTGCTCGAGAAGCCGCTTGGCATGGTTTACTCTGTAATTGGCGAGAAGCCGCTTGAAGCTGATGCCCGTCAGCTCACACAGGGTATGGGACAGGTATTTTTCGTGATAGCCAAAGCGTCTGGCGATCCCCGCAAGGGTGATATCCTCGGTATAATGCTCCGCCAAATACGTCACCACCTTTTGATAAAGGCCCGCATCCCCCTGCCCTGCCTTGACCCATTGCGCGCACTCACGCACGCGCGCCGCAATCAGGTTCAGGTGGCCGCTGAGCTGCAAATAGTTTTCTTTTTTGAGGGTATACAAGCCCTCAAGCAGCGGCGCCAGCTCCCCCGCCTCAATGGGTGCAGGCTGCGGGCGCTTGCCCGCAACAGCCTTGAAAAAAAGCGGAATGAGGTCGTTGGAAAACACGGCGCAGACCAGCTCCGCCTCCCGAAAGTCATACTGATGCACATCATTGGGCATGAGCCAGATAAACTGCCCCGCGCCAAGATAAAGCGCCGTGCCGTTGACGGTGACCTGTCCACCGCCCGCTTTGCAGTACAGCACCTCGCTATATTCGTGCAGATGGGTCTCCATATACCAGCCCTTGTGAAAACGGCTGCGAAAATCGAGCTCGCCGTTAAAGTTCTCAATTTGATATTTCATCCTCATCACCTAACCTTTTGGCACTATTATAGCATGTTTTGACTTGTTTTTCAACTGTTTTGGCATTACAATCAAATTAAATAAACCTAATAGGAGGGTTTTTATGATGAAATGGAGCAAGGAACGCATTTGGAGCTGGTACAACAGCCGCCCCTGGTTTCGAGGCTGCAACTACATGAGTGCAGACTGCGCCAACCGCATTGACCAATGGCAGGAGCTGGGCTTTGAGGAACGCTTCAAGACAACGGAGGATGAGCTGAAGCTCATGCAGGAAACGGGCTATAACACCGTGCGCCTGATTATCGAATATGCGGTATGGAAGGGTGAGCACGACGGCTTTATGGAGCGCTTTGACCGTTATCTCTCGCTCTGCGCGAAATACGGCATCTCGTGTATGATCGTGCTTGCCAACGACTGCATGCCCCCCAAGACCGAGCGCTGGCAGATGCCCTACCTTGGTGAGCAGACCTACGACTGGGGCTACCACGGCGGCAAAAAGCATTCGCAGCACGGCACGCACAAGGCACCCGCCCCCCACTTTTACTTAGATAGCCCCGACACGCGCGAGGATTATTTCCGCATGGTCACCGAGATCGTCACCAAGCACCGTGACGACGAGCGCATTTGTATGTGGGACGTATATAACGAGCCCGGCAACAGCCGCCGCGCCGAGCTGACCCTGCCCAACCTCAAAAAGATGTTTGAGGTCGTGCGCGCCTGCAATCCGAGCCAGCCCCTTACCTGCGGCGTGTGCGGTATGCACGGCGACGAGACAAAGCCCTTCAACGAAACGACGCAGTACGCGCTTGACCAATCCGACATCATTTCCTATCACTTCTATCACGGCTACAACGAGCACATCAAGGTGATCAAGCGCCTGAAAAAATACGGCCGCCCCCTGCTCAACACCGAGTGGCTGGGCAGATGCCTCGGCAACGATGTGTTTACCCTGTTCCCCCTGTTTTATCTCGAGCGCATCGGCTGCTGGAACTGGGGCTTTGTGGCGGGAAAATATCAGACCTACGAGCCCTGGGAGGGCACGTGGCAAAGATATGAGAACGGCACCGAGACCGCCGTGGACTTTACCAAGTGGTTCCACGACCTTTACCGTCCCAACCACCGCCCGTATGACCCCAAGGAGATCGAGCTCATTCAGCACTTCTGCGCTCTGGCGTACAGCGAGACGCTGCCCGTACCCTCGGAGCAATGATGCAAGGCGTCATCATTGAAAACGGCTGCTGGTACGCGCAAATAGATCCGCAGCACGGCGCCAACTGCATCAATCTGCGGCACAAGGGCAGCGGCGCCCGCCTGCTGCGCGAGCCGCCCGAGGACGGCATACTTGATAACCCCTATCTTTACGGCATGCCGATCCTCTTTCCCGTAAACAGAATTGAGGGCGGAGAATTTACGTTTGAGGGCAGAAAATACGTCTTTCCCATCAACGAGCCCGCAACCGGCTGCCATCTGCACGGAGAGCTGCACCGTATGCCGTTTGTCGCTGTCGAAAAAAGCGACACGAAGGCCGTTTTTTGCTACCGTGCCGAAAAGGGTGCCTATCTTGGATTTCCCCACGCCTTTGAGATCAGGATGACCTACGAGCTGACGGAAGAATGCTTTTGCCACACCGTCACGGTTTGCAACCGTTCGGCAGAAAATATGCCGTTATTTCTCGGCTTTCACACCACCTTCAACACGCCTCTCACCGAAACAAGCCGCACGGAGCACGTCCGTGTGTTTGCAAATATCACCGAGGAATACGAGAGAAACATGGCGGTGAATTATCTCCCGACCGGCGTCATACCCCCGTTTGACGCCACCTCAAGGGCCCTTGCCGACGGCACGTATATACCGTTTGGCAAGGGGCTCAGCCGCCATTATCGCGGGCAGGGCCGCATGACTCTGACCGATACCGACGCGGGGCTTTGCATGGTCTACGAGAACGACGAAAAATACGGCTTCCGCCTCATTTTCGGCGACGGGGCAACCTACATTTGCCTCGAACCCCAGACCTGCCTTGCAAACTGCCAGAACGCACCCTTTGCGCGAGAGGCAACCGGCTTTGACTATATCGCGCCCGAATGTGAAAAAACCTACCGTTCAAAAATATACTTGGAGGAGCTTAAAAATGAAAATAACAAAGCTTGAACTAATCAAAGTAAAACCCCGTTGGATGTTTTTGAAAATGTACACCGATACCGATATCGTAGGCCTTGGCGAGCCCGTGCTCGAGGGGCATTGCACGTCGGTTGAGGCGGTGATCAATGAATTTGAGGAATACCTCATCGGCAAGGATCCTCTGATGATCGAGCACCACCTGCAGGCCCTTTACAGAGGCGGCTTTTACCGCGGCGGCCCCTTGATGCTCTCCGCGATCAGCGGCATTGAGCAGGCCATGTGGGATATCAAGGGCAAGTATTACAATTGCCCCGTGTACGAGATGCTGGGCGGCAAATGTCGCGACAAGATCAGAATGTACACCCACATCAAGCGCACGGCCGTAGCGGGTGAGTTTTCGGTAGAGGAAATGCTTGACATTGCCGACACGCGACTGGCCGAGGGCTACACCGCACTCAAATATTCTATCATCCCCCCCATCAAGCAGGTAGACACCCCCGCCAACACCAAGGCACACGTGGAGCGCTTTGCGCGGATCCGCGAGCACATCGGCTGGGACATTGACCTCGCCATTGACTTCCACGGCCGAGTAAGCCCCGCCATGGCGCTGCGCCTCGCGGAGGAGCTGAAGCCCTATATGCCCTTCTTCATTGAGGAGCCGTGTCTGCCCGAGAACGTGGATTGCATGGTAAACATCGCACGCTCCACCACAATACCGATTGCCGCAGGCGAGCGTCTGTTCGGCAAGTGGCAGTACCGCGAGCTGATCGAAAAGCAGGCTGTCAGCATCGTGCAGCCCGACATTTGCCATTGCGGCGGCATCTTTGAGGGACGCAAGATCGCCTCGATGATGGAGATGTACTTCGGCTCCCTCGCGCCCCACAACCCGCTTGGCCCCATTTCCCTTGCCGCTTGCCTGCAGCTCGACGCCTGCACCCCGAACTTCCTCGTGCAGGAGCACCCCGGCAACCCCGACAAGAGCGACCTCGGCGTTGGCTACATCACCGAGCCGTTTGTAATCAAAAACGGCTATATCGACGTGCCCACCAAGCCGGGTCTTGGCGTGGAGCTTGACGAAAAGGCGCTGGCCGACAAGATCTACGACGGCAAATGGACCACGCCGCGCCTGTACTTTGAGGACGGCAGCGTAGCAGATTGGTAAGGAGAGCAGCCATATGAAAAAATCAGTTTTTATCACGGGTGCGCACGACGGCACCGGCTTTGCCATCGCTTCCCGCTTCGCGTCTGAGGGCTACGACGTTTTCGTGGGCAGCAGAACCAAGGAAAAGGCCGACACGGCGGCAGCGAAGCTCCGCGAGCAATACGGCGTGTTTGCCAAGGGCTACACCTATCAGACCACCACGCTCGACGAGGACGAGATCAAAGCAATATTCGACGATATCAGAGCAAACGGATATCTGCTTGATACGCTTGTTCTCAACGCCGCCAATCTCGGCATCGGCCAAGTGAGCCTTGACGTGGATATCAAGGATTTTATGGGCGTATACACCACCAACATCGGCTGGAATTTTCTCATGGCAAGAGAGGCCGCCAAGCAGATGAAGGAAAAGGGCTGCGGTGCCATTGTGTTTATCGGCTCCAACTCCTCTGTGCGCGTCACCGAAAACCGATGCGCGTATTGCTCCTCCAAGAGCGCCATCAACGCCATGTCGAAATCCTTTGCCATCGACTGGGGCAAATACGGCATCCGTTCAAACTGCGTCCTGCCCGGCATGATCAAAACCGTGCGTTGGGAGCAGAACGTCAACAACGCCAAATACTGCCTGCCCAACTATACCCCCATCGAGGATATTGCCACCTTTGAGGATGTGGCAAACGCGGCGTGGTATCTGGGCAGCGACGAGTCGCGCAACACCACGGGTGCCGAGATCATCGTTGACGGCGGTATGCTCGCTCAGCTCACCCCCAACATCAACCGTGAGCTTTGGAAAAAATGAGGTGAAACCATGCAGGATCTGATCAAAAATTTTAAAAACAAGCTGCATTCAGACGGTGTTGTCGGTATGTTTTCCAAGACCTGTGACCCCGCGCTCATCGAGATCATGGGCTACGCGGGCATGGATTACGTGATCATCGACTTAGAGCACGGCCCGAACGCGGTGCAAAGCGTGCAAAACCTCATCAGAGGCGCGCAGGTGGCGGGCGTCATGCCGATCGTGCGCGTCAAGGAAAGCTGCGCATCGGTCATGGGCGAGGTGCTTGATATCGGTGCGGGCGGCATTCAGGTGCCGCAGATCACGACGCGCGAGGAAGCCGAGGCCGTCATGAAGCGCACCAAGTTTTCGCCTGTGGGCGAGCGCGGTGTGTGCCGCTTCGTGCGTGCCGCACAGTATTCGGCCAAGGACAGATTTGAGTATTTCAAGGACGCCAACCAAACCGTGACCGTTCTTCAGATCGAGGGACAGGAGGGCATCGCGCATATCGATGAGATCCTGTCTGTTGCGGGTATCGACGTCATTTTCATCGGCCCCTACGATCTTTCCCAGTCGCTCGGCGTGGCAGGTCAGATCGACCACCCGCTCGTAGAGCAAAAAATGCTGGAGATCGTGAACAAGTGCACCGAAAAGGGCATCACGGTAGGCACGTTTGTCGATACCGTGGAAAACGCAAAGAAGTGGCGCGCGCTTGGCGTAAAATATCTTTCCTATTCGGTAGATATGGGCGTATTTTACGAGGCCACGGCAAGCATCGTGAAGCAACTCAACGCGAAATAATCAAAGCGGCACCGCCGATGACGGTACAAAAAAGGCAATATCAAGCCGTTTTCGGCTGATATTGCCTTTTTCCTTTTTTCCTTATTCACAGCATTTGAGTACCGTTTTAAATAGCGCAAGCTCGTAATCGTACGTATAGGGATTTTGCTTTTCGCCGCGCACCATGGCAGCGAAGGAGAGCATCATATCGGTAAATCTGTCATGGTCGGGGGAGCGGCGGCTAACGCCCGCGTCGTTCCAATCCTCGCTCATACACTCGGTATACGCAGTATATTGCAGGGGATATTTGATGGTAACCTCAAGGGGGCGCACCTCAAATTTTCCCTTTGTTCCCGTAATCACCAGCTGACGCCGCATAAATCCGCCGTGCTCTGCCTGTGTGGTCTTTATGAAGGAGACGCCGTTTTTATATTCAAAAACCGCCATGGAGTAATCCTTTGCATCGGTATCGTATACGCCGGTTGACTTGTTAAAGGGAATGATGCGCGCGGGCATCCCCTGCAGCTGTAGCACAAGATCCACCAGATGGCAGCCGAGATAAAACATCATACCACCGGGGAAGGTGCCGAGCCATGCGGTCTGCTCTCCATCGCGCCAGCCGCTCATATGCGCCTCCACGCTGATCACCTCGCCGATCTCGCCCTCCTTTACGCGTTTGATAATATCGCCGATGGCGGGATTGTATCTGTACATATAGCCCGTGTGAAACACCGTGCCCTTTGCACTCACGGTGGCGATCAGCGTCTCAAAGTCCTTCAGCGAAAGCCCACCCGGCTTTTCCATGTGCAGGTGCTTCCCTGCCCTTGCCACCATCAATGCGTATTTTGTAAGATATATTTCCTCGGTCTCTACCGCCACCGCCTCGATCGAGGGATCGCCGAGAATCTCCTCCACCGTCATTTCTCGGTATCCCACGAATTTTTTCATTTCCTTCGGGAATTTTTCGCGCTCGTTTTCGGGCAATGCGTATCCAACGATCTCGAACACCTCGGGATGTGCCGCCATGGTGGAAAAGATGGCGCCGCCGTGGCTGTATTTACTGGTTCCGATCTGCGCTATTTTAATCTTTCTCATACCGTTCCCGCCTTTTTCTCCAATTCTATCTTCAAGCCGTCCGCCACGGAGAGAAAATCATCGGCGCCAAGTCCCGTTGCCGCAAGCACCTTGCTGTTATCTATCAAACGATCGTATTTTCTGTCGTAGAGATAGAGCCACTTCTTTTTGTTTTCAAGGCACGGGTAGCTTTTCACAAAGCGCGCCTCATCACACCACTCCACATCAAAGCCCATCAAACGGGAATAGATGCTTGCGACCTCGCCCCACGTCAGATTTTGCCCGGAGGAAACTGTATACGCTTCACCCAGCGCCTCCTTTTTGAAAAGCAGATTGGCAATGATCTTGCCGCTGTTCCCCGCCCAATCGATACCGGCGGTAAGCTCCTTGGCAAATGTGGGCAAAGGCAGCTTGCCGTAAGCCTCAATCTGCGTCCAAATATCGTTATTCGAATACACAAACACATCAAATCGCCTTTGGGAAAAGGAGATCACCGGGCGAACGATCGTCCACGGCTCACCCGCGTGCTCCCGACGCAAAAAATCCTCGCATCTCGCCTTGGGCAGGGCGTAGTCCTCGGTCTTAAGAAATTCGATGTCCTTTGACACATCAAGCAGCCTTGGTGCCGTCTCCGTGATGGGATGCTGCGCATCGGCATACACGCGATAGGAGGAAAGGAAAATCAGATGTGCGGTATTTTCGATCAGCAACCTGTGCACGGGTGCGTAATCCTCTACCCTTTTGTAATGAATAAAATTTACAATGCCGTCGTATCGGTTGCCCGCAAGAAATTCCCGCAGAAACTCCACCGTGGCCAAATGCTTATAGTATCTCAGCCGTTCGTCTCGCGACACGCAATCCTCAAGGCAAATCACATCAACAAAAGCGCCCCTCGAAAGAAGCTCCCTCGCCACATAAGTGCCGAGCGTTCCACCGCCCGCAATCAGCAAGACTCTTTTATCCCGATACATTGATATTCCTCCGGTCAAACTGAATATTTCTTTTTTAAAATTATATCATGCTTTTTTTCGCGGTAAAATATCATATTCTATCATTAAGCAGAAAAATTCTATCAATAAAAGCGGCGCCGCCGATGGCGGTGCCGCTTTTGTTGATACGTGTTATTCAAATACGCAATCCCCGTCAGCGAGGGTATAGCTTGCTCTGACGCCAAGCTCCTCCATCCAGCGGCGCGTGTCGAGGGTGGTAAAGGGACCCTTGCCCACGGTAGCGGGATCGGTGCAGCGGTATTTGTTGTTCTCCCACAGCCATTGAGGCGCAGTATAAAGGCAGATCTTGGGCATGATCAGCGCGTAAAAATCGCGGCTGATGCCACCCTGCCCGTGGTGGGGCATTTGCAGAATATCGCAGCGAAGCTTGGCGGCACCGTAGCGCGCGAGAAAATCGGCCTCGGCGTGCACGTCAAAATCGCCCATGAAAAGCACGTCCCTTTGCGGAAAATGCACCTTGAAAATAATGCTGGTGGCATTCATGGTCTTGGCATAGGAGGCGTAATCCCCCGGCACGCCGATCATCTCGACCGTGACCGACCCGCAGGTGTAAATATCCCCCGCATCGGGGGTAACGGTATGAATATTGCGCTTTTTGACCTGCTCAAGGAAGCGCCAGTTCATGCCAAACTCCTCCTTGAACGCGAGCCACTCGAGCGAGGGAAAATTGAAGCAAAGATTTTCAATCTCGATATCAAAACGGTCGCGCTCCATGAGATAAAGCATCGCACCGAGATGGTCGCTGTGTGCGTGGGTCACAAACCACCAGTCCACCCGCTTGCCGCGCGCGGCCAGCAGCTCGTAAAGCGCGGCGCTGTCCTCCTGTGTATACGTGCCGCCGTCAATGACGATCACACCGCCCTCGGGCGTGTCAATGACATAGGACATCATTTGTGTGAGTGTACGGTTGGCCACCTGTATCAAGCGCCCGCCGCCAAGACCGAGATCAATATATTTGGTTTCCATCACAGATCCCCCTTATCCTTATTACTCTCATTGTAACACGCCCGACCCGCCGTGACAACAACACAGGGCAAAGCAGTTTACATCATTTTTTAAGAAAAACGACCCCATATGGGGTCGTTTTTCTTAAATCGGTCTGCAAACGAAGGGCTCGTCAGCACGAGCAATCGGCACCAGTGCACCGATATCGGTGTTCTCGGTCACCACAGAGCCGCCCTCGCTCCAGCTTCTCACAAGCTCCTCGCGCGCATAGCCCGTGATCTTTACGTTTTCGAGGCGCAGCTCACCCAGATGCGCGGTGCGCAGGAAAGGATACTCGGCATGCTCCTCGGCACAGCTGTAATCCACGTTCTTCAATGTAAGACGGAAGGGCACCTCGGGGACGCTATAGGCGGTAAGACCCATTTTGCAGCCCTCCACCTTCATATTTTCAAAGGTAACGTCGGTGGGGGGATTGCCGCGCTGCCAGCTCTCGTTGCCCGAGAGGTTCATGTGAAAGAGGCGATCGGCATTCTTCACGGTGCAGTTGCGCATCACGATCTTGCCGGGTGCGTGGCGCACGGGCAGGTCGTCGGTGACGAAGTTGGTCAGGCACGAGAGCATATTGCGGCGCGCACGCACCGAGACCTCGGCACCCGCTTCCTTTTCCTCGCGCAGGAAGTTGCCGCGGAACTGATAGGGGCAAGGACCGTAAATATTGCAATCCTCAATCAAAATATCGTAGCCGCCGTAACGGAAGGCGGAGCAGGCCGAGCTGATCTCGCAGTTTTTCACGCGCACGTGAATGTTATCAAAGCCTGCCACGCAATCGTCACCCGTGATCAGCTTGCAGTCGCTGATCTCGACGTTGGTGCAGGCGCGCGTGTGCAGCGCGTCATGTCCCGCAAGCACGGTAAGCCCCGTAAAGGTCACGTTTTCGGACTGAAAAATCGCGTGTGCCCAGTTGCCCGTATTTTGAATGGTATAGCCGCGGAAAGTGAGATTTTTGCAAAAATGCATATTGAAGCCGTGCGGGCCGCGATACTGCTCCTCGCCGTAGCGGTCAAACACGTTGCGCCCGTCAATACGCGAGCCGCGCTCACCGATCACGGCAACATTTTCGGCATACGCCGCACGGATAAGGCCGTAATTCCAATAGCTGCCCACGGTATACAGGTGCTTCTTAAAGCCGCCGTTCATGGCCACCCACAAACGGGGGCCCACCCACAGGGTTCTTGAAAGCTGCTCCTCGGGCAGGGGCTCAAGCTTGTCGTGAAAAATATTGAGGTAGTCCCTCGGCTCCTTGCTGCCGAGCAGTACGGCATCCTCCAAAAGGTGCAGCGTGATGTTGCTGCGCAGTCTGATATCACCGATCACAAAGCTGCCCGCAGGCACCGTGACCTCGCCGCCGCCCGCAAGAAAGCACGCGTCAATTGCGGCCTGAAACGCCGCGGTTTGTACCGCCTCGCTGTTTGCCACAGCACCAAAATCAAGCACAGAAAAAATCTGATCTGCCATTCGGTTTTCCTCATTTCCGTCGTATTGTCACCGCGCAGCACGCGGGTGATCCTTAAACTCATTATATAACCTCCCCCCGTGTTTGTCAAGCGAAAGCGAGCGTGAAAAAAGTTCAAAGATTTCCAAATCATCCGCTTTCTATTGATTTTGGGAAAAGGAGATTATATAATGGAGGTGTGAAAAATTGTATGCCGAAAGGAGAGGTATCTATATGAAAACCATCTCGCTGAACGGTACGTGGAATTTAAGGGGACGCGAGCAGGAGCGCGCGAACGCCGCCGAGCTTTCCCTCACCGCCACCGTGCCGGGCTGTGTGCAGCTTGATCTGTCTTGCGCAGGCTATCTGCCGAGCGATCTGTATATGGGCGAAAACATCAAGGAAACCGAACGCTTTGAGGGCTACGAATGGTGGTACGAGCGCAGCTTTACCGCCCCCGCGGAGCGCGAAAACGTGTTTCTTGTATTTGAGGGCGTAGATTGCCTGGCCGAGTATTTTCTCAACGGTGAATGCATTGGAACAAGCGAAAATATGTTCGTCGCGCAGGAGTTTGAGATCGGACGGTATTTAAAGGACGGCGAAAATACCCTCACCGTCCACCTGCGCTCCGCCGTGCTCGCCATCAACGACACCGATTTTTCGGTGCACGCCATGATGGCATGGGAAAACGGCGCGGTAGAAAGCGCTCTGCGTCGCGCGCCGCACACCTACGGCTGGGATATCATGCCCCGCGCCATCACGGCAGGCCTTTGGCGCGGCGTGCGCATCGAGGTGCGCGATCCCGTTTATTTCTCGCAGCTTTTCTTTAAAACAGATCTTACGAGTGTGACGGCCATGTACGAGCTTTCGGGCTCCTGGTACGACCTCAAGAACGCCACCTTGGTATTTAAGGGTGCCTGTGGGGAGAGCATTTTCGAGCACCGTGTTGCCGTAAACGGCAAAAAAGCCGCGCGCGCAAGATGGAAACCGGCCAATCCGCAGCTTTGGTGGCCCTACGGCTACGGCGACCCCAATCTTTATGAGGTGACGGCGGAGATCTACCTCGGCGACACCCTCGTACACGAGGTGAAAACGCATTTCGGTATGCGCACGGTGGCGCTTGACCGCACCGATACCACCGACGGCAAAAACGGGCGCTTCCGCTTCCTCATCAACGGCACAGAGATCCTGTGCAAGGGCTCTAACTGGGTGCAGCTTGACGCCTTCCATTCCCGCGACGCAGGACGCTATGAAAAGGCCCTCGACCTGGTACGCGACATCGGGTGCAACATCCTGCGCTGCTGGGGCGGTAACGTCTATGAGGATCACGCATTTTTTGATTTCTGCGACCGAAACGGCGTGATGGTGTGGCAGGATTTTGCCATGGCGTGCCGTCTGTATCCCGAGACAGACCGCTTCAAAAAGCAACTTGAGGCAGAGGCCACGGCGGTGGTGAAAAAGCTGAGAAACCACCCCTCGATCATTCTGTGGTCGGGTGACAACGAGATCGACCTCGTGCGCTTCGGCTTCACCGACCCCAATTGCAATACCCTGACGCGCGAGGTGCTGCCAAAGGTGGTCAACTGGCACGATATCGGCAGACCCTATCTTGCAAGCTCTCCTTACGTTTCCCCCGATATGTACCGCAAAAAAGGCGGTCTGCCCGAGGATCATTTGTGGGGCCCGCGCGACTATTACAAGAGCAATTACTACAAGAACAGCACCGCGCATTTCGTCAGCGAAACGGGATACCACGGATGCCCCGCGCTCTCCTCTATTCAAAAATTCATCACGCCCGAGCGCGTTTGGCCCTATCACAACAACCCCGAATGGATCCTGCACTCCAGCAATCAGGAGGGGAACGACGCGCGCGTGATGCTGATGGAAAAGCAGGTGCGCGTGCTCTTCGGCGAGGTGCCCACCGACCCCGAGGACTATATCCTCGCCTCGCAGATCTCGCAGGCGGAGGCCAAAAAGTATTTCATTGAACGCATTCGCGTAGGACGCCCCTACAAAACCGGCGTGATCTGGTGGAACCTGCTTGACGGCTGGCCCCAGATGTCCGACGCGGTGGTGGATTATTACTTTACCAAAAAGCTGGCCTACGGCTACATCAAGCGCGCGCAAGCACCCTTTGTGCTCGCCGCCGATGAGCCCGCAGACGGCAAGCTGACCCTTTACGCCTGCAACGACACGCGCGACGCGCGCAGCGGCAGCTTTACCGTAAAGGACGCCGACAGCGGCGAGGTGCTGCAAGCAGGCACGTTTGAAGCCGCCGCCAATACCTCCACCGCCATCTTGACCCTGTGCTATCAGCCCGACAAGCACCCCATGCTGGTATTTGAGTGGCAAACGGGTGCGGAAAACGGCTTTAATCACTACGTCTGCCAAGAGCCGCCGCTTGATCTGCAGCGCTACAAGGCGTGGATACAAAAATATCGGCTGTGAGGCAACATCATGTATTTACTTGGATTTGATATCGGCGGCACGAAATGTGCCGTCATGACCGCCACTTGGGAAAATGAGCAGCTCACGTTGCTCCGAAAGGATGTGACCCCCACCGACCACTCCCTCTCGCCCACCGACATGATCGATCGGTTGATCGACATGGCCGACGCCATTCTCACCGAAAAGCCCGTGGCTGTCGGCATTAGCTGCGGCGGCCCCTTGAACGACCAAACGGGCGTGATCTTAGGTCCGCCCAATCTGCCCGGCTGGCAGCACGTGGAGATCGTGAAGCAGCTGCAGGCGCACTACGGCGTGCCCACCCACCTGCAAAACGACGCCAATGCCTGCGCCGTGGCCGAATGGAAATTCGGCGCGGGACGGGGCTGCCGCAACATGGTCTTTCTCACCTTTGGCACGGGACTTGGCGCAGGCCTGATCTTAAACGGACGCCTGTATAGCGGTGAAAACGGCAACGCGGGCGAGGTCGGGCACGTGCGCCTTGCGCCAAACGGCCCCGTCGGCTTTGGCAAAAGCGGCTCCTTTGAGGGCTTTTGCAGCGGCGGCGGCATTGCGCAATTAGGGCTTGCGATGGCGCGCGAGCGCGCCGCCGAGGGCAAAACACCCGCTTATTACCGCGAGGGAATGTCCGCCGAGCAGGTGACCGCGAAATCGATCGCGGAAGCAGCCCTCGCAGGTGACGAAACGGCACTTGAGGTCTACCGCACCTCGGGGCACTACCTCGGGCGCGGACTTTCGATCCTCATTGACATCCTCAACCCCGAGCGCATTGTCATCGGCAGTATTTTCGCCAGAAACGGTGCCCTTTTGTGGGAAAGCGCCAAGGAAGAGCTGGCGCGCGAGGCACTCGCCCCCTCTCTTGCCTGCTGCGAGGTCGTTCCCGCAGCCCTCGGTGAGCAGATCGGCGACGTCGCCGCCATTGCCACCGCCCTGCTGGCGCTTGAAAATTGATCGCAAAATCTCAAAACGGCTTGACTTTACCGCCAATCGGTTATATAATGAAGTCAACAAAAGCCAAGGAGGTTTTTTCCATGTCCGAAAAAGTAATTCTGATTCTTGCAGACGGTATGCGCCCCGACGCCATGATGAGCTGCGGCCATCCCTTTGCCGAGAAAATGAAGGAGCTTTCCACCTATACGCTGGCTGCGCAGACCGTCATTCCCTCGGTCACGCTTCCCTGCCATATGTCGCTGTTTCACAGCGTTGATCCCGCCCGTCACGGCACCACCACCAACACCCATATGCCGCAGGTTCGCCCCATTGACGGTATTGTTGACGTGCTGAAGGCCAACAAGAAAAAATGCGCCTTCTTTATCACCTGGGATCAGCTGCGCGACCTTTGCCGCCCCGGCAAGCTCGACGCCTGCGACTTCCTCAGCTGCTATAACTACGAGAACGTCAACGAGATCATCACGCCCCGCGCCATTAAATATATCAACGAGCAGCAGCCCGATTTTCTGTTCCTCTACCTTGCCGATACCGACAACACGGGGCACAAATACGGCTGGCTCACGCCCGAGTACATGCAGGATGCACACGACGCTCTTGCGTGCGTGCAGCAGGTTTACGAGAGCATCCCTGAGGATTATACCATCATCTTCCTTGCCGACCACGGCGGCCACGACCGCACCCACGGCACCGAGATGCCCGAGGATATGACCATTCCGCTCTTTTTCATGGGCCCGCGCTTTGAAAAAGGCAAGGTGCTCGCCGAGGCCTCCATTAAGGACGTTGCCCCCACCGTCACCAAGCTCCTTGAGTGTGACCCCGCCGAGGAGTGGGAGGGTACGGCAAGGGTATAATTACGTATCACTAAAAAAGAAAACGGCATCGCGTAGCGGTGCCGTTTTCTTTTTTAACTCATGCTCCTTGGCTTACGAAAAGAACGGTGAGCATAACCGAAGTATTTATGAAATTTTCTGCTAAAATAATACGGAGCTTCAAAGCCGACCATAAGCACGATCTATTTGCCACATTCATATGTAATTACAATGTTTTTGATTTGTACAACGTTTTGTATATTATTGGTTGAAAAAGTCAACCTAATGATATTATTTCTAAAGTAATCCGCAGTTGTAGCCATAGATAAAGTGTGGGTTTTGGACGATTTTGAAGCAACAATATCCTCCTCCCATGCACCTTTTAAATCTTCCCCTAAAAGATAAACTTCATAGTGCGGTGCACCGGCATAGCCAATATCCCATAATGCATCGTATTTTTTTTGATAAGTAACATCGTAAGAAACAGTAATTTTAAGCTTTAGATTTCGTTCAGCCAAGGCATTAAGATCAAAATCAGGTGGGCTTACATTATACGAAACCTTTGCATCGTATCCACTTTTTCCGGAAATGCTGGTATTTTTTGCAGTGGCAGTATCATAAATTTTCAACCACTTCGCATAAAGAATCGTATCATATTCCACACTTAATGGAAAAACAGCCAAAGTCTTAAATGACTTATCAAAATACCAACCGTCAAAAAGATAATTTTCGCGCGTAGTTTGCGGCTCCTTTTTTATAACCTTAGTGCTTTGAGAATTTACTTTGCTTCCCCCGTTAGTTTCAAATGTTACGGTTGGTGCAATAATATTAACAGTTTGATCATCCGCACTCTTGATCGCATCCGTTGCAGAATTGTCGCACGCACATAATGTGCAAAAAATCAACACTATTAAAACGATTAAAAAACTCTTTTTCACAACACGTATCCTCCCGCAGACTGTATGTAACAAACTGTTACATATTGATTGTAACAAAAAGTTACAATTATGTCAAGAGGGGAAGGTGAAGAACATGAAAATGCTCGGCTTAAAAGAAATTAGAACAAGAAAAAAATACACTCAGTTAAAAGTTGCACTGGATCTTTCAATCAGCCGAGAAGCACTTTCCTATTATGAAACCGGAAAAAGAAGCCCGGATATAGAAATGCTGGTAAAATTGTCACATTATTTTAATGTTTCCATTGACTATCTAATATTGGGAAAAGAATTTAAAGAACAATGAAGTGTCGGGCAATAAATTCCTTAATCATCTTTTGATTTCATCATGAATTTGCCGCTTGTGAGCATTATTAATACACTAAATCGTTTCACCCAAATTGCAAAAAATGCATCCTCGTCATACGTCTATCCTAAAGCGTTCCAATATTTTGCGAAACTGATCCTGCGCAGACAGACAGGTATCAAGCAAAAAGCCCGTTTCGAAATCCCATTCGCCAAGACCGCGGTAATAGAACATCTTATGGCTCTCGTCAATGATAAAAGGCACAATATTGTGTTTTAGACATTCTTTGAGCATAATAAGGCGTCCTATTCTGCCATTACCGTCTTGGAAAGGATGAATGCGCTCAAAGCGAACGTGAAAAGCAATAATATCCTTCAACGTTACCACGGAAAGGTCATTATAATCATCGAGCAGTTCTCTGAGCGCAGTATGCACATCTTCCGGTGCAACTGTTTCACGGCCACCCACCTCATTGGGCAGCTTCTTGTAATCTCCAACGGCGAACCAACTCTTGCGGCTATCGCTGGTGCCGCTTTTCAGCATCAAATGCAAACTCTTGATATATTTTTCCGTGAGAACAGAAGTGGCATTGTCAATCACAAAATCAATGCAGCGAAAGTGATTGGTCGTTTCTAAAATATCGTCTACATTCACGCTTCCATTACCGATACCGACGGTATTGGTTTCAAAAATATAGCGCGTCTGATCATGGGTAAGGCGACTACCCTCAATATGATTGGAGTTGTAAGTCAAATCAATCTGTATGCGATGGTAAATGCCTCCCGAAAGGCGCGCTTCCTTTTGCTCTCGCAGGATGGCAAGCAAGGGTTTCGGGGTTTTGGATGCGCGCCGCTTGCGGGCGGGCTTTTCGGCATTCTCGGGAATGTGCCAAGTTTTTCCTTTCAATACTACACCGGCTATTTTGCCGTCGGCGCAATACTTCCGCACACTGCGGTCGGTCACACCCCATTTAGTAGCAATTTCAGCAACAGACAAGTACCTCATTACAAGTCCCCTTCCTTTGTTTCTGTGATTATTATATCACACCAACGGAAAAATATCAAGCAATTTTTGTGGTTTCTTTCGAATATATTTTTCCTATAAATGGGCTATTTGCTTCTTTGATAAATAAAAGTCTGCAGCTCCATCCCTCTTCATCGTGAGCTTTTTCATTGTACCAACCCCCACGCCTTATATAAATAGATTGGACACATCACCAGGGGAAACCCAAAATGATGTGTCCGATTTTTATTTTGATGAATTGCCTCCACCAAGGCGGTATTATTTCTCGGTTGGTGCGTAAAACAGTGTGGCATTCACCTTTTTGGGCTTATCAAAGGTAATGCTGATCTTTTTCGTGCGCATTGTCGGGAATTGACAGATCGCCTTATGTCCAATGGTGGTGCCTCTGAACACAGTTACGGGATAACCGTAGCTGTAGGGATAGACCTTGATCTCAAATTGCTCGATCTCGCAGTTGGCATCAAGCTCCTCCCCGAGCACCACGTGATTGACAAGCTGATGCGGCATTGTTAACACGATCTCTCGCTCCCCCGCCTCCATCTCACAGGCAAGCGGCGAGGAAAAGCGCTCCTTGATGACCTTGCCAAACTCCAAAAGGCGCTCCTTGTCCTTTTCGGGCAGCTTGCCGCGGCGATCGGGGCCGATGTTGATAAGGAAGTTGGCACCCCTGCCAACAGAATAGTAGTAAAGCCCCACAAGCTCATCTACACTCTTGACGGTCTCCTCGTCGCTGTCGCTGTAAAACCAGTTGCGAAGACGCATACGGAAATCGCATTCCACCGGCAAAAAGAGCGGCTCGGCAAGCAGATCCTTGATATCCTTATTGATTGAAAAATCGGTTTCCCCGACCGTCAGCTTGTTGGGGCTGTGCGCCACGCCCGACTCATTGCCCACCCAACGGGTATCGGGATCCCACATGTTAAAGATCAAGATCTCGGGCTGCAGGACGCGAATGGCGGCAATGATACGTGCGGTATCGTACTTGTGATCCTCGCTGCCGCAGCCGTCAAACCAAAGATAATCGATCTTGCCGTAATTGGTAAGCAGCTCAGAGACCTGATTGATAAAATAATCATCATACGCGCGCGGATCCGTTTTTGACGAGCCAAACTGCGCGGGCGAATAGTAAAGCCCCACCTTTACACCGTACTTGCGACAGGCATCCACGTATTCGCGCACCACGTCGCCCTTGCCGTTTTTCCAGGGGGTATTTGCCACCGAGTAATCGGTATATTTTGAGGGCCAGTTGGCAAAGCCGTCGTGATGCTTGCAAACAAGCACCGCATACTTGGCACCCGCCTCACTGACGGTCTTGATCCAATCCTCGGCATCAAAATCGGTCGGGTTAAAGCCCTCAAGCGGCATTTCCTTCATATCCCAGTCATCGTGCCCCTCGTAAAAGGTGCGAATGCCAAAATGAAAGAATGCACCCATTTCCCAATCCATAAAATCTCTTTGCTCTTTTCTGATGCTTGCCATTGTAAAGCCTCCCTAATATTTTATTATTTTTAGCCGATTGTCAAAATTGACAGGTATCGTTTGCGAAATCAGCCTTTTTGTACCGGTTTTGAGGTGAATTTCGATATTTTTGATATCCATTCCTTCGTCTTTTCATCCGCGGGAAACGTCAGGTCCTCAAGCGGATAGTCCTTACCCAACGCAAGAGCCTTACTTTTGCCTAAAGGGTGATACGGTTCAACGTCCACGCGCACAACTCCGACCAGCTCATCGGCAAGTCTTCCGATATTTTCAAGATGCGCATCGCGGTCGTTCAAGCTCGGAATGATCGGGCACCTCAAAGCTATCCTTGCCCCCGCGGCGCTTAGCCTTCTGAGATTTTCAAGAATTGGCTCACGGCTAACACCCGTGTATTCTCTGTGACGGATGTCGTCGGTTTCCTTAACGTCCCAGAGAAAAAGATCAACGTAGGAAATTAAGGACGCTATCACATCCCATTTTGCATATCCGGATGTCTCTATTGCGGTATGTATACCGCGCGCCTTTGCCGCCTTTGCGAGGGCAAGGGTAAAGGTCGGATGCATGAGCGGCTCGCCGCCCGAAACGGTCATTCCGCCGCCGGAGTTTTTATAAAAGGCAGCATCGCGCTCTACTACCGACATAACCTCGGAAACGCTCATCTCTCTGCCGCACATCTTTATCGCACCGGAGCAAGTCGCCTCGCAGCTTCCGCAAAGCTTGCACTTTTTTCTGTCTATGATGTGTAAATTGCCCTCCCCGAACGAATGCAGACCGTCGGGACAAGCCGCCAAGCAGGCTCCGCAGCCTACGCATCTTGCCGTATGAAGCATGATCTCACGTTTTGCCGATTTTGACTCGGGGTTGTGGCACCATAGGCAATTCAGCGGGCAGCCCTTCAAAAATACCGTCGTACGTATTCCCGGACCGTCGTTTAAAGAGAAGCGTTGAATATCGAAAACCGTAGCTTTTATCTCATTCATAGCATTTATCCCGTATGGCGCATACGGCTTATGATCTCATCCTGAAGCTCAGGCTCAAGATATATAAATCTTGCCGAGTAACCGCCAACTCTTACCATAAGATGCTCGTATTTTTCCGGATGAAGTCTTGCGTCAAGCAGCTCCTCCAGCGGCGTGGTATTACCCTGGAATATCTGTCCTCCGTTATCCATAAAGGTTTTCAGTACCGCCTCAATAACAGCCTCGTTTGCCCACGAGGCGTCGAAATCCCACATGGTGGAAGCGCCGCCCGAGAGTTTTTCAAACGGAATTTTACCGCAGGAATTGATTGCCGCGGTGATGCCTTCCCTCATCGAGGAGGAAGCGGGGCCAATGCCGTGCGCAACGCCGCTGTGCGCAGCTCTTCCATCCGCTGTTGCTCCGAGTATCCCGGCGGCTTTCGGTGAATACGTGAAGGTGAGAATGACAGGCTTTCCCGTGCCGCCCCATCTTGTGCGGTAGTTTAAGTACATATCGGAAAAATCACTCACAACGCGCCGCGCCATTTCATCCGCCTCGTCGTTGTCCATTCCGTATTTGGGAATTTCTTGCAATTTCCGTCGGAGCCTTTCATAGCCCGCAAAATTTGCTTCAAGTGCCGAGATCAGCTCCTCAGCGGAGCAGATCTTATCATCGAAAACAGCCTTTTTTATCGCGAAAAGTCCGTCCGCCACGTTGGGAAGTCCGAGATGCGTTCCGCCGTAATCGTGGTATCTCACACCCCCTCCGTGCATGTTCCTGCCGCGTGTAAGACAATCGTCTATCATACTCGAAATAAGATATGAGGGGCGGTTTTTCTCCGCTATCTCGCTGTATATATCCTGTTCCTCCAAGTATATTTTGGTAATTCTTTTCGCTTCCTTTATAAAGTCCCGGTAAAAGCTCTCAAAGTCGGAGTATCCCGCAAGGCCACCCTCGTTCTTGAAGCAGGAGTACTGCTCCCCGCTGACAAGGCACTTGCCGCCCGTTATCATAAGTTCAAGCATCTTTGGGGTGTTCTGCCACCCGATATAAAGGAAGTCCGAGGTCATTCCCTGAATACCTACCTCCATGCAACCGCCGCAGGCATATTCGACAGCATCTCGAAACGGCGCTCCGTTTTTGACAAGAGCGCCGATGATAGCGGGATCGTAAAGTATCTGTGCTCTGTTGTTGCCGCTCATCATAAATTTAGCGCAGAGCTTCAAAAGGTCCTCGGGCGCATCCGCGGGAAGTCTTACGTATACCGACGGGTGCGTGATATTCAGATCCATGATGGACTGTATCATGATGTAGGTAAGAGGGTTTACAGCGGATGTGCCGTTCGGATGCGTTCCGCCGACGACTATCGCCTCAACCCACCCGTCAGCGCAGTATATTCTCTCGTCGATGCGGAGAAAAAGCTCGTCGATGATCTCCTTGGCCTCCTCAAGCGTACATCTGCCCGCCCTGATGTCTCTTTCAAGATAGGGCCAAAGATAGTAATCAAGTCTTCCGGGGCCGTTCCCGCCAAAGGGATTTTCGCGCATCACAACGATATGCTGCATATAGAAGGCTTGTACTGCCTCGATAAAGGTCTCGGCAGGATATCTTGGAACCTTTCTCATTCTCTTTGCAAGCTCTGTGTTGCCAAGCTCCTCGTAAGCCGCGATATGCTTATCGTTAAATGCCTGAAGCGCGTCAAGCATGATGATAACGCCATCGTAAAATTCCCTTGCCTTTTCGTCCTTCGCGGTTTCCAAAGCCTTCTTGAACAGGGCCTTGTAGCCGTCCGTGCCGTGCGTGAGGAGCCGATCAAAGAACCAGGTGATATGACCCTTTGCGCTGCGCGAGATCAGCTGATTTTTGAATAGCTCCCACGCCTTCGGATATTTTTCTTCAAATATCCTTTTCGCCTCGCTCCTATAGTCAAGCGCAGGGCACGCCTCGGTAATAGGCGCCTCCTTGCTGTAGTATATTCTTCCACCGATGCGGTCACCGTCATATGCGAATACGGGCTGGTTCTCGATTGCGTATGCCATTGCACGCGCCAGCTTTTCCGCGTGCGGAAGGTCCTTGTATTGGCTCAGCGCCGATGAGTGATAATCCACGCCGAAATGGGTGGGCATTCCCGCCTTTCCCCTCTCTGCGCTCTTTTCCTGCAGAAATCTGATCCTTTCGGAAATCAAAAAGATACCCCCTTAAAGCTTCTTTATATCGAATTGATCGAAAATATGAGTATTGCTAAAATTTGCACTCACATCTTGATTTTATCACAAAAACATGATACCATCTATGTATAATGATACTTTTTTAATAGTATAATCGTTTCAAAAAGAGGTTGCCTATGCCAAATCTTCACAAAAATCCGAAGTATTACTTCAGCAGTAAGACTACTTTTAAAAATAATCTCGACAATATTCACGTATTTGTCATGCCAAATTATTCCATAGGAATGCATGTGCAGGATTTCTTTGAGATAAATATCATTACTCGCGGCAACGGGCAGCATTATATTGAGGAAAATTGCATAGAGGCCAATGTTGGCGATGTTTTTATCATTCCTCCGAATGTCAGACACGGATATACGGGCGGTGAGGGCTTTGACGTTTGTCATATTCTCGTAAGCGATACGTTCATTGAAAAAAACATGACCGATCTGCAGATGCTTCCGTCCTTTTTCGTGCTCTTTACTGCCGAGCCGCTTATGAGAGCAAAAGCCAAACAGCCCTTACACCTGAAATTGTCCGAGGAGCAATTCGAAAAGATCCGAAATATCATTGATGAAGCGCTTTTGTACGATCGCCCGAACGATACTGCAGATTCGCTGCTGCGGAGCAGTCTCGGTATGATGTTTATCACGCTGCTTTGCAAATGGTACAGCGAAAAGTCGGGCAATAAGGAGACGGACATCAAGGGTGACGAAGCTTTTATGAGAGTCATATCTATGATCCACGAGCGGTATTACGAAAAGCTTACGGTATCAAAGCTTGCCACGGCAGCCAGACTTTCGCGCAGCGCCTTTATCAGAAAATTCAACAAGGTCTGCGGTATGCCGCCCTTTGAGTACATCATAAAACGAAGAATAGAGGCGGCTGAATATATGCTCCTCCATACAGGCTTTTCGATTTCCGAGATTGCCGAAAAAACGGGATTCTACGATGCCGCGCATTTTTCAAAAATTTTCGCCCGTCATAAGGGAACGCTACCCTCAGATTACAAAAAGCAATCATAGGATAATCCTCTCGTCTCACAAAAAACAAATTGGACACATCACAAGGGAAAACCCAAAATGATGTGTCCAACTTTTTTGTGTGGATGAATTACGATCTTCGATTGCTATTTCAAGCTGATGCGAGTATCTCCGCTGACGATCTCGATCTTGATACTGTCGGAAAACAAGTCATTATTAAAGTGCTTAAATCGCCTTAAAATTTCAATCATTTTCTTTGCGGCATCTGTGAAATTCCTTTCAATCACCTCAAGCCCGATAATTTCAATATGAATCGGATCACCGTACATATCGGTGAGGCAATCCCAAAACGCATCCCAATTACATCCGTAATAATCGGGAAAATCAAGTGCTTTCCAAATCACACCATGCATCTCCAAATAGTAATTTACATTGGTAAAATCTATCGTATATTTTTGTTTACTCATTATTTCCCCTTACCTAAAAAAACGACAAATCCCCGCCCAAAGATTACTTTCAATCGTATTTTGTCATCGCAATGACACTCTTGTATTGCCACTCACAATTTCAATTTGTATTTCGTGTGAATACTTGTCGCCCTGATAATGCTTCAATTCTCTAAAAGTTTCAATCAGTTTACTTGCATAATTGCCAAACTTTTGTTCGATTACTTCAAGGCCTATTATTTCGATATGAATAGGTTCACCAACCATATCTCTCAGACAATCCCATAAAGCATCCAAACTGCCACCGTAATACTCGGGAAAATCTAACGCTTTTTGAATAATGGAATGTATTTCTATATAATATGTTACATTTGAAAAATCGATTGTATAGAGTTCTTTAAATTGGCACATATTTCTCTCCTTAATTTGTTATTTCGTAAAATGTCTGATAGTGGTCATAGCTCACAAACATCAATCCATCGTTTGAGTACAGTATTCTTTGCCGATTTCTATATCCACCACCGTAATTTATATCCGCCTCATACCAAACTCTTCCCGAAAATTGCGGAAGCTTGCCATCCCTATTTTTGTAAATAGCACCACCAATCATATTTCCGGGCAATACCTTATCTAAATTTCCTTTTTTACTTCGCCATCCAGCATCTTCAGCAGCTTCGAACGACACATAATAATCCGGCAATCGCCCGAAATAGGCTAAGTAAGCGTCCGCACCTTCCCTTCCCCAGTCTGTAGCTGTACCAACTTGTTTTGCCCGCATTGGCACATATTCACATTGGCAATTTTTGTGTGCATTTACCGACTTTTTGTTTTTTAACACAGAAACATCTACTATTTTACCGTGTTGCTCCACGCAATATTGACAAGTATTGAATGCCAACTGCGACATCCAATTTGCAAAGTTGATGCTACCACCACGCAATTCTCTGTCTTGAAGCAGATTATTTATTGCTGTATCGATTATGTTTTTCTCGCTCATTTGTTCTCCTTTCCATTATACTGTAAATTTGCAAATAAATCAATCCGCAATTGCTTTAATGACTTTATATCACGCTTAATTACTTTTGTCGTCAACCAAGTTTAAATGACCTTCTGCTCCTTTTGGGGCAAATTTTGATAAAAAACAAATCGGACACATCATAGGAGAAAACTCCAAAATGATGTGTCCAACTTTCCGCTATTTGATTTTAACTTTTTCTACTATAAGCCAAGTAATTCTTTCTTTTTTGCATCGAACTCTTCTTGTGTGATTGCCCCCATTTCTAAGAGTTCTTTGAATTTCTTCAATTCGTCAGCATTGGAAAGTGGTTGAACAATAGTCGCGCCGCCCTTCCCTCGCTTATGCTCACTAATTTTGGCGTCAATATATTTAACCATTTCTTCTGCATATGCTATAGTTTCCGCATTACCGTTAAAAGTAATCGTGTTTTCATCACTAGCTGCATCCATCACACCACCAGAGCCTTCCACGCCACCCGGTATGGAAAACTGGATATGTCCTGCAGTTATACCCGGCTTTTTAAACTGTACTGAGGTGATATCACTGTAATATAATGTTTTATCGCCCTTAATACCCATAGCAAAAAAATTAAGAACGCCCTTGTGCTGAATAACCACTCTGTCTTCAAAAACGTGCAAGCAATCACCAACACCCCCATCAAGGGCATACACGCTCCCAGGCAAAGGCTCGAACTTAATAATCTGTTGTTTCTCGGTTGTTGTTGTATAATTTCCGCTTACAACCTCCAAAAAAATCTGATTTGCCCAAAATCCTTTTTTGTACTCTAATTGCAGTTCTATATTCTCACCATCTTTCACCCTGATTGATTCTTTGGTAGTGAGAAATCCATACTTACAAGATATTGTACTGTCTCCATCAACATCCAACGTAACAGTTTGACCTGTTGCAACTTGTGCCACTATTCTTGAATTGATGATAATTTTTGCCGCATCAGGCATCTTTTTTTGAAATCCATGAATCATAATTTTTCCTGCCATAAAGTCTTCCTCCTTAAAAGCCGCATGCCGCGGATGATTTTAACACCATAATATCACAAATTGAGATATATGTCAATATCTCAAAACGAGATTTTATATAATATTTTAGAGGTGGTGATATGATGCGTTTAAAAGATTTACGGGAAGATCTGGATTTGACACAGCACGAATTGGCTATGTACTTACACATCAAGCAAAACACGTATTCACAATACGAAAATGGGCAGCGCCAAATCCCTCTAGAACAGCTGATTAAACTCGCAAAATATTATAAAACCTCAACTGATTATTTATTGGGTTTGACAGATATTAAAACACCTTATCCAAAAAAATAACGGCTTAACGCATTTGCGCTAAGCCGTTATTTTTTATAGATTATTTGTAGCTCTCCTCGATAGCAACAGCAACTGCCACGTGTCATTTGGCATGACGGCAGCGGCGGTTCTCTCCAGATTTCAGCTTATTTGTAGGACTCTTCGATAGCTACTGCTACAGCTACCGTCATGCCTACCATGGGGTTGTTTCCTGCGCCGATGAGGCCCATCATCTCTACGTGCGCGGGCACGGAGGAGGAGCCGGCGAACTGTGCGTCACCGTGCATACGGCCGAGGGTATCGGTCATGCCGTAGGAAGCGGGGCCTGCAGCCATGTTATCGGGGTGAAGCGTACGGCCCGTGCCGCCACCGGAGGCAACGGAGAAGTACTTCTTGCCGTTCTCCTGGCACCACTTCTTGTAGGTACCGGCAACGGGATGCTGGAAGCGGGTGGGGTTGGTGGAGTTACCGGTGATGGAAACGCCAACGTTCTCAAGACGCATGATCGCAACACCCTCCGGCACGCTGTCGGAGCCGTAGCACTTTACGTCAGCGCGGGGACCCTTGGAGAAGGGCTTCTCAGAAAGAACCTGAACCTCCTCGGTTGCGGGGTCAAACTGGGTCTTTACGTAGGTAAAGCCGTTGATACGGGAAATGATGTAAGCTGCGTCCTTGCCAAGACCGTTGAGGATCACGCGCAGGGGCTTTACACGAACCTTGTTTGCGTTCAGCGCGATCTTAATAGCACCCTCTGCGGCAGCAAAGGACTCGTGACCTGCGAGGAAGCAGAAGCAATCGGTCTCCTCGGAGAGGAGCATTGCACCAAGATTACCGTGGCCAAGGCCTACCTTGCGGTTCTCGGCAACAGAGCCGGGAATGCAGAATGCCTGCAGACCGATACCGATAGCGGCAGCGGCGTCAGATGCCTTCTTGCAGCCCTTCTTAATGGCAATAGCTGCGCCAACAACGTATGCCCACTTTGCATTTTCAAAGCAGATGGGCTGGGTCTCCTCTACGATCTTGTAGGGGTCAATGCCCTGTGCCTTGCAAATATCCATGCACTCATCAATAGAGGAGATGCCGTATTCCTTCAGCGCGGCGAGAATTTTCGCCTCGCGTCTTTCATAACCTTCAAATTTTGCCATGATACGTTACCTCCTAATTACTCTTTACGAGGATCGATGTACTTTGCGGCATCGGCAAATCTGCCGTAGGTGCCCTTAGCCTTCTCGTATGCCTCGTTGGGCTCCATGCCCTTCTTGATCATATCGGTCATCTTGCCAAGAGAAACGAACTCGTAGCCGATCACCTCGTTGTTCTCGTCAAGTGCCATTCTGGTGCAGTAGCCCTCGGTCATCTCAAGGTATCTTACGCCCTTTTCCTTGGTGCCGTACATGGTGCCGACCATCGAGCGCTCGCCCTTACCAAGGTCCTCCATGCCTGCGCCGATAACAAGGCCGCCCTCAGAGAAGGCAGACTGGCTGCGGCCGTAAACGATCTGCAGGAACAGCTCGCGCATAGCGGTGTTGATGGCGTCACACACAAGGTCGGTGTTCAGCGCCTCAAGGAGGGTCTTGCCGGGCAGGATCTCTGCGGCCATAGCGGCGGAGTGGGTCATACCCGAGCAGCCGATGGTCTCCACCAGTGCTTCCTCAATAATGCCGTTCTTCACGTTGAGGGAGAGCTTGCACGCGCCCTGCTGGGGTGCGCACCAGCCC
>JAFTKK010000078.1 GCA_017453325.1 Clostridia bacterium
ACCTACGGTGGTCCCCCTTCTCCCACAGGAGAAGGCTTATGTTACATCTGCTCCAAAGCAAGGGTATAACCTTTATTGCCCACCCGCATAGCGGGTGGTTCTTTGTTTCGCCCTTCGCGCGGGGCGGCCTAAAGGCACTAATAGGAAAAGCCGCCTTATACTATCGATATTGATAGCAAAAGCGGCTTTATTTTTTATTCATTTCGTGTGTTTTTGGTCTGCGCGAATGGTGCAGCCTCTTTTCTCACCTTACACACTATGCACGCCGAGGGCTTTGTCGGCGCTCTTGTCAATGCCGTAGAGCTTACGCTTGCGCTCCTCAAAGAATTTGAGGGCGACCTGCTCAAAGAGTGCGTAGGTAAGGACGTCCTCCTCCTGCTCGATATACCCTGCGATCTTTTCGCGCAGGCTGTCAAGCTCGGGGGCAAGCTTGTCGGCGGGGCGGCAGGTGATGGGCTGCTCGTCGCCGATGATCTTCTTGGTGATGGCGGGGTCAATGGGCATCGGCGTTTTGCCGTATTCACCGCGTACCACGCCCCGGAACTCCTTGGTGACCATCTTATAGCGCTCACCGCCGATGACGTTAAACACGGCCTGCGTGCCCACGATCTGCGAGGAGGGGGTGACGAGGGGCGGATAGCCGACGTCGGCGCGCACGCGCGGCACCTCGGCCAGCACCTCGCCGAGCAGATGGGACTTCCCTGCTTCCGCTAACTGGCGCATCAGGTTCGAGAGCATGCCGCCCGGCACCTGGTACAAGAGGGCGTTGACATCCACCTTGAGCGCCTTGACGTCAAGCTGACCGCTTGCAAGATACTTTTCGCGCAGCGCGGTAAAATGCCCCGTGATCTCGTCAAGGGCGGCGAGGTCAATGCCCGTGTCATAGGGCGTGCCCGCAAGGGCGGCAACCAGCGTTTCGGTCGGGGGCTGCGAGGTGCCCATCGCAAGGGGCGACAGGGCGGTATCGATCACGTCAACGCCTGCCTCTACCGCCTTCAGGAGCGTCATCGAAGCAAGACCTGCGGTATAGTGGGTGTGGAGCTGCACGGGGAGCTTCACCGCACCCTTGATGGCCTTAACGAGGTCAAAGGCATCAAAGGGCTTCAAAAGACCCGCCATATCCTTGATGCAGATCGAATCGGCGCCCATTTCCTCGAGCTGCCGCGCGTAATTGGCGTAATACTCCATCGTGTAGCCGGGGCCCGTGGTGTAGGAAAAGGCCGCCTGCACGTGGCCGCCCTCGCGCTTTGTGGCGTCAATGGCGGTTTTTAAGTTGCGCGGGTCATTGAGGGCATCAAAGATACGCAAAATGTCAATGCCGTTTGCAATCGACTTTTGCACGAAATAGGCCACCACGTCGTCGGAATAATGACGGTAGCCGAGAATATTCTGACCGCGAAAAAGCATTTGCAGCTTGGTGTTTTTCACCTTATCGCGGATGATGCGCAGTCTTTGCCACGGATCCTCACCGAGGAAGCGCAGACAAGCATCAAAGGTGGCACCGCCCCACGCCTCGATCGAATGATAGCCGATCTTGTCCATTTTTTCAAGCGCGGGCAGCATTTCCTCTGTCGTCATACGCGTGGCAATGAGGGACTGATGCGCATCGCGGATGACGGTTTCTGTAATTTTCACTTTAGACATAGTAATCTCCATTAAAATTCAGTTAAAAGGCCCAGGAAAGGAACACCCCTGCGGCGATGGCAGAGCCGATCACGCCCGCCACATTCGGGCCCATGGCGTGCATGAGCAAATAGTTGTTGGGGTCGGTCTCCCTGCCCACCTTTTGCGCGACGCGCGCCGCCATCGGCACGGCGGAAACGCCCGCAGAGCCAATGAGAGGATTGATCTTGCCGCCCGTGATCACGTTCATCACCTTGGCCGTGAGAAGCCCACCGATGGTGGAAACAACGAAGGCGGCAAGGCCGCAGCCAATGATCAGCAGCGTTTCGAGCTTGAGGAAATTATCTGCGGTGGCGGTGGCGCCCACGCTGATGCCGAGGAAGATGGTCACGATGTTGATCAGCTCGTTTTGCGCGGTCTTGGAAAGGCGGTCGGTCACGCCGCTGACGTTCAAGAGGTTACCGAACATCAAGCAACCGATGAGGGTCACGGCATCGGGCACGATCAGCCAGACCACAAAGGTGACAATGAGGGGGAAGCAGACCTTTTCCACGGTGGAAACGGGGCGCAACGTGGTCATGCGGATGGCGCGCTCCTTTTTGGTGGTCAAAAGACGCATAAAGGGGGGCTGGATCATGGGGATCAGCGCCATGTAGCTGTACGCGGCAATGGCAATGGCACCCAAAAGATGCGGTGCCAGCACCTTGGTCACGAGAATAGCAGTGGGGCCGTCCGCGCCGCCGATGATACCGATGGCCGCCGCCTCCTGCGGTGTGAACATACCCGAGATCAGCGCAAAGGCAAAGGCCACAAAGACGCCAAGCTGCGCGCCCGCACCGATAAGGAGGGTCTTGGGGTTGGCAATGAGGGGCGAGAAGTCGGTCATGGCACCGATGCCGATGAAAATGAGGCAAGGATAAATGCCGAGCTTGACGCCGAGATAAAGCAGGTCAATGAGGCCGCCCTCGTGCAGAACCATACTGTAATCAATATCCCCTGCCACGAGGAAAAAGTCTGGGTGGAAGAGCTCCGCGCCGGGCAGGTTTGTCAAAAACATACCGATGGCGATGGGCAAGAGCAGCAGCGGCTCAAAGCCGCGCACCACGGCAAGGTACACCAGCACCGCCGCGATCAGGTACATCACCGCCGTCTGCCACCACGCGGGGTTATTGGCAAACAGACGGTAAACGCCCGTGCTTTCAAGAAAATTTACAATACTTTCGAGCATAGCTTACTCCGTTTATTGCAGCGTGATCAGCACGTCGTCGGTAGCAACGGTCGCGCCCTCGGTGGCAACCACGGCGG
>JAFTKK010000012.1 GCA_017453325.1 Clostridia bacterium
GGGTCGGACGTACCTCCGGTGCATCGGTTGTCACGCCAGTGGCACAGCCGGGTAGCCGCGTACGGATGGGATAAACGCTGAGAGCATCTAAGCGTGAAGCCCACCTCAAGATTAGATATCCCTCCTGGCTTGACCAGGTAAGGTCACTTGTAGACTACGAGTTTGATAGGTCGGAGGTGTAAGTGCAGTAATGTATTTAGCTGACCGATACTAATAGACCGAGGGCTTGAACTTTTGAGCACAGCAGTGCTCCTGTTCAAGACAATGATTACTTGAGTTTCTTTCTACTCCCAAACCTTTGTTCGGTTCTCAATGGGCAATGAAAAAAACGCACCTACGGGTGCGTTTTTTTGTTTTTCATACTTTGTCAATAAACTCCAAAATCAGCTTTCCGAGCACGGAATCGCCGTTTTCATCGGTTTGCTTTCCGTGTGCACAGTGCTTCCCGTGCATCAGCCTGTAAAAGATCTTATTTTCGTCGTATTCAAAGTGCTTTAGGGTGGAAAGCACCAGTTGTGTTTGCTCATAGCGGTTTTTCATGTCATTATCCGAAACCACGAACATCATGGGCGGATATTCCTTGGCGGTTCCGATGTGATAAAGCGGTGCGGAATCGTCAAGGATGACGCGACGAGGATCGATCCCGCGTTCACGCAGCACGTTAAAGTGGCAGGTTGGCTGCCCTGCATCGTGGAAATATCCGGCGACGGGAATGGGAAGTGTGCCACATTCGGCATACCAGCGCGCATCAAAGCAAAGCATCATGGAGAGATATCCGCCCGCCGAGCTGCCGCCCACAAAAATGCGTCTGCAATTGCCGTATTCACCGATATGATGTGAGAGCCAGCACACACCCGCGGCAGCATCACGGATAAAATCCGGGTATTTGGCGTCGGGATACATACGGTAATTGAGGGACGCCATTGCGATGCCGTGCTCGGTCAGAAATGGTGCAACCAGTTGTGTAGCGGCGTTTACCTTATCGCCCGCCGTGAGCCCACCGCCGTGAAAATACACAAACAGATCAAAGCCCACGGTGTCGGGGAGGTAAAGATCAAGGCAGAGCGCACCGCTTTCGTGCGTTACGTACGGAATATTTTCAAATAGCTTCACAGTCGTTCTCCTTATCAATTTAAGCACAGGCAAAGCAGCCAGTAAAGCACGGGTAATGTGATAATAGATAGCAGCGTGGTGCCGAGCGTGAAGGCAACCGCGCTTTTTGTATCACCGCCGAACCCATCGGCAAAGGTTGAGGCAAGCCCTGCCGTGGGCATGGCAAAGGCAATAAAGAAGCCAAGGATCATATCGGCATTGACCACGCCATGGGGGAAGATGGCACGCGCCGCGAGCAGAACTGCTACAATGAGCAGGGGAAAGACGATCAGCTTGAGCGCGGCAACGTAATAGGTTTTCCACGAGGCAAAGAGCGCGGTAATTTTGACCGCACCCAGCTTCATGCCGAGGATCGTCATGGAAATGGGGGTCACGAGATTGCTGAAATGGGTGGCATAGGTGGATATCTCGGGTACGTAAGCCTTGACGTTGAGCAGGTTTAGTACCATGCCGATCAAAAATGCGATCAGTACGGGGTTTAAAAAGGCTTTTTTCAGGCTGATACGGCTTTTGTCGCCCGAAACCAGATAAATACCAAGGGTGTACATTAAAACGTTGGTGATGATGTTGAGAATGATCAGCACCGTCAGCACGCGCGATGCCGCACCGAATACCGCCACGGCAAGGGGAATGCCCAAAAAGCCGTTATTGGAAAAAACCGCGCAAAAGCGCAGCATACCACGGGTCTTGGCCTCTTTTTCCGCGCCCGTGAGGGGCAGGGAGACAAAAAACATGACAAGCGTATATGCAACGCCAGCAAGTGCCACCACGATCACGGTGATCAGCAGCTCGCGCGTGAAGGAAAGGTTGTTCACCGCGCTTGCCAAAATCAAAAAGGGCATTCCCACGTACATCAGCAGCTTCGAAAGCGCACCCGATTGCTCCTGCTTTAAATGTCCGCTTTTTACAAGCAAAAAGCCGGGAAGTGCCAGCGCTACAAATAAAATGACGTTGCGCAGCATGATCAGTAAGGCATCCATAAAAATCTCCTTTTTTATTTCATTGTAGCATGCACTTACTACATTGTAAATAATAAAATAAATTGCACCGCTATATATTGAATGTGAAGCTCGCGTGTGCTATAATAAAGCGGAGGTGATATCATGGAGCTGTTACAGTTGAAATACTTTTGCGATGCCGCCGAGACTGAAAATTTCAGCGAAACGGCCAAAAAATTCTACGTGCCGACCTCGGCAATTTCGCAAAGCATCAAGCGACTTGAGGGAGAATTATCGGTGCAACTGTTCGCCCGCAGCGCCAACCGCATCAGATTAAACGACAGCGGTAAGCTTTTTTACGAACGGGTTAAAGAGGCGCTGGCATTGCTTGATGGCGCGAAAAAGCAGATTGCCGACGACGGGGAAAGCGGAAAAATCAAGCTTTCTATTTTTATTAACCGCCGTTTGGTGATGCAAACGGTGGAGAAATTTAATAGGCTCTATCCTGATGTGGATATTGTGACGAAATACACGGCGCCTCCCGAGGACGAGGATTTTGATCTCATTGTGACCGATGCCGTACTGCGGGGCGGTTACGTTGGGGAGCAATTGCTGCAAGAGGAAATTTTGCTTGCTCTGCGTGACGATCATCCGTTGGCATCAAAGGAGCAGCTGAGCGCCGAGGATATCGGGGGAGAGCCCTTTATTTGCACCAATCAAGGCAGTAGCCTATATCACATTGCGCAGGAGATCTGCGCCGATATGGGCTTTTCGCCGCATATTGTGATTCGCAGCGACGACCCCTATTACATTCGAAAATGCATTGAGCTGGGGCTTGGTGTTTCTCTGATCCCGGCTGTGTCGTGGCGAGGGCAATTTTCCGATCGGATCGTTTTGAAAAAAATCCATGGGTACCGACGCAAGACCGTGCTTTACCGCAACGCGGGGAAATATATACCGAAGTGCGTGGAACGGTTTGCGCAAATGCTTCGTGCGGAATGTGCCAAGGAGCAGGAGCTGAGCGAAGCACCGTAATATGCGGCTTGGTATGAAAAGCGTACAATATGTGCCGTATTCAGTTCAAAATCGTTCAATCATTTCTCAAACAACTTGACTTCTTTCAAAAAAATGATAGGATAAAATTAAATATTTTCTATTACATGCATGAGGTGAAATATGGAAAACAAGGTTATTTTGATCTCTATCGACGGTATGCGCGCGGACGGCGTGCAGCAATGCGGCAACCCCTATCTTGAGGAGCTGAAAAAAATCGGCAGCTACACCTTTGATGCGCAAACGGTCTTTCCGTCCGTCACGCTTCCGTGCCACATGTCGATGTTCCATAGCGTCCCCCCCTCCCGTCATGGCATCACCACCAATGAATACGTGCCTCCCGTGAACCCCGTCAAGGGTCTTTTTGAGCAGATCAGAAAGGCAAAGGGCAAATCCACCATGTATTACGGCTGGGAGCCCCTGCGCGATATTTCCCGTCCGCTTTCTCTTGTTTCTGCCGAGTATGTGAACGCCTACTCCGCAGAGCACACAGACGGGATCCTTACCGACCGCATGCTCCGCTACTTGGGCGAGAACAAGGATGTGGATTTTGTCTTCCTTTACATGGTAGAAACCGACGAAAAGGGTGGCCACGACAGCGGCTGGATGACCGATCTTTATCTTGATTACATCAATCACGCCATCTCGAACGTGAAGCGCGTGGTAGAGGCCTGCGGCGATCGCTATACCGTGATCGTGACCGCCGACCACGGCGGCCACGACCGTGCACACGGCACGGATATGCCGGAGGATATGACCATTCCGATGTTCTTCATCGGCAAGGAATTTGAGGCGGGCAAGGAGCTGCACGGCGTGAGCCTTCTCGACCTCGCCCCCACCGTTGCGGATATCATGGGTGTTTCCCCCGCCGAGGGCTGGGAGGGTAAGTCGCTTTTGCAAAAATAACAAATTATATAAAAAGCAGCGGATGACCGTGGGTCATCCGCTGCTTTTTATATGTATTTACGCCATATCGGGATAAAGCTTGGTATCGAGATCCTCACACACTTGGTCAAGGCAGTATTTGCCAAGTACGGGAGGCTCGCGGTGCTCCCACTTGCCGCGGGTGAAGTCGGGCACCTCGACGGCGCGTCCGGTTTTAATCGATTCCTCGGAAAGTGCGCCGATTGCCATCCACAAAACGGTATCGTAAGCGTCAATGGGGGTGTTGGTGCCACGCTTTACGCTTTCAACAAATGCGCGGCAAACCAACCAGTCAAGACCGCCGTGACCGCCTCGCTTTTCTTGCATGGCTTCGTATTCCTTGTGCAAGGGGTGGTCGTATTTTGCATAAAATTCTTCTTCGTTACTGGTAACCTCTTTAAATTCCTCCATGCCCTCAACAAAGCCGACCTTTCTTTCCTCGGTGTAAAGACCCTTGGTGCCGCGCACACCGTAGTTACGGCTGTAGTAGGGACGGGGGAGTGTCGTGTCAAGCGTGAGGTGAATGGTCTCGCCGTTTGCGCACGTGATCACGGTGGTGATGATATCGCCCTGCTTATAGTCGATCTTGGCGTATTCGCTATCTTCACCGAAATGATCCTTGGCGTATTGCTTGAGACCTGCCGCCTTGGAGGCAATCGAAACAAGGGATACCATGCGGTTGCCGCGGTTGAGGTTCAATACCTTGGAAATGGGGCCGAGTGCGTGCGTGGGATAGTTCTCGCGGTTGCCGTTAATGTAATGCGCAAGGCGGTAGTGGGTTACAGCCTTGCTTTCGGGATTCTCATGTAGCTCCTTAAAGAGCTCTACCTCGTTGAGGTAATGTGCATAAGCACCCGTGCAGTGTACGATCTCACCAAACACGCCCTGCTCGCGCATGTTAAGAGTCATCATCTCGCGGCGGCTGTAGCAGCAGTTTTCCAGCATCATCAACGGTACACCGGTCTTTTCGTAGGTGTCAATAAGGTCAAAGCACTCCTCAAGTGTGGTAGCACAGCCAACTTCAACAGCCGTATATTTGCCGGCAAGCAGTGCCTGCTTTGCCATCACGGGACGTTCATCCCAGCCGGTCATCAGTACAATTGCTTCTACTTCGGGGTTGTCAAGAACTTCCTGGTAGTTGGTGGTGATCATGGCGGGGACGGGCTTGCCGTTCTCTATGATTTTATTCTTTGCTTTTTCAAGGTTAGCCTCAAACTTGTCGCAAATGGCAACGATGTCTACATCCACCATCTGAGAAAAGCAGTGCTTCAGCACACCGTAGCCGCGGCGACCGCAGCCGACGTAAGCAATTTTGATTTTTTCCTTCATTGTAACATCTCCTTTTGCCGCATAAGAATTTGATGTATTCGATACTGCGGCTCACAGCAACATTATATCAGAAGAAAATCTATAAGTAAATAATAAATTAGACATAAAACATTTGATTTTGGGCATGGATTCGTATAAAAAGATACAAAGGTAAAAACACGGCTTTAAGCACAAGGCACGCCCTTTTTGTGCGACTGTGGTATAATAAACCAAAGAAAAGAATATCACAAAGGCATGGAGGGCGCACAGTGCCGGTGAATTCAAAATAGATCACCGATCTTGCGGTGGTTTTTTGTTGATGCCACTTGCCAAACCCGAAAATCTGTGCTATACTAATGTATAATTAAAATTCACCAAAAGAGGTGCTCTTATGTCGAACTACAATATGGAAACCAAATGCGTACAGGGCGGCTACACGCCCGGGAACGGCGAGCCCCGTCAGATCCCGATCATCCAAAGCACGACCTTTAAATATGCTACCAGCGAGGATATGGGTAAGCTTTTTGATCTTGAGGCCTCGGGCTATTTTTACACGCGTCTGCAAAACCCCACCAACGACTCGGTCGCTGCTAAGATCTGCGATATGGAGGGGGGAACTGCGGCCATGCTGACCTCCTCGGGTCAGGCGGCCAACTTCTTTGCCGTATTTAACATCGCCTCCGCGGGTGATCACGTGGTGGCCTCCTCGTCTATTTACGGCGGCACCTTCAATCTCTTTTCCGTTACGATGAAGCGCATGGGCATTGACTTCACCTTTGTTTCGCCCGACGCGAGCGAGGCAGAGCTGCAGGCAGCCTTCCGCCCCAATACCAAGGCGATGTTTGGCGAAACCATTGCCAACCCGGCCCTGACGGTACTGGATATTGAAAAATTCGCCAAGGTGGCACACGCAAACGGCGTGCCGCTGATTATCGACAACACCTTTGCCACCCCCGTCAATTGCCGTCCCTTTGAGTGGGGCTGCGATATCGTGACGCACTCCACCACCAAGTATATGGACGGTCACGGCGCGGCTGTGGGCGGCTGCATCGTGGATAGCGGTAAATTCGACTGGACCAAGTATCCCGAGAAGTTCCCGGGGCTTTGCACGCCAGACGAGAGCTATCACGGCGTGACCTATACCGAGCGCTTTGGCCTTGAGGGTGCCTTTATCACCAAGGCCACCGCGCAGCTGATGCGTGATTTCGGTGCCATTCAGGCGCCGCAAAACGCGTTTATTCTGAACCTTGGCTTGGAGAGCCTGCACGTGCGTATGCAGCGCCATTGCGAAAACGGCCTTGCCGTGGCAGAGTATCTGGCCTCCGACGATCGCATTGCCTGGGTCACCTATCCCGGCCTTAAGGGCGACAAATATTACGAGCTCGCAAAGAAATATATGCCGAACGGCACCTGCGGCGTTGTCAGCTTTGGTGTGAAGGGCGGCAGAAAGGTTGCCGAGCAGTTTATGAAGCACTTGAAGATCGCCGCCATCGAAACCCACGTAGCCGACGCGCGCAGCTGCTGCCTGCATCCCGCTTCCGCCACGCACAGACAAATGAACGACGACGAGCTGCGCGCCTGCGGCGTTTCGCCCGATCTCGTGCGCTTCTCCTGCGGCATTGAAAGCGCCGCTGACCTCATTGCCGATATCAAGCAGGCTCTTGACGCTTGTATGTAAATAACAGATCCCTTTTCGGGAGGTGAAAGTATGCCTATTAAAATTCCGAATTTATTGCCTGCGACCCAGACGCTGCACGAGGAAAATATCTTCGTGATCACCGAAACGCGTGCCGTGACGCAGGATATCCGTCCCTTGCGCATTTTGATGCTCAACCTCATGCCCAAGAAGATCGAGACCGAAACACAGATCGCGCGTCTCATTGGCAACACGCCCTTGCAGGTCGAGCTTGAGCTTTTGCAAACTGCCACGCATCAATCTACCCATACCGCACCCGAGCATATGCTCTCCTTTTACAAGGTCTTTGACGATATCAAGGATCAGAAATTTGACGGCATGATCATCACGGGCGCGCCCGTTGAGCACATGGCGTTTGAGGAGGTAGAGTATTGGCAGGAGCTTTGCGAGATCATGGAGTGGAGCAAGACCCACGTGACAAGCACCCTGCACATCTGTTGGGGCGCGCAGGCGGGACTTTATTACCATTACGGTATTGAAAAGCAGACCCTGCCCGAAAAGCTTTTCGGCGTGTTTGAGCATAAGCTTGACCACAAGCGCTCGATTTTGTTCCGCGGCTTTGACGATACCTTCCTGGTGCCGCACTCTCGCCACACCACCGTGGCGCGTGAGGATATTGAGGCGGTGGAGGAGCTGAAGGTGCTGTCGAGCTCCGAGGAGGCCGGCGTTTTCGTGGTATCGACCGAGCGCGGCAGACAGATCTTTGTTACGGGGCATTCCGAGTATGATGCCGATACGCTGAAAAAGGAATATCTGCGCGATAAGGGGAAGGGGCTTCCCATCGCCGTGCCGAAAAACTATTTTCCGAACGACGATGCCACCAAGGAGCCGCTTGTGCGCTGGCGCAGCTGTGCCAACCTCTTTTACTCCAACTGGCTCAATTACTTCGTTTACCAGACCACGCCCTACGATATTACGCAGATCAAATAAAAAACAGCCACCCAAAAGGCGCGCCTTGCTTTGCTGCAGGTTGCCCTGATGGGTGGCTTTTATTTTTTGAATAAATTTCCTCTCACGCCTTGTAAATCTTACAACAATATGTTAAAATATTATTATATTTTGAAAAGGAGGGCAGGATATGGACAGTATGGCTACTACCAACCGAAGATCCGCCCCATCCCGTGCGGCGTGGCGCGAGGCCGATGCCGTGCTGGCACGCCCGCACGCCTTACCGTCCATGCTCGGTGCCTTGCTCCTTTGCTTGCTGGTTGCCTTTGCTGTGATTGGCGGCACGGAATTTTTGATGTATTTTTCCTTGCTCTTTGTTGAGACTTATGTGATCAACGCCATCATTGACATCGGCTTATTTGTGCTTGCCGTGTTGGCCGTGGTTGCTTGTTTGATGCCGCTTTGGCTCGGTAAGCTGCGCATGGCGGGGCTTTGGTCGGCGGGGGACGAGCCGCTCGCGCGTGAGGTGCTTTATTATTTTACGTCGCGCAGCCGCTACCTGCGTGCCCTGCGCGCGGGGGCACTTACCCTGCTGCTCCTTTCGCTGCCCGCGCTTGCCGTGTTTTTGCTTTTTGCGGGTGCGTGGAACCTGTACGTTGCCGTATTTGACGTGCACTTCGGCACGCTGATTGCGGTTTTGCTTCTCTTGGCGGCGCTTCTCGCGGCGCTGGCCCTCTCGGTTGGCGTGCTCTTCTTTGGCGGCATCTTCTTTTCCTTTGCGGCGCTGGCCGTGGGGAATGAGACGCTGCCTGTACGCCGCGCCTTTCTGCTCTCGGTGTCGTGCGGCAAGAAAAACGCCCGCGTGATCTTCCGCTTTTCGCTCCGTGCCCTGTGGCAGCTCTTACTCTCGTTTCTTACCGTCGGCGTGCTGTGGGCCCTTTGGTTTTCGCACCGCTACAATCTTGCATATCTGAAATTATCTATGATAACGTCTTCTGAGGAGGAATGAAAATAATGGAAAAGTTTTATCTGACAACAGCTATTGCGTATGCCTCTCGCAAGCCCCACTTCGGCAACACCTATGAGGTGATCATGGCCGATGCCGTGGCGCGCTACAAGCGCTTGCGCGGTTATGACGTGTTTTTCTGCACGGGTACCGATGAGCACGGTCAGAAAATTGAAAATCTTGCAAAAGAAGCAGGTCTTGACCCGCAGCAATACGTGGACAAGGTAGCAGGGGAGATCCGCGGTATTTGGGATCACATGAACTCGAGCTACGATTATTTCATCCGCACCACCGATAAGCCCCACTGTGACGCCGTGCAGAAGATCTTTCAGAAATTCTACGAGCAGGGCGATATTTATAAGGGACACTATGAGGGCTGGTACTGCACGCCCTGCGAATCCTTCTTCACCGAAACGCAGGTGGTGGACGGCAAGTGCCCCGACTGCGGCAGACCCGTGGAGCAGGCAAGGGAAGAGGCTTATTTCTTTAAGATGAGCAATTACGTGGATAAGCTTCTCGCGCACATTGATGCCAACCCCGACTTTATTCAGCCCGAGTCCCGCAAAAAGGAAATGGTCAACAATTTCCTGCGCGTGGAGGGCGGTTTGCAGGATCTTTGCGTTTCCCGCACCTCCTTCAAATGGGGCATTCCCGTTTCCTTTGACGACCGCCACGTGACCTATGTGTGGCTGGATGCGCTTACCAACTATATCACCGCCCTTGGCTATGACCCCGATAAGAGCTATGAGGAGCAATCCGAGCACTTTAAGAAGTACTGGCCCTGCGACGTGCATATCATCGGTAAGGATATTCTGCGCTTCCACACCATTTACTGGCCGATCTTCCTCATGGCACTCGGCCTCCCGCTTCCCAAAAAGGTGTTCGGACACCCGTGGTTCAACGCCGCAGAGGAGAAGAAGGGCGGCGACGGCGCCGAGGTTAAGATGTCGAAATCCCGCGGCAACGTGATTTACGCCGACGAGCTTGCCGAAACCTTTGGCGTGGACGGCGTGCGCTATTTTGCGCTTTCCGAAATGCCCTATGATCAGGATGGCCGCATCTGCTATACCAACGTGTTGGTGCGCTACAATACCGACCTTGCCAACAACCTCGGCAATCTGGTCAGCCGCACGCACGCCATGACGATGAAGTATTTTGGCGGCACAGTACCCGCCCCCGCAGGCGAGGAGGGCCCCGATGCCGACCTCAAGGCCGTGGTGCGTGAGGCCGTTTCGCAGTACGAGGCGCTGATGGACGATTACCACATCGCCGACGCTGCCGACGCCGTATTCCAGATGCTGCGCCGCGCCAACAAGTATATTGACGAGACCATGCCCTGGGCGCTTGCCAAGGACGAGAGCAAAAAGGCGCGTCTTGGCACGGTACTCTATAACTTGCTTGCAACCATCCGCGTGGCTGCCGTGCTCTTAACGCCCTTTATCCCCACTACCGCAGAGGCGATCTTTGCCCAGATCGGCAGCGAGGTAAAAGACTATGCCAGCGCATACAATTTCGACGCGTTTGTGGCCGAAAAGCCGCTTGGCGCCGCATTCCCGCTGTTTGCCCGTGTGGATGAAAAGGTGGTTGACGAGATCATCAAAAAGCGTGAGGAGGCAGCACTCGCTGCCGAGAAGGCTGCCGCACCCGTGGAAAAGCCCGAGCCTCTTGCGCCCATTGGCATTGAGGACTTTATGAACGTAGAGCTGCGCACGGCAAAGATCATTGCCTGCGAGCGCGTGCCCAAGGCCAAAAAGCTCTTAAAGCTGCAGCTTGACCTCGGCTACGAGCAAAGACAGGTGGTTTCGGGCATTGCCAAGTTCTATGAGCCCGAGGCGCTGGTCGGCAAAAAGATCATTGTGGTGGCGAACCTGAAGCCCGCGACCCTTTGCGGCATTGAATCACAGGGTATGATCCTCGCGTCGGGCGAGGAGCAGGTGCGCGTGGTCTTCCTTGATCCCGAAACGCCTCTTGGTGAGCGCGTAAGATAAAAAACGAAAGCGGAGGGAGTACTCTCCCTCCGCTTTTTTAGGATTTACATGAAACATATACTTCGTTTTTGCGTCGGCGGCCTTGCCTATTTTCTCGTGGAGGTCGTCTGGCGCATCTGCATGAACCACGGCGAGGCCTCATTTTTGATGGCGCCGATGGGCGGCCTTGTCTGTGTGGTGGTGATGTGGCTTTACGATAAAAGGGTCAACCTCGTGCTCGGCGGCTTGATCGGCGCCGTGGTGACGACGTTGCTTGAGCTGATCGTGGGCTCGGTGGCACTCTTTGGCTTCAACCGCCGCTTTTGGCATTACGGGCGCATCAATTGGAACGGCATTATTGCGTTCGATTGGTTTTTCAAGTGGTGGGGCATTTGCCTTGGTGTGCTGGTGGCACGGTGGCTGCTTGATCTTTATTTGAAAAAAAGAAAGGAACGGGCAAAGCATGGAACCGATGTTTGATTCACACGCACACTATTACGATGCGCGCTTTGCGCGCGAGACGGGCGGCAGCGAGGCGCTTTTGCGCGAGCTCTTTCGTGCCGACGTGTGCGGTATCGTGAATATCGGCACAGATCCCGAAAATTCCCGCCTTGTGGTGGCTGAGGCCGCGAAATGGCCGCATATGTACGCCACCGTCGGCATCCACCCGGGAGACGGACAGCGTCTGCCCGATATTGATGCGGCGCTCTTAGAGATCGAAGCAATGCTCCCCGATGCACGCGAGAAAAAGATCGTTGCCATCGGTGAGATCGGCCTTGATTATCACTATGACGATACCGACAGGGAAAAGCAGCTTTATTTTTTGGAAAAGCAGCTGCAAATGGCAGAGAAGTGGGCGCTGCCCGTGGTGATCCACGACAGAGAAGCGCACGGAGATTGCTTTGACGCCGTTTGCCGTCACCCGCAGCTGACGGGTGTGTTCCACAGCTACAGCGGCTCGGCGGAAATGGCAAAGGATCTTGTGCGCCGCGGCTGGTATATCTCCTTTTCGGGCACGGTCACCTTTAAAAACGCTCCCAAGGTGCGCGAGGCCGTGGCAGCCGTGCCGCTTGACCGCCTGCTGATGGAGACCGACTGCCCCTACCTCGCCCCGCACCCCCACCGCGGTAAGATGAACCATTCGGGGCTCATGCGCTACACCGCCGAGGCCATGGCTGAGGTGAAGGGAATAACCGCCGACGCGATGATCTGCCAAACGCGCGAAAACGCGCTGCGTCTGTTTGATATTCAAATATAACAGTAAAAAGTCGCCGAACTGCGGTTTCGGCGGCTTTTTTGCGTTAATTTGCTAAAGTTTTGTGCATAGTAAACAAAAGTTTGCGGTGAGTTTCTATGTTTTGATGGCAATTATTTCCTAAAATTCTCTTGAAAAATATTTTATTTTTAGATATAATAAATTTAATAGGGTAAAATATGCCCTTAAACATTACTGACGCATCCAATCAGCGTTATCAAGGAGGAACCCCCAAATGGCTACTTTTGACACCAAATCGATCCGCAATCTCACCCTGCTCGGCCACGGCGAATGTGGCAAAACTTCTTTGGCAGAGGCTATGCTTTATCTTTCCGGCAAGACCGACCGTCTCGGTAAGATCGCCGATGGAAATACAGTTTGTGATTTTGACGCAGAGGAGCAGAAGCGCGGCATTTCGATTTCCGCTTCCTTGGCAAACGTAGAGTGGAAGAATATTAAGATCAACATCGTTGACACCCCCGGTGACCCCGATTTTGCGGGCGAGGTCGGTCAGGCACTCCGCGTGGCGGGCAGCGCCGTGATCGTGGTGGACGGCAAGAGCGGTATCGAGGTTGGTACCGAGCTTGCTTACAACGCCGCCGTTGATGCAGGCGTGCCGCGTGTATTCTTCGTCAACAAATGTGACGACCCCGACTATAGCCTTGAAAAGTCCTTCTACGAGCTGCACGACAAGTTCGGCACCACCGTGTGCCCCGTGTTCGTGCCCTGCCGCACGGGCAGCGATGTGGCCATGATCGACCTGATCTCCAACAAGGCTTATACATACGATAATTCCGGCAAGCGCTCCGAGATCCCCATGTCCGAGGAAATGAAGGAGATGGTCAACCGCTACAAGGATGCGCTCAACGAGGCCGTTGCCTCCACCAGCGACGAGCTGATGGAAAAATACTTCGCGGGTGAGGAGATCACGCGTGAGGAAGCGGCGCTGGCGCTCCACGAGGGCATTATCGCAGGTACCATCACTCCCGTATACTGCGGCTCCGCCACCAAGATGTGGGGCATTATTGCCATGATGGATGCCGTGGCTGAATCCTTCCCGCGCTTTACCGCCAAGAAGGTTGAAAAGCTGGCAGGCGGCGACGAAATCGCCATTGACGTTGCAGGCGACCCCGCTATTTTCGTCTTTAAGACCGTGGCCGATCCCTTTGTGGGTCAGATGTCCTTCTTCAAGGTGATGAGTGGCACGATCAAGCGCGATATGACGCTGAAGAACGCACGCACCGGCACCGCCGAGAAGCTGGCGCACTTCTATGTGATGAACGGCAAGACCCAGACTGAGGTTGAGGAGCTTTGCTGCGGCGATATCGGTATGATCGCCAAGCTTTCCGATACCAAGACGGGTGACACCCTGTCGCTCGGCGGCACGGTGGTATATAGCCAGATGGCTTACCCCACCCCCTACATGACCAAGGCCATTCTGCCCGCGACCGCCAAGGACGAGAGCAAGATGTCTCAGAGCATTGCCAAGATGCTTGAGGAGGACCTCACTCTTCGCTATGAAAACAACAAGGAGACCGCCCAGGTGCTGATCTCCGGTATGGGCGAGACGCATCTCTCGGTACTGGTGGCGCGCCTTGAGAGCCGCTTCGGCGTGAAGGTCACGCTGGAGGAGCCCAAGATCGCTTACCGCGAGCGCATTACCAAGCGCGTTGACGTGGAGGGCAAGCATAAGAAGCAGACGGGTGGCTCCGGTCAGTACGGCCACGTCAAGATCCGCTTTGCACCCGCTGAGGAGCAGGGACTTACCTTTACGGTTTCCGTCGTTGGCGGTGCCGTACCCAAGAACTTCAACCCCGCGGTAGAAAAGGGCTTGCAGGACGCCATGGCAAAGGGCGCATACGGCTATCCGCTGGTGCAGCTTGCTGCCGACCTCTATGACGGCTCTTACCACGCCGTTGACTCGGATGAGCTTTCCTTCCGCCTTGCCGCACAGCTGGCTTACAAGGAGTGCTTGAAGCAGGGCGCACCCGTGCTGCTTGAGCCGATCGGTAACCTTGATATCACCGTGCCCGAGTCGCTCGTGGGTACCGTAATGGGTGACCTCAACAAGCGTCGCGGCAGCGTGATGGGTATGGACCACGCAGAGAACCGCAAGGGCTACACCGTGATCCACGCCATCGTACCGAAGGCTGAGATCATGGATTACCCGATCGTTCTGCGCGCGATGACCAAGGGCTTTGGCAGCTTTGAGTTTGCCGTTACCGACTACGAGGTGGTGCCCTCCAATTTGACCGCAAAGATCACGGCGGCCAAAAATTAAAAAATAAATAATTTTTCTTGACTTTTGGCGGTTTGTATTGTATAATGAATATATGAATACAATCAGCATGATAAGGAGGCATAAAATGAAACTGAACTACACCGAGCCCCGCGCCGATATTCGTTTCCTTTTAAGCAAAGATATTATCGCCGCGTCCGAAGAGGTGGGTGACCCTCTGGTGCCCGAAAAGACCCCCACGGATGACGTCGTAGCAGATCCCTTTACTTAATAAACACCGTCAGGCTGCCGCAACTGCTTTCCCGCATTGCGGCAGCCTTTTTTTGTCGCAGTCTGTCGTGCGCTTTTTTGGCGCGCGCGACAGACTGCGACCTTTTTTTTCGCCCGCGCGTGCTACAATCACGGGGAAGAGAAAAAGCCTGAAAGGAAGGGAAAAGATGTTTAAAACCGAGTATCACTTTGAAGTTAAAAAACGGGACTGGCTGCTTGTGGTGCGTCTGTTTGGTGAGATCGACCATCACGGGGCGGTGACCCTGAGAGAAGATCTTGACCGCTTGATCTTAAAGGAAAGACCACGCCGCTTAGTTCTGGATCTTTCCTTAATAGAATTTATGGATAGCGCAGGCCTCGGGCTTCTGATGGGACGCTACCGCTTGATGCAGGATATCGGCGGCGTGATGGTGCTCTCGCGCCCCAATCAGCGGATCATGAAGATTTTGCGGCTTTCCGGCATGGAGCGTTTTATGGAAATTGAAGGTGTAGGTGCGAAAGGAGAACAAGAGGATGAAGCAAGATAAAAGATTTAAAAACGAGATCAATCGTATGTCGCTGCAAATGCCCGCCATCTCCGTCAATGAGGGGATGGCGAGAGCTGCGGTGGCGGCCTTTTGCGCGCAGCTCTCTCCGGACGCCACCGAGCTTGCCGACATCAAATGCGCGGTTTCCGAGGCGGTGACGAACTGCATTGTGCACGCCTACAAGAACCGCAAGGGAAAATTTTACATAACGGTCAGTCTGTTTGCCGACCGCACCGTGCAGATCGCCGTGCAGGACAAGGGCTGCGGCATCCCCAACGTCAAGGCGGCCATGGAGCCGCTTTACACGACCGATGCGGCGGGGGAGCGCAGCGGCATGGGCTTTACCGTGATGGAAAATTTTATGGATCGTCTGCACGTAACCTCGCGACAGGGAAAGGGCACCCTGGTGCTGCTGAGTAAGCGGCTGGGGCGATCCACCGAAGAGGAGTGAGATCTGTGAGAACAGAGGCCGAGGAAAAAAACGCCAAGGAACGCCACTATGCGCTCTTGCGCGAGGCGCAGTCAAGAGATATCGTGACGGCGGATACCGCAACCGCCACGCTGCTCAAGGAAAACATGGGGCTGGTGCGCACGGCGGCGCTGCGCTTTCGGGATCGCGGCATTGAATTTGAGGATCTGATGCAGATCGGCATCATCGGTATGCTGCGTGCCATTCGCACCTTTGATCTCTCGCGCGGTACCGCCTTTTCCACCTTTGCCGTGCCCCTCATTGTCGGTGAGATACGGCGTAATTTGCGCGACGACGGCATCATTCACATCAGTCGCTCCACCAAGCAGTTGGCAATGGATCTCTCGCACAAAAGACAGGAATTCAGCCAGCGCGAGGGCAGAGAGCCGAGCGTGGCGGAGCTGGCCGAGGCGGCAGGCGTCAGCGTTGAGGAGGTTGCCATGGCAATCTCTGCCACCTCGCCCGTTGCCTCGCTTTCCGAAAAGGTATTTGAGGATGATAAGGGGGAGCTTGGTGACCGCATCACCGACGACGAAAGCGAAAACGAGCCCGCGATCCTCACCGACCGCATCGCGCTCAGCGAGGCCATCTCGCGCATGCCGCCGCTTTGGCGCAAAATATTGCTGATCCGCTATTTCCGCAATCGCACCCAGCAGGAAACGGCCGACCTTTTGGGTCTGACGCAGGTGAAGGTCTCTCGCGAGGAAAAAAAGATATTGACCTTTCTGCGCGGCCAAATGGCAGGCGGTTGACAATGATGTAAAAAATTGGTATAATGGAGATAGCCGCTACGGCTACGGCGTCAGGCTTCTTTTTCGCTTGAACTGTACTACTTGGTTATGCGAATGATGATCTCCATTGTAACAAGCGCACAAATGAGGCTTGACTCATTTGTGCGCTTTTTCTCTTTGCGTTAACAAATTGTAAACTTGCACCTTTTGTGAAACTTATTCCTCTGTTTTGCGTTTATATATACAGAAGCAAAAAAGGGAAAATATAGCTAATGCGCGCAATTTTGAAGTGGGAAAAGAAGATTTTGATAGGAGGTTATGTGATGAAAAGCAAATTAAGCAAAGCAATGATACTGACGGTGGCGCTGCTCTTACTGATTACGCCGCTTTCGGGCTGCTCGAAATGGCGATACGGGGCAAAAATGTATAGCTCATATCAACACGACGCTCTCGTTAAGCCCGAATTTATTGAGGAACATAAAATATACGGTGGACAGTATCCTAATCCCGATTATTACGGAGACTACGATACAACGGAGGACGAAACCGACCCCAATAACTATCAATATATATCCACTAAAGGATTTCCCGAAAGCCTTACCTTTATTATTACTGATGAAGAAACCTTCGAGAGTATTTACGCAGAGGATGCGTTAGAGGTGGATTTTGACAAGCAGATGGTTATTTTGTATATTCATCGGAGAGGAGTGGGAGTACCCGTATACATTATTCAAAAAATGGAAACCAATGATGAAGAACTGACGATCTATTATAAGAAAAAAAAGGACTATTCCAAAAAAAGAGGCGGAGGCTATCCCGATAAGCGCTGCACCACGGTTGTCATGAGAAAAATGGATATCACTTCGGTTGAATTTGTCTTTGTTGATGATTGATGCACTACAATGATCGATGAATGTCAACGCTCAAATTTGACATTGCAGATCCGGTTTGTTTCCTAAGGGGAACGCTGAACGCAATCCGCATGTTAAAAGCCGACGCGCCAAACGGCGCGTCGGCTTTTCCTTTTTTCTGCGCATTTTTGGCGGCGGCGTGCACATACTATAAAAAAAGAAAGGGGGGCGTGTATGTCGGATAGCAAATGGATGCGCCTTGGCGCGATGACGGTGACGGTGGCGGGGGTGCTTGCCGCCCTTTATTTGTTTTTTGACGTGCTGCTTGGCATTCTGTTGCCTTTTTTGCTCGCGTTTTTGCTGGCGGCCGTCACGCACCCCGTGGCCAAGCGCTTTGCCGCGCGCACGAAGCTGCCTCCAAAGGCGGTGGCGGCGGTCTTTACGCTGTGCGCCTTGGCGATCTTCGGCACGCTTGTGTATTTGCTTTTCAGCCGCGCGCTTTATGAGCTGCAAAATTTTATTGCGCATCTGACCGAGGAAAACAGCCCTTTGCAGGCCAAGATCACACAGCTTTTTGAGCTGGTGGAGAGCTTTTTGGCGCGCTTGCCGCGTGAGCTCTCGGGGGCGTTTTCCTTTCTCGGCGATCCGCGCGAGCTGCTGAGTGCGCAGCTTACGCGCTTGGTGAACAGTCTTTCCGAGGGGCTGCCTGCCTTGGTGATGCGCATTGCCTCGGCGCTGCCCGCCGTGTTACTGTTTTTGCTCGTCACGCTCATTGCCTGCTTTTATTTTTCGGTGGAATATGAAACGGTTTTGACGGGGCTGAGAAATCTGTTGCCAGCCAAATGGCAGGAGCGGCTGCCGCAGGTTTTTGCCAAGGTGCGCGGGGCGCTGGGACAGTATCTGCGCGCGTATTTTTTACTGTTTTTGCTGACCTTTGCCGAGCTTTGCTTGGGGTTTCTGCTGCTGCGGGTGGAGTACGTGTTTTTACTTGCGTTCCTGGTGGCCGTGCTCGATATATTGCCGATCTTTGGCGTTGGCGTCGTGCTGCTGCCCTGGGCGCTCTTTGCACTTCTTACGGGCAATACCTTTCTTGGCATCGGTCTTGTGATCCTTTATGCGGTCATTACCGTCATACGCCAGGTGAGCGAGCCGCACCTGGTGGGCAAGAGCCTTGGCGTGCATCCTGCGCTGATGCTCGTGGCGCTATACGCGGGTCTGAAGCTTTTCGGCATTGTGGGCGTATTTGCGGGCCCCGCCGTGGCGTTGGCAGCCAAAGCCTTTTTTACACGAGGGGAAGAAAAGGGAAGCACGCAATAATGCGTGCCTCCCTTTTTGTTGTTAAAGTCTGCTTGCGCTGCAGATCTGGTGATAGTTGAGAGTATGCTTCACCTTGCCCGTTTCGCCAAAGGGCAGGCGCGCCTCTTCCAATTCCTCAATGCAATCAAGCTTGCCCGCGAGATAAGCGGTCAAGCGCATTTTGGCGGTATCAAGCCGCGCCAAGGCGCCGCCATAGCGAATGTCTAAGATTTCCCAGCCTACCGCCTTATATTCCTCAAAAAAGTGTGTGCGGTGTGCGGTGCGGAGCGCCGAAAGATCCTGCATCAGCGCAACGAGCTCCTCGCGGCAAAGTCGGTCGAGCTCTTTTTTATTTCCCGCGCGGTAAGCGGCCGTGAGGGCTCTGCCAAGCCCCGCCTTGGTGGCGCAAACACGCGCGACGGCAGCATAGAAGTGAAACATATTGGCAAACAGGGGATAGCGCGCGGCATCAAGCGTCAGCTTTTTTTCAAGCTCCGCATAATGTGCGTGGAAATCATAGTCGCCAAGCTCGTTGTCAAAAAGCCCGAGCAGCGGATCTTGCCAGATAATGGCGCGTGTGAGAGAGATATTGTCTATATTGTCGCCGTTGTAGCCCTCACAGCGGTCAAGCTCGTCGATGTGGTCAAAGGCTTCGGCCGTCATACCCGTGGTTTCGGTGACGCGTGCGCGGATTTTCTCAGTGGTGGCATGATCACCGAAGGCGTGCTCCGCAAAGCATTGCAGCCCAAGCAGCACGGCAAAATTGCTGCTTTCACGGTGGTCATCACCCCATACGGTGGCGATCACCTCGCGTACGCCGCGCTGCTTGCAGGCCGCCATAGCGGCTGCGGTGGTGGCAAGGGTTTTGTTGTTGTGTGTGGCAAAGGTACGCACGTTGCGCGCGCATCCCGCAAAAACGGTGTTTTGGCAAAGATATTGGCATTTGCCAAGCATATTTTCATAGCCCTCGGCGGTGAGCTGATAATAATCCCAATACACAACGTGCATCCCCTCGGGCACCATGGACTTATCGCTTTCCTCAAATACGACGTCATAGTCCTTATAGATCTTTTTCGGGGAACGCGCACGGAAAAACATATCTGCCCACATCATCGGTGAAAGGCCGTGTGCGCGCACGATCTCCATCACACGCGCAAGATGTGCCTTGACAAGCTCGCCCGAGGGCACATAGCCGTGCTTTTTCAAATGGTTGCCGAGGCCGAGATCCCAGGCCTCGTCCATGCCGATGTGAATGCGTCGGCTTTTGAAGCAGGCTCCGACCTCACCGACAATTTTGTCGATCAAGGCATACACGCGTTCGTCTCCTACCATCAATACGCTGGCGGTATCTGCCATTTTTGCATAGGGAGGGCGCTTGATGGGGTCGCTCAGATGTGCCAAGGTCTGTACGCAGGGCACCATTTCAATGCCGAGTGACGCCGCAAACCCGTCCAGCTCGCGGAAATCGGCCTTGGTATAGCGCGGGCGCATATTGCCCCAGTAGGGCTCCCCCGATAGCTCGAAGCAATCCTCGCAGTAAAGCATAAGCATATTGTAGCCCATGCCTGCGAGGTAAAGCAGCATACGCTTGACCGAGGCAACCGTCATCAGCGAGGAGGCCTGTGAGCCGTCAAACATGGCGGCCAGGGTCTGAAAGTGTCTGCGCTCGCGCACGCAAAAGCAGGCTTCGCCCTCATGCGCCTTGATGATGGTGAGGGCACGGAACAGCAGCCCCGGGGAGGGAAGCGCGCAAATAATGCCTTGCTCGGCTTTCGTGATAACGAGATCATCTTGGCTTTCGGTGAGTGTGACGGGAGTGCCGTTCCTGCAGGCCTTGATGCCATGCAGCGCCAAAAATGCCGCGAGCCCCTCTTGCAGTGCGTGCGGGGGATTTTGAAAGTGAAGCTTCATACGGTGCCTCCTTGTTGGCCTATAGAGCCTTGTGTTTTCGGCTCTCTTCGGCTACAACTTCATTATAAAAATGTTTGCCGCAAAAATGCAACACGGAAAACTGCTGAATATTAGCAACATTCTGCTATTTTCTATTGACAAAAGCGTTTGGCTTGTTTAATATAAAAGTAATAAACGAAAGAACGGTGGAGTATGAAGCATTCAACCGAGCAATCCTCAAAGGAATATCTGTTTGTCAACTGCTGCGGCATTGACCGCATTTATCAACGCGATACGCTCGCGCTGCGCGAGCACGGCCGCATGGATTATCACATTTTGTATATTGCCGAGGGGCGTTGCTACGCCGAGGTTGGCGGCCAAAGCGTGATTGCAGAGGCGGGGAGCCTTATTTTGTATATGCCGGGCAAGCGCCAAAAGTACAGCTTCAAGGGCGCAGATCGCTCGGTATCCTGCTACTGGCATTTTGCGGGAACGGGGGCCGAGAAGCTACTGTATGATTTCGGCTTTGTGCGCGAGGGCGTGTATCACGTGGGAAAGAGCCAGATTCTGCTATCTGTTTTAGAAAAAACCGAGCGTGAGCAATCACTCAAAAATCCATATTACGAGGCGGTTTGTGCCGCCTATTTGCTTGAGTTTTTGGCTTTGGCAGGGCGCAAGAGCAAGAGCGAGAGCAATCGCAGCTACCAAAAAAACAAGCAGATGATCGACCGCGTGTGCGATCAGATGCTGGCAGAGTATATGCACCGCTACCCTTTGCAGCGGTATGCCGATTTCTGCAACCTCAGCCTTGGCAGGTTTTCGCATCTGTTCAAAGAAAGCATGGGGCTTTCTCCTTACGAGTATCTGATGCGCATTCGCATTGAAAAGGCACGCCAGCTGCTTGGCAACACCATGATGTCGGTGAGTGAGGTGGCGGAGCGCACGGGCTTTACGGGACAGAACTATTTTTCGCGCACCTTCAAGCGTTACACGGGCAAATCTCCCCGTGCGTTCATGATGGAGGAATACGGGCTTTGATCCCCCAAGGCGTTGCCGATGGCAACGCCTTTTCTTTGTAACTTTAGTAGAAAAAACCACCACCTAAGGTGGTGGAATAAAGGCGTGGAGCGATCGTAGCCTTCCCCAGTGGGGGAAGGTGGCACGCGAATGCGTGACGGATGAGGTGTTACAGACGCAAGGTAACTCCTCATCCACCGCTAACGCGGTCCCCCTTCTCCCGCAGGAGAAGGCTGATTA
>JAFTKK010000013.1 GCA_017453325.1 Clostridia bacterium
GGATATGGAAAGCTTAGATATGCTGCCCCTGAACAGCTACAAGCTGCCCGACAGCTTTAAGTTTGTGAAGGAGGAGATGCTCTGCAAGATCATTTCCTACAAGGGCAACGTATTTGGCGTTGAGCCCCCCACATTCGTTGAGCTGGCCGTTGCCAAGACCGACCCCGGCTTTGCAGGCAACACCGCCACCAACACCCTCAAGCCCGCAACCCTTGAGACCGGCGCTGAGATCAAGGTGCCCCTGTTTATCAACGAGGGTGACGTACTGAAGATCGATACCCGTACGGGCGAATATCTCTCCCGCGCATAAGAAAAAGGAGGAGCACGATGAACTTGACCGAAAAGGCTGCATATCTGAAGGGTCTTGCCGACGGCCTGGAGCTGGACGGCACCACCAAGGAGGGCAAGCTGATCGCTGCCCTGATTGACATGGTTGACGCTCTTGCCGCAAAGGTAGAGGAGCTTGACTGTGACGTTGAGGAGCTGAACGACTACTGCGAGGAGCTTGACGAGGACCTGCACGACGTTGAGGAAGTGTTGCTTGACGACTACGACGACGAGTGCGACGGCGACTGCGACGAGTGCGAATTTGCCGACGACTGCGAGCTTTGCGAGGACACCTACGAGGTAGAATGCCCCGCTTGCGGTGAGAAGGTTTGCTTTGACGAGAGCGTGGATCCCACCGAGCTGGCATGCCCCGCTTGCGGCGAAAAGCTGCTGGAAGGCGAAGAATAAGACCGATCTTTCACGGATCGGCGGAATGCACGTTAGCATTCTGCCGATCCGTATTTTTTCGCGAGATAAATAACCGAAATTATACGTTTTTTATCTTTTTTTGCATTACCTTGAAGCAAACGATGTGATATACTGAAATTGAAAATACATCTCACAAGGAGAACGGCATGAAAACGAAATTTGGCATCGAAGAAATACACCACAAGGCCGACCTTTGCATCATCGGCGGCGGCCTTTCCGGTACCATTGCGGCACTAACGGCCGCACGGCGGGGCGTGAAGGTGGTGCTGGTGCAGGACAGACCCATGTTGGGCGGTAACTGCTCCTCCGAGATCCGCATGTGGGTGCGCGGCGCGAAGGGCAAATACGACCGCGAGACCGGCATACTGGCCGAGTTTGAGGAGGAAAACATCTACCGCAACAAGGGGCTGGCTGCCACGCTTTGGGACAGCGTGCTGTTTGGTAAGGTGAAGGCCGAAAAAAACATCACCCTGCTGCTCAACTGCACCTGCGTGGATGCCACATCGACCGACACGCGCGTGACGGCGATCCGTGCATGGCAGCTGACGACCTATACTTGGCACACGGTGGAGGCTACCTATTTTGCCGACTGCTCGGGCGACGGCATTTTGGCCTTTCTGACCCCTGCCAAGGCACGCGTGGGACGCGAGGACAAGGCCGAGACGGGCGAGGCCATTGCCCGCGAGGTCAGCGACAACTGCACCATGGGCATGAGCCTGCTGCTGCAGGCGCGTGAAACCGACGCCCCCGTCACCTTTACGCCCCCCGAATGGGCATACGTTTACGAGCACGACGAGGATTTTGCCGTGTTACCCGGTGCTGACGTAAAGCATAGCACCTTCCGTGACCAACGCATCGGCACCAGCGGCACCAATCTTTGGTGGATCGAGCTGGGCGGCGACCGCGACAGCCTGCGTGATGCGGAGGAAATGCGCGATGAGCTTTTAAAGATTGCCTTTGGCATCTGGGATCACCTCAAAAACCGCGAGGATCACGGCCTTGACTGCTGGGATCTTGAATGGGTGGGCTTTTTGCCCGGCAAGCGAGAATCGGTGCGTTATGAGGGCGCACATATGCTGACGCAGCAGGAGGTGGAGGCCGGCGGCGTTTTCGACGACGTTGTGGCCTATGGCGGTTGGCCGATGGACGACCACAACCCGAAGGGCTTTTACGCCAACACGGAAAGGGAGACTGCCTCGATCCTGCACCCCGCCCCCTCTCCTTACGGTATTCCCTACCGCGTGCTTTACTCTAAGAATATGGAAAACCTCTTTTTTGCGGGACGAAACATCAGCGCCACGCACGCTGCCATGAGCTCGACGCGCGTGATGGCCACCTGCTCGCTGCTCGGGCAAGCAATGGGCAACGCCGCCGCCATTTGCGTGCGCGAGGGGATCTTACCCCGCGATGTGACGACCTCGTTTATCACCGAGCTGCAGCAGATGCAGCTTGACGACGGCATCTTTTTGCCCGGCGTGAAGCGCGAGATCCCGCCGCTGACCAAGCGAGCAAGTCTTGATCTTGACGACGCACAAGCAGCCCTGCTCTTAAACGGCGTGGAGCGTCCGCGCAGCGACGAGGAGCAAAACATGGTGACCCTGCCCGTTGGCGGCAAGCTGACCTTCCGCCTGCCGAACCCCGAAAAAATAGACACCCTGCGCATCCTGTTTGACCGCGATTATTCCCGCGAGAGCATTACCCCCAACCGCAAGATGCGCGTGTTTGCCCAAAAGCTGCATACGGGTAAGGATTTTGTGCCCGTAAAGGTGCCCGCCACCTTGGTCAAGCACTTCCGCGTGCTGCTTGACGGCGAGTGTGTATTTGAAAACAGCAACAACTACTATTCTTTGGTGAAAATTCCGCTGACAAGAACCGCAAAAACGGTGACGGTGGAGTTTCTTGAGACCTGGGGTGCCGACAACGTGCACCTGTTTGCCTGCGACATACGCTAACACAAGAGCGCTGTGTTTGCTGTGAAAGTGTTGCGTTTCTCCAACGTACAATAATCACAGCGGACGGTCAAGGGCCTTTTAAAAAAATTAGAAAAGTTTTAAAAAAGTGGTTGACAGCGGAGAAAAAATCTGCTATACTATTTTTAGAACAATTCTAAAAGGAGGTGGCGTATGGTACAAAAGCGTGCCGCCGTTTTGCAGGTGCTGCGGGAATCCGAGGGGCATTTGCAAGCGGACGAGATCTATAGGCGTGTGAAGGCCTACTACCCCAAGATGGTGCTTGCCACCGTTTACAACAATCTTCATGCACTCACCGAGGACGGCTACATCAGACACGTAAAAACCGCCTCAGGCGCCGACTTTTACGACAAAACGCCGACGCCGCACGAGCACGCGCTCTGCGCCTCCTGCGGCAAGCTGATCGACGCCGATCTTGGCGACTTTGGCGCTATGCTGCGCGAGAGTGCTGACATCCCCATTTTATCGTATGACCTTATTTTGCACACCGTTTGCCCCGATTGCAGAGACGGTGAGCCACAAAAAAACATTTGAAAAGGAGCTTTTATCATGAGCCAAAACTTGAAGGGTACCAAAACCGAACAAAATCTGATGACAGCATTTGCAGGCGAGAGCCAGGCACGCAACAAATACACCTACTTTGCAAGCGTAGCCAAAAAAGAGGGCTATGAGCAGATCAGCGCCATCTTTACCAAGACTGCCGAAAACGAGAAGGAGCACGCAAAAATGTGGTTCAAGCTCCTCGGTGAGCTTGGCAACACCGCTGAGAACCTTGCGGCAGCCGCAGCAGGCGAAAACTACGAATGGACCGATATGTACGCCACCTTTGCCGATGAGGCTGAGGCAGAGGGCTTTACCGAGATCGCGGCGAAGTTCCGTGCGGTGGCCAAGATCGAAAAGGCACACGAGGAGCGTTACCGTGCATTGCTCAAGAACGTAGAGATGCAGGCCGTGTTTGCCAAGAGCGAGGAGACCATGTGGGAGTGCCGCAACTGCGGACACCTGGTGATGGGCAAGAAAGCCCCCGAGGTTTGCCCCGTTTGCGTGCATCCTCAGAGCTTTTTTGAGGTTCGCGCCGAGAATTATTAATCTGACGCCATTAAAAAAAGCGGCGCCACTGCAATTGCAGTGGCGCCGCTTTTTTAGCCGTGGAGAGCGATCGCCGCAGGTGCGTCAACGTACTCGACGGAGCCGAGGACAGTGCCCCTACAAGGTCGTGTGCAAGCAAGATGCGTAAAAATTATGCTTCTCCCAAAAGTTCCCGTAAACGACCCGCCACAAAGTCAACATCGGCCCGGGCGGTGCTCTCCTTTTTACACAGGATATTGGCCGCGCGCACGGCGCTGCACAAAAGCTTGCGTTTTTCGCGTGCGCAATCCCCTGCCAATATGGCTTCTGCCTTTTGTGTGAGCTGCTGCAGCACGCTTTTATTCACCTGCTTTTCGGGCAGATCCGTGACGTTAAGCGTGCAGGTATCGACAGCAAGCGGTACACCGAGTAGCGGGATCTGCACATTGCAGGTCGAATTATCCCGATAGGGGGATTCGCCGTTCACGGTGGCGGCATTACAAATCAGGCGCGGAACGCCGTCCTCCACATAAAGCTGTGAACGCTCAAGATGTGAGTAAACCTTTGTTCCGCTTACCCAAGGCACTTCGTTTTTGAACGCCAGCTTATGCTCGGAAAGCGCCCAATGCTCACCGTCCTCGCTCTCAAACAGCGCGTAGGAATACACGCCCGTGACACCGCTGAAATTTCCCTTGGTCATATCCTTGGCAAGGGCGCGATAGCGTCCGTTTTGATACCACACATAGCAATCCTCTACCGAGAAGCCCACCAAAGGATCTCGCATGATGGGCGCATCCGACTGCTTGAAGGGACCAAGCGGGGTGGGCGCAGGGGCATACCCCGTGGCCTTGAGGCGCTGTCCCTCATAAGTGCCGCTGCCCTTATACACGGCATAGTAAAGATAGCTGCCGTCTGCCTGCTTGATCTCGATCACCGAGGGGTTTGCCGTAATCGACCACTCCCAATGCTCACGCACGTCAATGACGGGCTGCTCGGACACCGTAAAGGGGCCTGCGGGATGATCGGCAACGGCGACGCCTATCCTTTGCAGATGAGAGGCGGGTTTATCTCCTTTGGTGGTGGTACCCATAAAATACAGATAATATTTACCGTCTCTTTCGCTATGGAGGAGAGTGGGATTGTGAAAAACATTGACCTCTCCCGGCTGCCACACGACGGGCTTTTTGTTCGTGGTATTGGCATAGGTAGCATCAAGTGCCTTGCCCATGTAAACATAAGGGCCGTTCAGCCTTGTAGAAGCTGCATACCCAAGCTCGGAATACTGATACCAGTCGGTTTTAAATCCATCGTGCGTATCCCACGTGGAAAAGATCATATAATAAAGGCCGTCGGTATGCTTGGTAACGGTGGCGCCCCAGACGTTGGCATCCTCCATCACAAAATAATTGTCGTCGGGCGTTGCTTGACGGATGCGGGAAAAATCCGCATAATCACGCACTGAGGCCTCGATCTCATATTGCCCGCCGTGAGGGATCGAAAAACGGCAGCACCACGCGCCATCTTCATCGACTCTTACAATATAGCGCAGATCAAGATCGCCGTTCACGATCACCTCGACGCGCCCGCGCCCCAGACCCGTGGCGGTGCCTTTGACGGTGACGGTGCCACGCTCTTCCTGTACCGATGTAATTTTTATGGCAGGAGAAGCATTCATTGTCTCATCCTTGCCGCAACGGTTACTGTTTTGATCCATACTTTTCACCTCCGATAAGCTCATTATACCAGACATTGCCGCATATTGCAATAAAAATCTATTGCTTACGGGTATGCTTTTTGTAGAGTGGGGCTGCGGAAATCTATTTTTAGTTATCGCTTGTTTTTTGATGCAAACGGTGTTATACTAATAAAAAAAGCTTGAGGTGATGACAATGAATACCTATTTATTTGATTTTGATGGCACGCTGGTTGACTCGATGCCGACCTATGCCGACATGATGATGGGCATTTTGGAAGAGGAAAAGGCCACATACGGGGCAGATATTTTGAAAATCGTGACCCCACTCGGCTACGCTCTGACTGCCAAATATTTCGTGGAGCATTGCGGTGCTAAGAGCACGGAGGAGGCCCTGGTAGCCACCATGAACGCGCGTGCGCTCGACGCTTACACAAATCGCATTCCCGCCAAGGCGCACGTGCCCGAGGTGCTGCAAGAGCTTGCACGGCGCGGCTGCTCGCTGAACGTGCTCACCGCAAGCCCACACACCATGCTGGACCCTTGCCTGAAGCGTCTTGGTTTATTTGATCTGTTTGACAACGTATGGTCCTGTGAGGATTTCGGCACGGGGAAATCCGACCCAGCCATCTATCACGCAGCGGCAGAAAAGATCGGAAAGCCTGTGGGGGAGATCATATTTCTTGACGACAATCCGGGCGCCTGCAAAACCGCCAAGAAGGCGGGCATGTGCGTTTATGGCGTATACGACGACTCCTCGCGCGAATACGTGGATGAGATGAAGGCCGCTACCGATCGCTATATTTACAATTTTAAAGAATTACTGTAACACAACTCTAAAACGGGTGGAGAAACACAGTTTCTCCACCCGTTTTGGGGTTATTTTTGATAATCCGCCAAAAATGCTGTACGGAAGCACTCGTTTGGCATGATTCCCGCATCGTGCAAGGCCTCCACGGCACAGCCGAAGATGGGCGGCACATCGGAAAAGATGAAGGTGACATCGGGCGGCGAGAGCGCGCGCACGGCCTCGGCATACTCGGGGAAATGTGTGAAGATGCCGCCGTTCAGCACCAAGCGAAAGGCACCGCCGAGCTCCCTGTAAGCCGACCACACAACATTGGCAAGGTCAGCGGCGCAGGTATTGAAAATATCGCGTGCCACCAGATCACCCGCGCGGCGCGCCAAAAAGACGTTTGGCGCAAAGGAAGCGACGAACGGGCGCCCCTTCTGATAGATCTCGACGAGATTGCACCACATTTCGGTGCCCGCCTGCTGATCGAGCAGGTCGGTCAGCAGCGTTTTTTGCGCGCTGCCGTCATGCGCGCGCAGGGCGGCCTGAATGGCATAGCGCCCCAACGTGAAGCCGCTGCCGCAGCTATCAATGAGATGGCCGCCACCGCCGAGGTGCGTCTGATACCCGCCGCGGCGGATATAAAGCGCGGAGCCCGTGCCGCAAATCAGAGACGCGCCGTCACAATGGCCGAGCATACCCGAAATCAGGCAGTAGCCGTCTCCTTCAATACGCATATGGCGAAAATGAAAATGCTTTTTAAAAAATGCATCAAACTCCTCGGTGTAATACTGCACCGAGGCAATAGCGGCATAAAGCCCCTCAACCTCGACGCCGGGGGCGCTTGCCAAGAGCTTTTCAAGCGTACCCTTACAGTTGGAAAGGGTGCGCTCGACACCGTTTTCAAAGGGCGTGCCCGCAGGATCGACCACGCGCGAGACGATCTCGCCGTCCGTGGCAAACAAAATGGCCTCGGCCTTGGTGCCGCCGACATCCATGACGGCAAAATAACGTTTTTTCATTTGCTTTCCTCTTCCCTTTTGCCAAAAACGGCCCCAAACGGGGTGATTTTCGGTTGGTTACTGCGCGAGATCGCGTTTGACACTCTTACTGCGAGCAGCCGCCTTTCTTACATTCAGTATAACATTTCACCATATAAAAAGCAAGGTGCGCGGCAAAAAAACTGCAGGCGCGAGAAAGAACAGGCCATCTGCTGCGGCTTTTTTGGTGGGCGGCCTTTAGTAAAGCGGTGGACGCCCCGCCAAGCGGCGAAAGAGGGTATGAAACCACCCAAGTGGCAGCACAATGGCGGAAAGCAGCAGTGTAAAGAGCAGCTCGCGTGCCGTGAGAGGCACGGTGCGCAGCACGGTGCCGCCGAGATAGACAAAGACGATCTGCACGGCGGCCACGGCGCCCATGATCAAGAGGAAGGTGCGGTTTTGCCCAAGCCCCGCGAGCAGATTTGCCCGATCGGCACGCGCATGGAAGCAATTTAAGACACCCGTGAAAATAAACAATGCAAAAAAGGCAGTCAGACGGCAAAGATCCCCCTCCATCTCGCGATACTGCCCACGTATGGCGGGTAATTTCAAAAAGAGCACAAACAACGCCACGGTACAGACGGTAAGAAAGGCAATGCGGGCGGCAATGTCACGCGTGAGGATCGGTTCCTCGCGTTTTTTGGGCAGCTCCCGCATATAATGCGGCATGGGTGCTTCACCCGCAAAGGCAAGCCCGCCTAAAGTATCCATGATCAGGTTGATCCAAAGCATTTGCACAACGGTGACGGGGGCATCCACGCCGATAAAGGGGCCGATGATCGAAATGCCGACGGCACAAAAATTCATAATGAGCTGCAGCGTGATAAATTTGCGAATACTTTTAAAGATGGTGCGCCCGTAAAGCACCGCGCGACAAATGGAGGAAAGATTATCGTCAAGGATGACCACGTCTCCCGCCTCCTTGGCGACCTGCGTACCGCTTCCCATGGCGAAGCCGACATCGGCACTATGCAGCGCGGGGGCATCGTTGATACCGTCGCCCGTCATGCCGACGACCAAGCCCGCATCCGCAGAAAGGCGCACCAGGCGACTTTTATCCCGCGGCAATGCACGGGAAATAACGGCAAGACGGGGCAGGATTTCCGTGAGCTCGGCGTCACTCATCAGCGCGAGCTCGCTGCCGTCAAGGCAGACTCCACCCTCGCGCAGGAGACCGCAATCGCGTGCAATGCGCGTGGCGGTCTCCTTTCCGTCCCCCGTCATCATCACGACCTGCACCCCGGCGCCACGCAAGAGCGATACGGCACGGGGTGCCTCCGGACGCACGGGATCGGCAAAGGCAACGGCCGAGAGCAGCGTGAGCTCGGGCAGGCGGTTCTCCGTGGGCATTTGCTCTGCCTGTGCCATCAGAACCACGCGTTCACCCTTGGCCATATGTGCGTGAACACGCGCGAAAAAGGCGGCTTTTTCAAAACGGACACGGCCGAAGGCACCCACACGCGCCCCCGTGACAAAGGGCATCAAACGCTCGGGCGCACCCGTCACAAACACACGTCCATCCGCCAAGGCCACGGCGGAAAACTTACGCGCGCTATCAAAGGGCAGGCGTGTGCGAACCGAAAAGGTGGGGGCGGGAGCCTTTAAGAATGCGGCGAGCAGCGCACGGTCTGTGCTATTGCCGCCGAGCGCGGCGATCTCTCCCCCACGTGCGCCGCGCGTGGCGCCGTTATTGGCGGTAGCGCAAAGCGCAAGGGTTTTGGCGAGCTCCCCCGTCCCCGCCTCCAGCGCGCGGTAATCGGGAAAATCCCCCGAAACGGTGAGAAAACCGACAAGCGCAAGACGCCCTGTGGTGAGCGTGCCCGTTTTATCGGTAAACAAAATATTCATGCCGCCCGCCGCTTCCAGACCTGCCGGCTTGCGCACCAGGACGTGATCTTTGGTCATGCGGCGGATATTGGAGGATAGCACCACCGCGATCATCATGGGCAGCCCCTCCGGCACGGCGACGACAATAACGGTAAGCCCCAGCATGAGCGCATGCAAAAGCAACTCCGCCATATACGGAAAATAGGTTAGGCGTGCCACGATCTCGGCAGTGACAAAATCGGCATCGATGACGAGGCGATAAAACAAAAAGGCAAACACGCACACAGCGGCAGCGGCGTATCCCACACGGCTGATCTGATGTGCGAGCCTTGAAAGGCGCATTTTGAGGGGGCTGTCGCGCTCCGCGCCTTGCAGCTCACCGGAAATGCCGCCGAGCACGGTGCTGTCTCCCACGGCGCAAACCTGCATCTCCCCCGTGCCGGAAAGCACCACGGTGCCCGAAAAAAGTGCACCCGTATCGGCGGTATCCTGCCGAAAAGCCCCTTGACGGGGGTGCTTTTCCACCTCTTTGCTCTCTCCCGTCAGCGCAGACTGATCTACGGTGAGCGCCCCACACAGCAGGACACCGTCCGCGGGAATTTTATCCCCTGCCGAGAGCAGCACGATATCCCCTACCACAAGCTCCTCGGCATCGACCTCAACGACCTCGCAGCGGCGCACACGGCAAAGCGAGGCACCGCAGCTTTCGCAAAGGCGCTCAAAGGCGGCCTCACTTCCGTATTCCGAGACGGTGGAAATGAGCGTTGCCAAAAACACCGAAACGGCGATCCCTGCGGTTTCGAACCACTCGTGGCTGCGAAACAAAAACACCAGATTGATTGCCAACGCGACAAGCAGCACCTTGATCACGGGATCACCGAGATTGGCCAAAAAACGCCGCCAAAAGCCCACGTGCTTTTTGCGGCTCAGCCGATTGGCACCGTGCGCGGCTCGTGAGCGTCTGACCTCCTCCTCACAAAGACCCGCATGGGGTTTTTGGAGCTCTGTCATGTTATCCCCTCCCAGCTATCATATCTCTGTTACCTTATGCGCGGAAAAGGGAAAAAAGACTAAAAGAGCCGCACGGCATCTGCCCCCGAGGGCAGATGCCGTGCGGCTTATTTGTTAAGGATGCTCGGAAACGGTATTTTCAAAGGTATCGTGGCTGATCACGTCCTCATCGTAGATCTCCTGCTCACCAAGCAGGGCGCAGAGCTCAGCGGCGGTGCGCTCGGGATCGTAGGTGGTGAAGTTGAGACGCAAAACGTCATTTTCCTCAATGTGACCGCCGGTATAAAAGTGTCTCTCGGCATTTTCCTGCTTGACCGAAAGCAGCTTGCAGGAAGGCGGCCAGAGGATATCACGCGGCTCCTTGCCGATGGCAAAGCTGCCCGGCAGCGCCTCGACCGTAACATCTACCACGTGCAGGGCCTTGCCGCGATTTTCCTTGTGGATCTCGCGCTCCATGGCGATTTCGTTGATGGAATTGGCGCCGACGGCCTCCACAATCACGTAAGAGATCATAACGGCAAGAAGAATGGGCAGGATGTTGCCAAAGCCGGAAAGCGCCTCAATGGCGAAGGCCATGGCGGTGAGGGGAGTGCGCACCGACGCGGCAAAGAAGGAGACCATGCCGACCACAACCATGAGCATGAAGTGCGTTTCGTCAAGCACGTTTAGTGCAACCAATGCCTCAGCGACGGCGGAGCCGATCAGCGCACCGAAGGAAAGCAGAGGGGTAAACAGACCGCCCGTGGCGCCCACGTCGTTAGAAAGGATGACCAGCAAGGAACGGATGACCAACAAAAGCAAAGACACATACCACGCAACGCGGTGCTCAAGCAGCGACTCGATGAGGTGATGGCCCGTGCCGATGGCATCGTAATACACGCATCCGATAATGGCCACCACGGCAAACACGGGGGCAACCTTAAAGAAGGTGTGCACATGCTTAAACTTTTTGTGAAGCAGGCCGCGAATGGCATGCGTGCACTCGCCGAACACGTAAGCAAAGCCGCCGCAAAGCAGACCGACGGGAATGACGACCCAAACGAGGGAAAGGGGCAGGACTTGCGCGATGGTGAAATGGAAAAGCGCGCTGCTTTTATCAAACAGACGGCAGAGCAGCTCCAGCGTTCCCATGCCGCAAAGCACGCTGCTGACGGACGACATGATGAGCAGCGGAGAGAAACGGCTATGCCCCTCCTCAAGGCCGAACAGAACCGCGGTGACGGGTGCACAGGTGGCGGTGGCAAAGCCTGCCGTGGCGCCGCCTGTCATGAGATAGCGCTCCCATGCGCGGCGCTTTTTGCCGAGCACCCGTGCCGTACCGCTGCCGACGGCAGTACCCATCTGCACGGCGGGACCCTCGTCGTTACCGAGCGGAATACCGCAGAGATAGGAAAGGAGCGCCGAGGTGAATACGAACACAATGTTACGGAGCCAATGGAAGGTGATAAGGCCGCGGATCAGCGCGACGGCCGTAGGAATGCCGCCGCCGCGGGAGTGCGGAGAGTACGTAAGACAAAAGGCCACCAACAGGGCGGCGAGCACGGCACCTGCCACCACCAGCGGGATAAACTGCGGATTTTCGTGTGCAAAGCCGTAGATATGGTGCGACACGTTGATCACACCCTCGGAAATCACACGAAAGGCAAACACGACAGCACCCGTGACCACACCCGTGACGCCCGCAAAAACGACGCAGGGCCACAGAATATTTTGAATTTTATGCTTCAGCTTCTTTTCTTTCACAGTCCCCTCCCCCGCCAAGGCGGTTTCAAAGCGGTTTTTGATCGTTTTTGTATTATACTATTTTTTCACGGTCTTGTCAATAAATATCAAAAAAACGAATGAATAGATAAGAAACGGAAATATATTTATATCTCTTGCAAAATGCGGAAAAAAAGTTTATACTAAAGCAAGAAGCGACAAGGAGGTGAGCCGCGTGACGGGAGAAATATTGTTATTTGACGGCACCGCGCTGCCGCCGCCGTGCGAAAAAGAGATCTTGCGCTATAGCGCCGCGGGCGGTGACACCGAGGAGACCAAGGCGCTGCTGCGGCGCTGCCTTGCCGCGCTGCCTCACGATACGTTTTGCTACCGCGTATGCACGGCGGAGCTGCCCTTGCGGGCCGTGACACAAGAGGTGACCGACCTTGGCTTTGCCGTGTGGAAAAGCCGCGATCTGGCACGCTATTTGGCGGGCTGCGAACGCATTCTTCTCTTTGCCGCCACGGTGGGCACCGGCATTGACCGCCTTGTGCTGCGCCACGGCCGCACCTCACCTGCGACCGCGCTCTTATACAGTGCCATCGGCACCGAGCGCGTGGAGGCACTATGCGATGCCTTTTGCAAAAAAATGGCCGAACGGTATGAAAACAACACCTTAAAGCCGCGCTTCAGCCCCGGATACGGCGATCTGCCGCTCTCGGTACAAGCAGACGTGTTCCGCGTGCTGGGCTGCGCACAAAAAATAGGCCTTACCTTGGGGGCGGGCGGGCTGATGAGCCCCACCAAATCGGTAACTGCCATCGTAGCCATCAAATGAACAGGAGTAACAAAATGAACATACGCGAATATATGAAGCACCACACCGTGCTGCTCGACGGCGGCATGGGAACCTACCTGCAGAGCCGCGGGCTTGGCGCGGGCGAGCTGCCCGAGACCTGGAACCTCACGCACCCCGAGATCATTGAGGATATTCAGACACAATATTTTGAGGCAGGGGCAAACGTGGTAAACACCAACACGTTTGGCGCTTCGGTGTTGAAATTTTCCGAAGAGGAGCTTGAGAAAACGGTGGCGGCGGCCATTGCCATTGCACGCCGTGCTGCCGCAAAAGCGAAGGGCGATCAGGCCAAATTCGTAGCCCTTGATATCGGCCCCACCGGGCGGCTGCTGAGGCCCCTTGGCGACCTTGATTTTGAGGATGCCGTTGCCGTGTTTGCCAAAACCGTGCAGCTTGGCGTAAAATACGGTGCCGACCTTATTTTCATTGAGACCATGAACGACAGCTACGAGACCAAGGCGGCACTCCTTGCCGCCAAGGAGAACAGCGACCTGCCCGTTTTCGTTTCCAACGCCTACGGTGCTGACGGCAAGCTGATGACGGGGGCGACCCCTGCCGCCATGGTGGCTATGCTGGAGGGCATGGGGGCGGACGCCATTGGTGCGAACTGCTCCTTTGGCCCGGACAAATTGGCGCCCGTGGTCGAGGAGCTGCTGGCGCACGCCTCGGTACCCGTGCTCTTAAAGCCAAACGCGGGATTGCCGCGCTTTGAAAACGGAAAAACCGTTTACGATATCACCCCGGATGATTTTTGTGCGCACGTGCGCACGGCGGTGGAGAACGGTGTGCGCCTGGCGGGCGGCTGCTGCGGCACCACGCCCGCGCACATCGCCCTGCTTGCCGATGCCCTCGCCGACCGCGCACCGCGCAAGATCTTGCCAAAGCAGGAAACGGTGATCTCCTCTTACACGCACGCCGTGTATTTCGGCGCGCGCCCTCTCCTCATCGGTGAGCGCATCAACCCCACGGGCAAGAAGCGTCTGAAGCAGGCGCTGATTGAGGGGGACATGGACTATATCCTAAAGGAGGGCATCGGGCAGGAGGAGGCAGGCGCCAAGATACTTGACGTGAACGTCGGCCTGCCCGAGATCAACGAGGCCGAGATGCTCTGCCGCGCGGTGTGCGAGCTGCAGGCCGTGACCGCATTGCCCTTGCAGATCGATACCGCAGACCCCGCCGCAATGGCAGGAGCGCTGCGCCGCTATAACGGCAAGGCGCTGGTCAATTCGGTCAACGGGAAGCCCGAGAGCATGCACGCCGTGTTTCCGCTGGTAAAAAAATACGGCGGCACGGTGATTGCCCTGACGCTGGATGAAAACGGCATTCCCGCCGACGCTGCGGGCCGCGTGGCGATCGCCAAGCGCATTCTTGCCGTGGCAAAGAACTATGGCATTGACAAAAAGGACATTGTATTTGACCCTCTGGCCATGACCGTAAGCGCGGATCCGCACGCCGCGCAAACCACGCTGGAGGCGCTTGACGCCATCGGCAAGGAGCTGGGCTGCCACACCTCGCTTGGTGTGTCGAACATCTCCTTCGGTCTGCCGCACCGCGAGATCATTACCGCCACCTTTTTTGCGGCGGCGCTGGAGCGCGGGCTCTCGGCTGCCATTATGAACCCCTATTCGCTTGACATGATGAAAACCTACCGCGCCCACGCTGCCCTGCACGGATTGGATGCAAACTGCACCGATTATATTGCATTTTGCGAGACCCTCACCGATGCACCTGCCGCGACGGCCGCGCCCGCAAGGAAAGCCGCAGATGCCGCCATGACCACGCTGCGCGAGGCCATTATCAAGGGCAGACGCGAGTATGCCGCGGAGCTGACCCGCACGCTGCTGACCGAAAAGGCGGGGCTCGCGATCATCGAGGAGGAGATCATCCCCGCGCTTGATACCGTCGGGCGCGGCTTTGAAGAAAAGACGGTCTATTTGCCGCAGCTGCTGATCAGCGCAGAGGCGGCGGGCGCCGCCTTTGAGGTGATCCGCGCGCAGGCGGCAACCGCGCAAGCCGACACACCGCGCAAGGAAACGGTCGTTATTGCAACGGTTTTGGGAGATATCCACGACATTGGTAAAAACATTGTACGGCTGCTGCTTGAAAACTACGGCTACCGCGTGGTGGATCTCGGCCGTGACGTGGCGCCCGAGACGGTGCTCGCGGCCGTGCTGCGCGAGCGCGCACCCTTAGTGGGTCTTTCCGCGCTGATGACAACCACCGTGCCCGCCATGGCCGAAACCGTGCGTCTGCTCCACGAAAAGGCACCCTTTTGCCGCGTCATGGTGGGAGGTGCGGTGCTGACCGAGGCTTATGCTGCCGAAATGGGAGCTGACAAATACGCCGCCGACGCAATGGACGCCGTGCGATACGCCGAAGCGCTGCAATAATCTTCCCCTGCTGCGCGGCTCTGCCAAACGTGGCGGTATTTTATAGCCGAAATCACGCTTTTCATATTGAAAAACAAAAAAAGATATGCTATAATTTTTGCAGAAACCCTCTGTGTGACATACAAGCGCTCTCACAACCAAAAATCCCGAAACAGGAGCTATTATGCGGAAATTCGATACCCGAGTACAACATATGAAATATCAGGTGCTGCGCGAGGTGGCCAAGGAAGCCTACGCCGGCACGCTGACGGAAAACCTGCTGGAGATCCCCAAGCGCATCATCCCCGGCAAAACGCCCTCCATGCGCTGCTGCGTCTATAAGGAGCGCGCCGTGATCGGTGAGCGCATCAAAATGGCAATGGGCGGCGACAAAAGCAACCCAAACGTCATTGAGGTGATCGACATTGCCTGCGAGGAGTGCCCCGGCGGCGGCTATGCCGTGACCGACTCCTGCCGCGGGTGCCTGGCGCACCGCTGTGCGGACGCCTGCAAATTCGGCGCCATCACCTTTGACGAGCACCACACCGCACACATTGACAAATCAAAATGCGTGAACTGCGGGGCGTGTGCGAAGGTCTGCCCCTATTCCGCCATTGCCAACCGCAAGCGCCCCTGCCAGATCGCTTGCAAGGTCAATGCCGTAAAAACCGCCGAGGACGGCATTGCCGCCATTGACAACGACAAGTGCATTTCCTGCGGTGCGTGCGTATATCAATGCCCGTTTGGCGCTATTTCCGACAAATCCTATATTCTTGACGCCATTGAGATCCTGAAAAACAGCCACGACAATAAGGACTACCGCGTCTATGCTGTGGTGGCACCCTCGATTGCGAGCCAGTTTAAATACGCAAAGCTCGGGCAGGTGTTTACCGGCCTTTACCGCATGGGCTTTTACGCCATTGCCGAGGCTGCGCTGGGTGCTGACATGGTGGCTAAGGCCGAATCCAAGGAGCTGGCCGAGAAGGGCTTTTTGATCAGCTCCTGCTGCCCCGCCTTCGTTTCTTACGTGCAAAAAGCCTTCCCGAAGCTGGTGCCCTTTGTTTCGGAAAACATTTCCCCGATGGCGGCTATTTCTGCTTACTTAAAATCGCAGGACCCCGACTGCAAGGTGATCTTTATCGGTCCGTGCACGGCGAAGAAGGGCGAAATAAAGAAGGAAACGGTACGCGATTTTGTAGACGTAGCCCTCACCTTTGAGGAGCTGCAGGCACTCTTTGACAGCCGCGAGATCGATATCACAACTCTCGAAGAAAGCACGCTTGACAGTGCCTCCTACTTCGGGCGCATCTTTGGACGCTGCGGCGGACTTTCCGACGCCGTATTGGAGGGCCTCAAGGAGCAGGGCCTCGAAGACTTCCCGCTCAAGCCCGCCACCTGCGACGGCATTGACGACTGCCGCGTGGCGCTGCTGAAAAAGAGCAAAAACGTGCTGGATGCCAACTTTATTGAGGGCATGGCCTGCCTTGGCGGCTGCGTGGGCGGCGCGGGGTGCCTGACGCACGGTGAAAAGAACAAGGTGGACGTTGAAAAATACGGCCTGCTTGCCACACGAAGCATTACAGACGCGGTGAATGCGCTGGATGACAAATAAATGTAACAAGGAGATCTAACATGGGAAGAAAGCTTGGTATTGAAAGCCATTGCCTGCCGGGTGTTGCGCAGGATGAGGCGCTTGAGCTGATAAAAGCAACGGGCTTTGAAGCCTTTTTTACGGGCTACAACAGCACGGAGGAGGTTTGCGCGCTGCGCAAAAAGGGCGACGAGCTGGGTCTTACCTACGACTTTATTCACGCACCGTTTCGCGGGATCAACTCGCTTTGGACGCCCGCCCTCGATTATCTTCCGCTTTACGATAAGATCATCGACTCGATCGACGCGGCAGCAGAGGCAGGCGTGCCTACCGTGGTGGTGCACGTGACCTCGGGCTGGTGGCCGCCTCACCTCTCGGACATTGGTTTTGCCCGCTTTGACGGCCTTGTGGAGCACGCCATTCACCGTGGCGTGAAGATCGCCTTTGAAAATATCAGAAAGGTGGGCAATCTTGCTGCCATTATGGACCGCTACGAGCGCGTGGAAAACGTGGGCTTTTGTTTTGACAACGGCCACGAGCATTGCTACACCGAAACGGTAAAATTCCTCGATCTTTACCCCAAGCGCACGCTTTGTACGCACATTCACGACAACCACGGCAGAGACAAAAACGACCCATGGTTGGATGCCGACTACCATCTGGTGCCCTTTGACGGCAGCTACGATTTCAAGGACATGATGGATCGCATGAACAAATACGGATATGAGGGCAACCTCACCATGGAGATCACCAAAAAGGCGCCTTATGCCGACATGGCAAACGAGGATTGGCTGAAGATGGTGTACGAGAGACTGGTTAAGATCTCGAATATGTAAAAAACGCACCCCGTATGGCATTTAGCCGCCACACGGGGTGATTTTTATGCTTTTTTGGTGCGGAGCGCCGCTTCACAAAGCGAGGCGGCGGCGAGGGGGCAGGCCTCACAGCGCGGTGCACGCGCGGTGCAGACGTCACGGCCGAATTGCACGATGCGATGGCAGAAATCACTTTGCTCGTCGGGAGCAACGATATCGACCAATATCTTCTCTACCTTGGTGGGATCCTTCAGCGCGGTGGGATACATACCGAGGCGGCCGCAAATGCGGATGCAATGGGTATCAGCCACGATGGCGGGCAGGCCGAAGATATCTCCGCGCAGCAAATTGGCGATCTTGCGTCCGACACCGGGAAATTTCAAGAGCTCCTCCATATCCGAGGGGAGCTGTCCGCCGTATTCGGTCAGGAGCATACGGGAGGCATCGATGATATTTTGCGCCTTGGTGTGATACAAGCCGCACGGGCGCACGATGCGCTCGACCTCGGCCAGCTCTGCGGTGGCAAGATCTGCTGCGGTGGGATAGCGTGCAAAAAGCTCGCGGCACACGATATTGACGCGTGCATCGGTGCATTGCGCGGAAAGACGCCCCATCACGAGAAGGCGAAACGGGTCTCCCTCGGCCTCCAGCGCACAGACGGCCTCGGGATAAATTTCCTTGAGGGCAGCCACGATAGATTGCATACGTATCTTTTTTTGTTTTTGCGTCACAAAAGCACCTCCCCTGCAAAACGGTTTACCGTTTCAGTATAGCATATGGGGGCGAAATCTGTCAAATCTTTTTCGGATAAAGTTTGCGGGAATACTTGACAAAATCATTTCTCTTTGCTATAATAGCGAGGTAGGACAGGATCTCCTCTACCATTTCGGGATGTAGCGCAGTTGGTAGCGCGCCTGGTTTGGGACCAGGATGTCGCAGGTTCAAATCCTGTCATTCCGACCAGGAGGCGTAGCTCAGTTGGTCAGAGCGCACGGTTCACATCCGTGAGGTCATGGGTTCGAGCCCCCTCGTCTCCACCATATGAAAAGGGCACCCGTTGGGGTGCCCTTTTCATATGGTGCACACGGGGTGCGAAAACCCGATGCGGCTCTCGCAGAGAGCGCATCGGGGCAAGATTGCGTCTTGCAAAGCAAGCGGCGGTGTTTAGCCGCCGAGCAATCTTTGCTTTTCAGCCGCCGAGGCATTCTGTTTTATTCGCCCGCGGCGAACGGTTCGCCGTGGGCGAATTCAGCGAGCACCCGTTGGGGCGTCTGCTTTATCGCAGGCGCCCCAACGAAATTTGCCCTTGCGGGCAAGTGAAATCGCTGCGCGATGAAATATTTGCTTCGCAAATGTGAAATGTTCGCTTCGCGAACGTGAGCAAATTTCATTTCACATCGAACGAAGTGAGATATTTCACAATATGCGATAGCATATTATTTCACGTTTTGCGGCAGGTAAAACCTGCTTTATGGAAGGCACCCGTTTGGGTGCCTTTTTCTTTATCCAAAACGTCGCATAAAAAGGCCTCTTTTCGGAAAACTTCAACGAATTTCGCCGAAAAAATTAACAAACATACAAATTTCTGTTTGTATATAATATACAAATATATTTTACTTTATTGACATCAAATACCGTGCGTGCTATAATGCAATTGGAGGAAATCCAACCGACACATCGAAAAAGCATTGCGCACGGTCAAAATCGTGCGCTGTTTTTCACCGATGCGACAACAACAAAGAAAGAAGGGACAACATGAAACTGAAAAGAGCTTTGAAAATAGCTGTTGCTATGCTGCTTGTGGTATGTATGCTGTTGCCCGTCCTGGCCTCTTGTAAAAAGAAGACGCCCGAGACGCCCGGCACTACGCCCACACCGCAGCCCAATCCAAAGCCCGAGGAAAACCTGACGGCCTGTCAGCATACAGTCACCACGCTCAAAAATGACCGTGTGGCTACATGTGACGAGGAGGGTTACACCGGCGACAAGATCTGCGCCTCCTGCGGCGCGGTAGTTGTAACCGGTACGGTGATTGCGAAGACCGCACACACCTATGACGGCGGTCAGACAACCAAAAACCCCACCTGTATGGAGACGGGTGTAAAGACCTTTACCTGTACGGGCTGCGGCACGACCAAGAGCGAGCCGATCGACAAGGCACCGCACAGTGACATCTATCACGATGCGCTGGACGGCGGCCATACGCACACGTGCGAGCACTGCACGATGAATGAGTATGCGGTACATACGCCCAAGGACAGCGGCACTTCCTACCCCGCCTCCTGCCTTGAGCCCGCTTACACCGAGTACACCTGCGTCGATTGTGAGGGTGTATATAAGGTATACAGCACGGCCGAGGCCGACAAGGCAATTGGCCACGACTGGGGCGAATGGACGGTGACCGAGGAAGCGACCTGCTCCGATCTTGGCTCCAAGACCCACTTCTGCCAGAACGGTTGCGGCGAGTCCGAGACCATTGATATTCCCGTGATCCCCACGGCCCACAGCTACTTTGAGACGCACCGCGACGAGCCGAGCTGCTCGGCCGAGGGCACCGCTTATTATACGTGCGAGCATTGCGATGCGCCGACCACCAAGACCCTTGCCAAGCTGCCCCACGTGCTGGGCGACGCAGCTCCCGCAGGCGACGGCTGGACGCACCAATACTGCGTGAACGATTGCGGCTACAAGGTATCTACCTTTGATGCATCTACCCAAGACAACGCGACCGTGAGCACCGACAGCATCAACGCCGAAAGTAACTTTGGCGTCAGCATGGAAACCGCCACCATGGAGTTCCCGAAAGATCTGGTTTCCTCGATGACCGAGACTGCGGGTGCCGACGTTGCCATCAACGCAGGCGTTGTGGAGAACAAGGATGAGCTGCTCAGCAAGGTTGACGAGGCGCAGAAGGCACGCCTTGAAGACGTTGACATCTATGATTTCAGCGTATCGGTAGGCGGCGCACCCCTGAACTTTAACGGCAATACCGTTACCGTTACGCTCCACTATGAGCTGAAGGACGGCGAGGATCCCGAGGGCATTCTCATTTGGTACGTGGCCGACGACGGCACCATTCAGAATTACACCGCCGTTTACGATGCCGAGACCGAGACCGTGACCTTTGAGGCAGAGCACTTCTCCTACTACGCCGTGGCCTATGAGGAAACGCAGGCCATGCGATGCAGAAGAGGTGTACACGTGCCCGAGGTCAAGGATATTGTAGAACCCTCCTGCTATATGCACGGCTACACCGTTTACGAGTGCACTCACTGCCACCACATCGACATCAGCGACATCAAGGATAAGCTGAACCACAATTACAGCAGCAAGATCCAGCCCGAGATCACCTGTGACGAGGGTGGATACGTCACGCAGGTCTGCTTGAACGAAGACTGCCATCACACGATCTATTACGAATACATCCGCGCCAAGGGTCACACCATTACCGAGGCTGCAACCTGCACCAAGGGTGCTGTTTGCACCACTTGTAACAAAGTAGCCGTTGCCGCACGCGGCCACAATTACACCGAATGGGTGGTCGTGGTAGAGCCCACCGATATCAAGACCGGTCTGCGCCGCCACTACTGCTTGCGCTGCGGTGAAAAGGAAGAGGTTAAGCTGGCTGCCACGGGCAACGTGACCAAGCTGGAGTTTGACTCGGTTGAGGAAGTGTTTGAGGCTCTTATGGCCGGCACATTCGGCATGGAGAACGGCACACTCTCCTTTGTATTTGAAGAGGGCACGCCTGATACGGCCGGCTATCAAAAGATTCAGCTTGATATCACGCTGAATAAGGAAACGAGCGGCTACGTGGCGCTCATTGACGTAACGGACGCCTACATCAACAAGAGCGGTGAGGACAGAATCTGGACGATGCAGGCTCTTTACCGCAACGGCCTTGTGTTCATGATTGAGGATTCGAGCACCAGAACCGAGCCTTTACGCGACATTATGGGCTATCTGAATATGCCCATTGACACCTATCTGAAGTCTCTCAAGCTTTCCTTCGAGTACATGAATCCTTACATGGAGACCTACTTTGACGAGCTGGATAACGCCCTGAAGGAGCTGAACGACAAGGTTGGCGAGGAGCTTGACCGCGAGCTGGAGGCTGCAGGCAGCGACTTTTGCATGGCGGATATGCTTGACACGATGAAATCGGTCAAGACGCTGTATGCCTACGTGGCGCTCAAGCTGGGTGCTGCCACCAACATCATGATGGAGGATGGCGTTGAGGTGCCCACCCTTGACGACCTGCTGATCATTGCCGACGCCTTCATGACGAAGACCGAGGCGACGGGTCGCACCGACTACGCTCTTGAATCCGCCCCCTTCATGGAGGCACTTGATACGATCGTTACCTGGCTTGAGGAGAAGGCAGAGGCCTCTCTTGCCGAGCTGATCTGGGATATGATCGGTGCAGACGTCACCGCCGCTTATCCCGATATTACCGACTGGGCAGGCCTTGTTGCCAAGCTGAAGCAGACCTATACCGACGAAACGAAGGTCAGCGACCTTGTTGACGACCTCATCACCCTGATCGAGGAGAAAGAGATCGGCACGATCGAGGAGCTTTACGCTGCCATTGACGCGCTGGTGATCCAGGCCATGGGCCAAGAAATTGACAGCGCCGCTATCGTGAAGCAATACGCAGATCTGACGCTCGGCGAGCTTGCTTGCGGCATGATCGAGGGCGTCGGTTCGATGGAAGAGCTGTTTGACGGCTTTGACGGCATGCTCTCCTCGATGCTCTTCGGCGAGCTGGCGCTGCCGCGCTTCGGCTCCGTCAACGCCCTCGTGCAGATGGCACGCGGCCTGCTTGACAGCTACGATCCCTCCTTTGATTTCTCCTTTGCTATTGACGACGCCGGCAATCTGCTTGACATGAGCTTTGACGCAGACGTGAAGACCAAGCTGCCCGCAGACGCTTCTCCCGACGACAAGGCTGAGCAGCTGATCAAGATCAGCGCCGACATCAAGAACGACAGCACGGTGAAGGTACAGATCCCCGACAACTTGAAGCCCGTGCAGGACGTGAAGGTTGAGGCAAGCTTTGACGCAGCAGGTAACCTGATCGTGAAGGTGCCCACAGGCTGCGAGCCCAATTTTGATCTGGAGGGCGGCACCGGCTATCTTTTGAAGGACTATCTGGTGCGCGACGCAGAGGTCAGCAGCGCCTTTGGCTATGACATCTACCGCCTGCCGCAAAACCTTTGGACAGAAGAGAAAGAAGTCGGCACCTATTATCTCTACAACGGCAAATACTACACCGCGACCTATGATTACATGGGCGGCGTTAGCGAAATCACTTCTCTCACGTCTCTCAGTAGCGTGATGGCGGACCCGACCCTTCTGCTGCCCGCAGCCGACGAGACGCCTTACGCCTACTATGAAACCAACAGCGGCTTTGAACCGATCTATCGAATCTTCCAGTATGAGTACGTAGCCAAGGTTAACGGAGAATGGTGCTTGCTGCAGAATTGCCAGTACGACCACCACGAATCCGGCCCCGACTATTCCTACAGCGTTTACACCTTTGAGCGTGCCGTAAGCTTTACCGACGCTATGGCCGGACTTGAGCTGAGTCAATGGTCCGCAAGCTCTGCATTCAACTTCAATAACAAGCAGGTAGAAAGCTACTACGCTTACTTCTATCTTGACACAGAGACCTGGGGCAGCAGCACCGTTACCGACTATCTTGTGCTGATCGACAACCAGCTTTACTTCTTCGAAACGACATATACCTCCGGCTATGACTACTACGTGCTTGAGCAAGAGGTTGCCACACTGCCGCAACACGATGAGCAGAACGTATATAACACAAGCTACGACCGCTTCTATACGCAGAACGGCACCGAGATCACGGGCGTGAAGCGCGTTGAGCTCATCACTTATCTGCCGACCTACTACATGGCGGTGAACACTGACACCTTCATTTCTCTCAACGCCTATTATCTGACCGCGATTTCCACCGGTGACCGCGAGACGCTGAACCTGCCCGACGGCAACGTGCTTTACGTGAAGGAGACGATCCCCGAGCTTGACGAGGGCGGCAAGTACGACACCATCGTTACCGGCTACGTGAAGCTCCCGAACGGCCAGTATATCAACACGCTCGTATACTATTTGGAGAACGAGATCGTGGATGTGCTCTACCGCGAGGCAAGCACCGAGAATTACGCCTACTACAGAAACCTGGTCGATCTTGACAGCTACATGACCAAGGTAGACGCTACCACCTACAAGTTCAGCGCCGCGCTCTTCACCGCTCTGAACGAGCTGTGCCGCGACACGGGTACCCTCTACGGCCTTGCGCTTGAGAGTGAGCTGAAGGTTGGAAACGACACCTTCGACCTTGAGGTGATGTTGATGCAGCACATCGATATGCCCGACCAGATGCCCGAGATCGGCAATATTACGATCAGCAGAATTTCCTGGTCTGAATACTTCCCCTCTCTCGGTCTGCCTTCCGAATTCACCGTCACCGTAAACGATGACGGCACCCTGACCATTGCACACAACGGGGGCAAGGAGCTGACCGTTAACTACAACACCGGTTACTACTTCAACGAATACCCCGCCGACGATTATTTGGTGAAGGACCCCGATATGAGCACAGAAACGGGCATGGATATCTACAGCGCCGTTACCAGCTACTCGGGCTCGGACTACCTTTACAAAAACGGCAAGTACTACACCTACAACAGATGCAGCCAGTACACTTTCGATACCGTTTCCACCCCCGAAGCCGTGATCAAGCAGCACTGGCGCCTTGGCAGTCTGTATAGCCGCTATCTGACCGACCTTGACCCCACCGACGCCGAGGACATTTATCCGGTTTACCAAGGCAGCGTCTACTTCGGCGACTTCTATCACAACAGCTCCGTGGCTATGTTCTTCATCATCAAGGACAACACGCTGATGGTGCTGACGGGCACACAAAATCTCGGCGAATCGATTTTGAAGTTTGAGGACTACGTACCCGTATCCGAATACTTCAGCTCGCTGACGCTCACCCGAGGCGATAGCGACACCTATGACAGCGCTTACATCAACGGCAGCAAGGTCACAATCTACAGCATGTCGATCTCCTGGGATGACAAGAATGCCAGCGGCGAGACGGTGCGCAGCTACTACGTGGACGTTCACTATTACGACAACAACAAGTATATTGTGGATTACGACTACAAGGGCGACTATCTTGAGATCGGCGAGGAGCTGACGAGCACGCCCGCACACACCAAGACCGAGACGCGAAGCTACGAATACGTCAACGGCACCTTTACCTTTGTCACCTTCCTCAGCCCGAGACTGCGCCACTACGTCAAGCTGGCAGACGGTTATTACGATTGGAATTACAACTGGAATTCCTACTGCGACCAACGCAGAGGCGAAAACAGCATGCTGGAGGCTTTGGCGGATAAGGAGTGGTACTATTGCAAGAGAAGCTGGGACTCCTCCTCCGTTTCCTACTATCTGGAATACGATCCCGCCACCCAGACCTTCAGCGGTCTGATTGCAGAGCTGCCCGAATACCTCAACACTCAGGAGTGCCGGGTTGACACAATCTACGAAGAAAACACCACCTACTACGTATACGAGGTAAGCGGATATCTGCCCGGCAACCTTGTATATGAAACGCAAACCGACGGCACGGTGTTCGTGCACAGAGACGGCGAGAACGACGGCTATCTGAAGGGACAGGACGGCTACTACGTACCGGCAACCAAGGTAGAGGCCGAGGACGGCAGCACCTATATCGTGTGCACAACCATCGGCAAGGCTTATTTCACCTCCGATATGCTTGAGTACAACGGTGTGTTTGACGATTGTATGATCCTGAGCGCCGACAAGACCAAGCTGACGATCACGCCTGCGCTGCTCGACAAGATCCCCGAAAATATGCAGGATTACTTCTACCTTCGTCTTGAAGTCACGCTGGACGACGGATGGGAAACCACCGGCAGATATTCCTACGTGCAACTGGCAACTCTGATGGGTCGCTACGACGCGGATGATGAGAATGGGAACGGGGACGACGGCCTCAATGACAAATTTGTCTCGCGAGAGGAACTCGAAATTCGATTCAACTAATACCCCGAGCAACCAAGGTAGCCGCACGGCACCGAGGTTTTTCACCGAGGCGGGCACGCCCGCCTCGGCACACGAAAACGGGCTGCTTGCAGCCCGTTTTCCTGCTTTATTTAAAAAAGGAGGCACAAAGCATGAAAATTTCATACCGTTTGCGGCTTTTGTGCCTGTTTCTGACGGCTCTGCTGCTGGCAGGATGCACGCCGCAATATGAGGTGCCCGAGGGAGACCCCGTACGCCTTGAGATCAAGCAAACGGCACCCGTATATACCGACGCCTTTTTGGAGGACACCACGCCGCGCGCGGTGTCCCTGCTTTCTCAGCTTTCCCGCCGCACGGGCGGTCCTTTGCCGAGCGAGGCAGAAAAGCAAAAGCTATCCGCCTTTTGGGTGGAGGAGATCCTCCCCCGTGCCCAAACGGCGCTAATCTATGAAAATGAATGGAGCGCTCTGCTCGCCAAGTGCGAAGCGACGATGGCGACCTTTGAAGATAAAATATTGGAAGCGGGCCCCTGCTTTACCCTGCTCAGTCGCTTGTACGGCGACGCTGTTGCGGTACTGGGCAGCCGCAAGGCGGGCACGCTTGCCTATGAATGTATGCAGCTCTATCTCATGGACCGCATTGCGGTTTGCGAGGAGCGCTATGAGAAATACGGCTACGACTGGTATCTTACCGACGCGCAGCACTACCGCCGTCTGCATGGCGACCTGACAACACGGCTAAACGAGGCGCTTTTTGGGGAGGCAATGGCGGTTTTATACTGCTTTACCCCGCTGATTCCCACCGCATCTGCGGACACCGCCCCGGCGCCGACGGCATTTCCTCTGTACGACGCCGAGCTTTTACTGTTTTTGCAGCGACAAGCAAAGCGAAGCCGAGAGCTGGCGCTTGGCGCTGAGGAATGGGCGCTACTTGCCGAGCTGCTCACCGTGTGCCTGCCGAACGGAAACGGCAGCACGCTTTCGCAAAAGGAATACACCGTATTGAAGGATCTTGGATATCCGCAACAGGCGGCGCACGCCATGCCCGCGTTCCTCGCGCTGATCGAGGCGACAACGGCGGCACTTGACGAGGAGGGGCTTGCGCGGCTGCTTGACGCAACCGACACCACGGCAAAAAAAGAGGTGCTTTGCGCCGCTTTGGCTGACAGCGAGACCGCCTTTTTTGCCTTTGCCGACGCCTTGACGCAATATGCACAAACGGCTGCCGAGGCCGAGCGAAGCATGCTTGACAAGGCAGGGCGAGGCGCTGACTGCGAGACCTTTTTGGCAAGCACACCGGCAGCGAGTGCCAACGAGGTGTTTGCCGCGATCTCGGCCTGCGCCGACGGGATGACCCCCGCGGAGGAGCAAGCGCTTGATGCCTCTATGCTTGGCTACTCTCGGGGACTTGCACCTTATCTTACCTATATCGTAAAAGCGGGGTGAGCATATGCTGATTGCAAAAAACCTATATAAAAGCTACAAAAACCGTGAGATCCTGCACGACGTGAGCCTTGCGGTAAAGGCCGGGGACTTTGTTTCGATCATGGGAGAGAGCGGAAGCGGAAAAAGCACGCTGCTCGCCGTGTTGGCAGGCAATCTCGCTCCCGACAGCGGCACAGTGCTGCTCGACGGGCAGGATCTCGCCGCCCTTAGTGAGCGCGACATGGCTGCCCTGCGACGCACGAAGCTCGGCTTTGTATATCAATCTCTCAACCTGATACCGACGCTGACGGGTCGGGACAACATTTTGCTGCCGCTATATCTCGGCGGCAAGCGCGCCGGGGACGCTGCCGAAAAGCTAAACGAGCTCACCGAGCTGCTTGGCATTGCGGGAGTGTTTGACGCCTTTCCCGCAGAAATGTCGGGCGGAGAGCAGCAGCGTGTGGCGATCGCACGCTCCTTGCTTTACGATCCTGCCGTGCTGATGCTGGACGAGCCGACGGGCAGCCTTGACAGCGCCTCGACAAGACAAGTGATGGAGCTGCTGACACGCATCAACCGCGAGCTTGGCGTATGTGTGATACAGGTCACGCACAGCCGCGAGGCCGCCGCATACGGCAACCGCATCCTCACGCTCGTGGACGGAAGGATATCGGCACAATGAAGCTGTTTTTGAAACACGTAACGCGCGCCATGCTGCGCCGACCGTGGCGTCCTTTGCTGCTGGCCCTGACCGTCACGCTGGCGGTTGCGCTGGCCATGACGGCCACGGGGCTATCCGTGATGCTATATGACAACGCGCTTCACAACATCCGGCTAAAGCAGGAGATGGGAGACATTCGCATCACGCCGCGCGGCGACAGCGGCACGCGCTTTTTGTGGAGCGAGGATGTCGAAAATGCGGTTGGTGAGGACGGTGAGGTTCTGGGCGAATTTCGCCTATCCGGCCTCGCTTTGTACGAGGGCGAGGAAAGGCTGCTGACCATTTCGGCGCTTGACCTTTATGAGGCTGACCGCTTTTTTGAATTTCAATATCTCGCCATGGGAGAATTTACAACACAAAATCTCTCCCGTGCGGCCATTATCAGCGAAAGCACGGCCAAGACCTACGGGCTGCGGGTGGGCGATATCCTCACGGTGCACCTGCTGCAGCAGGACATCGCATACACCGTGCAAGCCATTGCTAAGGACACGGGCGCGCTACGCGAGGCGGGAATGCTGATCTCGCTCTCGGGGGTGCTGATGATGCTATCGGAGCAGCTCCCCGTGATCGGTACCTTCGGTGATAGCGATTACCCTTACACACGCTTGCTCGTGAAGGCTGACGACCCTGCCAAGATCCCCGAAATTTTGACCCGTATCACCTCCTCCGACCTGTTTGCGGACAAGCTGGTGCAGCACGTGGACGGCGCGGCCGAGTTGGATTTTTGGCTGGTGATGCAGCTGACGGTGATTTTTGTGGTGACATTGCTGCTGCTCATGCTGTGCGGTGTGCTGATGACGGGCACGCTTCATATGATACACCGCCAACGCGCGCAGGAATATGCGCTTTTCCGCAGCATTGGCGCCACGCGGCGACAGATACACGCGGCGGTCTATATGGAAAGCGGCATCATTGCCTTTGTGGGCACGGTGGGGGGGATTTTGCTATCCTTGCCCATGCTCCTTGGTGTCATCGGCATCTACGGATGGGAGACCTCTCTTGCCCGCCTTGCACTTGCGGCTTTACCGATGGGCATCTGCTTCCCGCCGCTGCTGACCTATCTTTGCACGGCGCTGCATCTGCGCCGCGCGGATCACCTTGAGGTCGGACGGGGTGAGGCGGCAACGCCTCTGCCACGGAGGGCCGAGTGCACGCGCAAGACGGTGCTGCTGCCCCTGGGACTGACGCTTTTGTTCGCGTTGCTTGGCATCCTTTTGCCCGTGAAGCTGCGTATTTTTTCCATGGTTGCCCTGCTCTTTTCGCAAACGTGGCTGATCTTTTTGGTGACATCCCTTTGTCTCAAGGGCATGGCGCGGTATCTCGAAAAGCTGCTTGAGCACCGCGACACGCGCCAAGGAGGATGGCTGCTGGCAATCAAAGGCCTGCACAATCACACGGCCATTCGGCACATCGGCCGTATGCTGACCGTGCTTTGTATGCTGATTGCAACGGTGGTCTGCTGCCGACATAGCTTGGTGCAGTATTTTGATATTTTAACAGGTGACGCGCCCTTTATGATGCTGACCTCATCCATGAGCGAGGAGCTGCAGGAAAGCTTTGAGCAGGACGAGGCGGTGACGGGCGTGCTGCAGGTGACCTACGTATCGGGCGTAGCTTTGCCAAACGGCGGCCGCGCCACGGCCATCTCGCTTTCGGGCGACATGGGGTTGTGGTTTGACCCCGCATTGGTGCCCCGACACTACCCCGTGGGGCAGGAGCTGGCGATCTCGCGCGGCCTTGCGACCCTCGCGGGCGTGAGGGAGGGGGATACGCTGACTTTGGTGCTCGACGGTGTCAGCCACACCTTTACCGTCACCGAAGTGATGCCGATCCAACCCAACTTTATCTATTTTGACGCGACGGCGCTCGGTATCAAACACGATCTTACTTGCGTGGGGACGGCCGACGAGAGCGCCGCGACCGTGCAGCGGCTGCAAAACATGGCCGAGATGGGCGGCAGCGCGATCCTACCCCTTTCTGCCCTGCTTGGTACCGGCCCCGAAACGGCAACCTCACACCTGACGCTGTTGCGCTACGCACTGATCATAGCGGCTCTGCTGAGCCTTGTGGGATGCCTTAACATTGTGCTGGAGCATTTGCACGAGCGCCGCGGCGAGGGGAGCATTCTGCGCTTATGCGGCATGACCAGAGGGCGACTTTATCTGCTCTATGCGCGTGAGCTCCTTTTGACGCTGCCCGTTGTGCTGACCGTGGCGGCGACGGGAACTGCCCTGCTCTGCCTTGCCGTGCATTTCGGCGTAGGCTCCTTTGGCATGGTGCTGTTCGTATAACACACATATGCATGACAAAAGCCCGCAAACGGGATACCGTTTGCGGGCTTTTTGTGTAGATAGGTTACGTGGGGAACGCACCAAGCTCCAAAGTAAAGCGAATGGCCTCGGTGTTTTCCTCAGAGTATTCGAGCTCCTCGGAAATGATGCGCGCGGCCTCGACGGCGTCAAGTCCGCAGCAAGCAACCAGACGGGCAAACAGCTGCTCAAGCAACAGCGCAAGGCTCACGGCTGTGCGAAATTCCCGCAGCGTTTGCGAGGGGCTTGCATGGCGATAAACAAGATAAGCCAAAAAACGCTCGCGCGCATCGGCAGATACGCGATCGGCGGGGGAGGCTTCGCCAAGTGCGCGCAAAAACAGATCCCGATGTGCAACCTCCAGATATTCAAGCGAGGCAAAAAGCTCGCACACGGCCTGCGGTGTTGGTTGCGCACCGAGCCCGAAATCGCGGTTGACCGCTTCTCTGCGCACTTCGTAGGGCAATGTGGGATCGCCGAGTACAGAGAAAAGCGCGGCACGCCGAGCAGCTACATCAAACGCGGCGGGAGCCGCTGCGTTGACCTCCGCCTCACCGACGGGCAGGAGGGTTGCATAGTCGGCCTCTGCAAGAATCAGGCGAGCCGCCTCCTCACAGGCAGCGCCGAGCCCCACCTCAAGTGTGTCGCCGACGGTATGGTAAAAGCGCGGATGCTCACGGCAGATCTCGCACAAATACCCCTCCCCCAGCGCGGTGATGATGCGGCAAAGGCCGCGATCACTCAGCTGGGTGCATCTACCGTTTGGCTGCAGGCGAAAATGCGCACCGTCTGCGCCCCATTCGATGCTTTGGCAGATCTTTTTACCGATCTCACCCTGCAGCGCGCCGTAGGCGGTGAGCGCACGGTCATCGATATCGATCTCCCATCCGATGCAGCAATTGTGGCGGCAACGGTCGGCAATACAATGAAATTTCTGATAATAGCTCGGTGCAAGCAGCTTCACGTTTCTCATTCCCCTTCCTTGATACGAGAAATTCCCTCCGACAGCCGATAAACGGCTGTCGGAGGGTGTTTTAGTGCGACTTCAAAGCCGCGGGGTTATATCGCGGTCAAGTGGCACAGACGCGATCAAAGTCTTCTCTTTCTGATCACGAACCAGAACAGCGAGAAGCCGCCGCCACCGGCCACCGCCACCGAGCCGATGACGATCGCCACGACCGCACCCGCAGGCAGGCCGTTTTCGGTGTCACCGTCGCCGCCCGCGTTATGCTCGGGGCTCTCGGTGCTATTGCCCGTCTGCACATCGGTGCCGCAGGCATCACACTTACCGTCGGTGTTTTCGTCCTTGTGGTCCGCAAGCGCGCCGTACGAAGTGCCGCAGGTACCGCACAGAGCCTTCGCCGTGCAGGTCGCGTTGCCGCCGCTGTGCGCGGCAGGGGTGCGGGTGTCGGCGAGGCACACGTTGCAGTTGCCGTCGCACGCGTTGTCATAGACGTGGTCTGCAAGCGCGCCGTACGCAGCACCGCAGGTCTCACAGATCGCGAGCGCTTTGCAGGTGGCGCTGCCACCGCTGTGGGGCGCATGATTTCTCTCACGGCCGCACAGGCACTGCTCAAAGTGACCCTCCTCACCCTCTTTGACGGTGAAGCTGTCGGTGTGCACGATCTCGAGGTGTCCCTCGTACTGATACTGTCCGTCCTCAAGCACGACGGGGTTGCCCTCGCCGTCCTGTAGTGCAACACACGCCGCATCGGTCAGAACGTCAAGGATCGAAACGGGGTTGTTATCGTAGTTGTAGATCAACAGACCCTCGGGGAAGCTGCCGCCACGCAGGATCAGCGTGAAGGCGTCGGGATCCTCATAGTAGAACTCCTCGTACGCGCACTTGAAGGTGCCGCCGTTCACGGTGACGGTGCCACCGTAGAGGTCAAAGCTGTACTGACCCGTAAAGACACCGCCGTTCACGGTAACGCTGCCGTCGTCGATTTGGTTTGACGCGTTGATCTCACCTGCGTTGACCGTCAGATCGCCGCCGTTCACTAAGAAGGCGTAGTAGCCCTCAATCTTGCCCGTGCCCGCTTCACTCGTGTCGGTCACGGTCAGCGCGCCGCCCGTGATGCGGATCTGGCCGTTGTTTGTCAAATAGAACGTATAACCCGCAAAATCAAGCGTAACGTTGCCCTGCGTCAGAGTAACGAGCTCGGAAAGCTCAACTTCACCGCGCAAGGTCACGGTAGCACGCTCGACGGCCTGTGCCGCCTCGAAAGCATACGCAAGATCGGCGAAGCCCTGCTCGCCGTCGGGGGTCTTGACAAGGACGGTGGCCTCTATCTCGCAATCGCGACAGATCCACTCCTCGTCGAAATCGTGCGGCTTCGTCTTGCCGTAGGGCGTATCGCAGACCTCACAGATCGCTTGCTCGGTGCAGCTTGCGCTACCGCCGCGGTGCGCTTCCGTGCTCTCGCGTGTGCCGCAAGAATACTCAAGCCAATGCTCGGTGTCATTCCAGACCCGAACGGGCTGCTCGCTGTGGGTGTCGTCGTGCTCGACGGTGAAACCGCCCTCGTAGCGGTTCAGCCCCGTGAAGGTCACGTCAAGGCCGTCGGCGTCAAGATAGCGCAGACAGTCAACGGATACGAAGACGTCCGCAAGATCTTCGACATCGTCGATGTTGGTGTAGAGATTTACGTCGGCAAACGCGCCGCCCGTGATCGCGATCATACTCGGAACGTAACAGTCGATGGAAAGATATTCAAACTCGCCACCCGTGATCGTAATCGAGCCGCCCATGGCGTCAAAGCAGAAGTCCTCAAACTCGCCGCCCGTAACGGTCAGCGTGCTGCCGTATTTGACATCGACTGAAAGATCCTTGAAGCTGCCGCCCGTGATCTGCACGGCGGCGTCGCCGGGGTTATCGTCCTCAATATCCAGCTCGATGCCGAAGCGACCGCTCTCCAGCACGAGCAGCCCGCGGTAAACGTCGCTATCCTCGCCCAGATAGAGCATTCCGCTTTGCCCCTCGCTCGAATCGATCACGCGCCAGATGCCTCCGTAGAGATTGAACTCCTCGATATAAAGCGTGAAGCCCGTGAGATCCAGGGTGATATCGCCCTTGTCGGGCTCGTACTCGCCTTCGAAGACAAGGTTAGCCTGCAGCACGATCTTGGCGCTCGTCATCTGGGTAGCCGCAGCGATGGCGTCCTGCAGATCGGTGAAGTAAAGGGTCTTGCCGTCGCCCTCGACGCGAATGGGCTTGAGAGTTTGACAGATCTCGCAGCTATCGGCAGCGCCGAAGCTGTGCTCTGCCACCTCGCGTCTTATGCCGCAAGCACACTCGTGCCAGTGATGAGTGGCGTCGGCACTCCAGCTCTCGGAGAGCTGCTCCTCGTGGCGGAAGACCACGTAGCCCGTATACTCGAAGCTGTCATCGGGAAGCGCAAGGGGGTTGCCCTGCGCGTCAAAGATCCCGGTGCAAGCGCCGATCGCACCAAGGCTTGCGGCAAGTGCAGTCTCCTGCTCATCGTAATATATCAAGATATCGGTAACCACAACGTCAGACAGACAGTAGGCGTTGGGGACGATCTCGTTGCCGTAATCGGTGATCTCCACAATCGTAAGCTGCTCTATTTCGAGGCCCGAGAGCGCCACCTCGGCACTGTAGCCTTGCAAAATCAGGGTGCCGACCGTCACGTCGGTCACACAGACCCGGGAATTTTCCAAGACATCGGTGATGGTAAAAATGAGCAGGCTGTCCCAGATGCCGCCCGTGACGTCGAGCGTACCGCCGTAAAGCTCGATGACCGCCGCGTATCCTTCGGGATTCAAGCCGCTGACGCTGCCCGTGCCCTCGGGGGAACTGTCGATCACCGTGAACGTGCCCCCTACGCCAATCAAAAGATTGCAAAAATCGTGACCCGCCAGGTCAAGCGTCCAATCCCGGTAGATGGGAAGGTAGCTTCCGTCGGTATTCACAAAGTCGGTGCCAAGCGTGATCTTGCCGCCCTCCTCGGCGTAATAAACAAGCTCGCCAAGCTCCTCGAAGCTGCTGATATACAGCGTTTCGTCGCCATACTCCACAATAAATGCTGCCACGGCGTCGCAATTCGCGCAAGCGCCGTCGGCGCCATACTCGTGCGAAAGGATCTCGCCGTATCCTTGCTCACAGACCGTGCAGATTGCCTGCGCGGTGCAGGTTGCGCTGCCGCCCGTGTGGTCGGCAAGGTCGCCGTATCCTTGCCCGCAAGTCGTGCAGATTGCCTGCGCGGTGCAGGTTGCGCTGCCGCCCGTGTGGTCGGCAAGCTCGCCGTAGCCTTGCCCGCAAGTCGTGCAGATTGCCTGCGCGGTGCAGGTTGCGCTGCCGCCCGTATGAGGCTCGAGAACGGCCTCGCCCTCGGTCATGCCGCACACGCAGCCAACCCAGTGGTGAGTGCTGTTATATCCGTACTGCGTGTAGTCGTGCACATGCACAACCACCTCACAATGCTCCAGAAGGGTGAGGGCGTCAAGGTTGATGACAAAGCCCTCCGCGTTCACGGGAAGGTGATCGGCGGCGATGACGTCTGCCAGCGTGCCGTTTCTGATGTCAAGGCACTCAAAGCCGCCGCCCGTGATCTCGACCGCGCTGCCCGAGTACAAGTACAAGCAAAGCTCCTCGAAGCTGCCGCCCGTGATCTCGATCTTGCCCTCTTCGCTGTAGACCGTTATATCGTGGTTCTTGCCGCCCGTGATCTGCAGCAGCGAATACTCATATCGGACGACTATACCGGAATCGACCGTGCCGCCCGCGATGATCACCGTGCCATACACGTCAATGGTGGTAATTCCCTGCACACGGATGAAGACACCCGTGCCCTCGGGGCTGCTGTCGGTGATCGTCAACGTAGCGCCTTTTCCCGCAGAAAGAAAAGTGTTTTCCAGCTTCTTGCCCGCAAGGTCAAGCACCACAGCGGCACCGCCCGGGGCGGAGATGGTGTTCTGCTCGCCGTTCGTGTCGCACAGCAGCGTGATCGTTGCCTCGCCGGTCAAGGACCGGAGCGCCTGGGAAAGCGCTGCCGCATTTTCGTAATACTTGGTTCCACTCGCGTCGGTGAGCGAGAAGGCATAGGACTTGACGAAGAACTCGCCCTCGATCACGGTCTGCCCCTCGGTAAGGGTAATGGGGTTGCCCTCGGCATCCACCACGATCGCGCCGTCAGCAAGCAAGTCTGCGATCGCAACGTCGCTGTCAAAGCCCGCCGCGAAGTGTGCACTTTTGATCGAAATGCCGACACCGGTATATGCCATGATAGGGGCAGCACTCTGAAAGACAACGCCGTCCAATACGATAGGGGTGTTTGCCGAGGAGGAATACAAACGGTAACCCGTATCCTCTGAGAAACGAAGATTTTTCACAACCACCGCATCTCCGCTGTAATAACGAAAGATCCTCCCGCACATAAGACCCTGCATTTCCTCAGAGCTATCGGTCACGGTGCAACCGGCGGTCACCTCAATATTGAAGTCGCAAATAAATCCGTTGATATCAAAGGTAATGTCAGCGTGCGAGCGAGTACTGAAAGTGACCGTGCTCGATAAGTCGTACAGAAGCTTGATGTAGTCGCCGTCCAAGAGCAGGTTTTCCACGCTTGCGAACGCCTCTCCCGCGAAAACGACGCTGCCGTCGGTGCGTTCGATACGGAAGGTTGCCTGATAGCCGCAGGTCGCGCAAAAACCTGTGTCATTGAAGGTGTGGGCGATCTCATCAAAGTGCTCGCTGCACTGCGTACAGGTATGCCAGTGACCGCCATCGTCATAAAGCCAATTCTCCGTGTCAACGGTATGCTCGGTTGCCGCAAGCGCCGCAGGATCGTTGGCAAACTGCGAGGCGCAGGGTGCGCTTGCATATACGGTTGCACCCGCAAAGGTAGGGTGACCCGCGCCAACCGTCTGGTAGAAGGCTTGGGTGCCGTCGGTCACGCCGCCGTTCAGGCGCGAGGTCAGCATACCGCTTGCCAATTGCTCTGCCGTGACGGCAGTAGCGCGCGACGAGCCAAGACCGCAGGTGTCCAGATAGTAGCAGTTGATGAGTGTACCCTCGTTATAATAATCCGATACGATCGCAGCCGAGAGATAAGAGTCCATGCCGAGCTTTCCTGCAAAATAGCAGTTCTCGATCACGCCCGTGCTCTCGCCCGCAAGTCCGCCGCAATAATGAGTACCCGCGACGGTCGCCGTGCTGTAGCAGTTTTCGATTCTGCTCCCGTGACCCGCCGCTGCCACGAAGCTGGCCGCGTTATACTGAAATTCCGCGCCAAAGTAGCTATCCTCGATGCCAAGGTTGCGGATCGTGATATCACCTACGTAACCAAACAAAGCGTTTTCGTCGTAAGGACCGTCAACGTTGATGTGTACGTTACCCGTGAAAAGGCCGCGCAGCACGTGGCCGTTGCCATCAAGAGTGCCGCTATACGTCAGATTGTGGATCGGTGTCCAGAGTGCAAGCGCCGAGGTGTCGGCCACAAGCGAGCCGTCGGCCTCCAGCACCTTGTCGTTGAGCGTGAGATCTGCCGTCAGCACGGCGCTGATCGTATTGTTACCGCCCGCGACCTCGGCGGCATACCAATACAGGTTGCCGACGCTTTCTATGGCGTAAAAGCCGATATGCGACTCGTCAAGGCCCTGGAAGCCCGAAAGGTTGCCCTCGGTGATCTCGGTCGCCGCCACGGGGGTGGTATCGACTGCCGCCGAGGCGGGCAGGCCCGAGAGCCCCAGCATCATCGCGCAAAGCAGCGCGACGATCAGGGTGGCGCAAAGAAAATGAACGTGTTTTCTCGTTTTCATAAGTGTTCCTCCTTGGGTTGGGGGATAGAATAGATTATTTCATGCCTTTTCAGGTCTTGCTTTCCAGATATTCGAGCATATGATCGATCACGCCCGCGGCGATCATCTTCCAATCGAACTGTGAGACAAACTCGATCGCCTCCTCAATTTTCTCGCGCGGCACCTCAAACACAAGGAAGGTCGATTCGAGGAAAACGCGGATCTTGCGCTCCATAGTGAAGTATATATCGCAGGGCACCGAGAGGTGATTGCGCATGATGCCGGCCGTGGAGATCTCGCGCTCGTAGAAGTTCTTGGTCTGCCAGCTGGGGTGGAGCGCACCGAAGATCTCCTGCAGCTTGCCCGTGATGGCGTGGAAGATGACGGTGGCTGAGTTTGGGAGCGAGTAGGAGACGTTATACATCTCCCGCATATGCTCGCTGCTCTCGGCAATGTGAAGCTGGAGCACCGTTTCTGCCGCGTAAAAGAGGATCTTATCCTCGGTTTTTCCCTTGAGCAATCGCTCGGTGGCCTCAAACTGCCCCTCGAGCACGTAGGCCACCAGCTCACATAAGATCGACTCCTTGTCCTTGAAGGCGAAGCTCAGCGACCCGCGGTTCACCCCCGCGACCTCTGCGATCTCTCTGATCGAGGATTTTTCATAGCCCTTATCTAAAAAAAGCCGGGCGGCGGCGTGCAGCACCTTTGATTTGACGCTGCCCTTTCCGTGATCTGTCATATTGAGGCCTCCTCTCTCTTTCTGTGACAAATTTGTGTTTCGTGTCACCTGCCGCGTACTATGACGCGTCACATTCTGGTTGGATTATATCATAGCACGGGGCATTTGTCAATAACTTCCACAATTTTTTTGAAAATTTTTTCTTGTTTTTGGCACATTCGGCCAAAAGCCTACAGTCGCCTTTTTGACGCGAAGAGGGTGTCTCAAATTGCAATTTGAGACACCCTCTTCTCGAAACGCGAAATAACGCGACAGTTTATTTGAGGTTCTTGGGCTTGCGGATACGGTTGAGCTTTTTGTTCATTTTCAGCAGCTCTTCCTTAGTAAAGTTAATATTCATCATACCCATCATGCTTGACAGACGCAGCACGGTAAAGCCGCCCATCATTTCCATCAAGCCGCCGTCGGCCTTGAGATCCACATCAAAGCCACCCGACTTTTTATCCTTGTCGCCCTTGCCCTTCTTATTGGCGTTCATCTTCTTTTTGAGCTTCAACGCCATAGAAATGAACCAAAGCTTGCCACGCTTGCTCTGCATGATATCCGAGATCTTATCGTTGAGGGAATATCTGCCCTCGATCTCCACCACATCAAACCAGTTGAGCACAGCGCCGACCTCGCGAAGCACGTAATCCATATTGCGCTCTGCCACGCGACGGATCTTGCCCTCGTCACAAAGCGTACCCGCTTTTGCCACGATGGTGGTCTCACCCTCGTTCTTTACGTCAAAGTAGAAGAAATGATCGGGGGCGGTCTTTTTGCCGATGCTCTCGCCGTTCACGAAAAGCTCGACCTCGGGTTGGTTCGAATATACGGTAACCTTGGTGACGGGCTCGACGCGGTCAACGTAGCGTTTGCCGCACAGATGCACGAAGGGCTCGTCGGACAGCCATGCCTTGTAGGCATAGAAGGAGTCCTTTTTATACTTTCTGTCCATGGTGACAAGACCCTTGTGGTTCTGGCCGTTCTCGCCGCCCTCTGCTCTTGCATCGGCACCGAAATCAAACATATTCCACACATGGGTTGCCCACATATACTTGCGGCTGAAGAGTTGCTTGATCAGCTCCTCATGATAATAGGCCTGATATTCCTCGGTATAATCGCCTTGCTTGGGGTCGCTGGTGTGCCAGTTGAGCGCCTCGCAGCCGTATTCGGAGCAGCCGATCGGAATGGTGGGATGCATGGCATGGAACTTATCAAACCAGGGGCCGTTCATCGAGGTATCGCCGCCGTACCAACCGAAATAGTGGTTGTAGGAAACGACATCGGGAATGAGCAGATACGGATCATCCATCTTACACATCGAAACGGCCGCGATGGTCGTCAGGCGCGTTTTGTCCATTTCGTGCACAAGATCATTGAGAATACGATGGTTTTCGAGCAGGTCGTCATCCGCGCCCGCGATCGAGATCTCGTTGGAAAGACCCCAGACCACGATACAGGGGTGATTGTAATTCTGCGTGACGAGCTCCTTCATCTGGCTGATGGTATTGGCGCGGCCCGTGGGCATATGCTTCGAAATATAAGGGATCTCCGCCCAAATGACAAGGCCCTTTTCGTCACACAGATCGTAAAAATACTGATCGTGCTGATAGTGCGCGAGACGAATGGTGGTGGCGCCCACCTCCATGATAAGGTCAATATCCTCCTCGTGGTGCTCGGGCAGCAGCGCGTTACCGACGCCGAGTCTATCCTGGTGACGGGAGACGCCGCGCAGCGGATACTCCTCGCCGTTGAGAATGAAGCCGTTTTCGGGATCGATCTTGAAGGTGCGGCAGCCAAAGCGCGTGCATACGGCATCGATCACCTCGCCCTCCTGCCTCAGCTCAGCCTCGCAGCAATACAGGTAAGGATCCTTGCGGCCGTGCCAAAGGTGCACATCCTTGATGTCAAGGCAGACCTTGGTCTCCTTGCTCTCAACGGTAGCAACCACGTTTTCCTCTTTATCGTAAACGGTATAAACGACGGTCTGACCCTCCTGCGGGTTGGTAAGGAACACCTCGACCTCGACCTTGGCGTCCTTCTCTTCGACGGTGGGCGTGACCTTGATGCCGGGGCCGCCGTAATAATCAAGATCAAAATGAGAGCTGCTGACGCAAATGAGATTCACGTTACGGTAAAGACCGCCGTAGAAAGTGAAATCGGCCATTTGGGGATAGACGGTGTCGTTTGCCGCGTTATCCACGATCACACAGATCACCGTCTCGTCGGCAAGCTTTTCGGTGATGTTGACACGCCAGGTGGAATAGCCGCCATCGTGATGCGCAACGTGTGCTCCGTTCAGATAAACGTCGGCGGAGGAGTTGGCGCCGCGAAACTCAAGATAATACTGCTCTGCGGCGGGCAGCTCGGCTTTTTTCAGGGTTTTGGCATACAGGCAGGAGCCGCGAAAATAATCGTTGCCGCCATCCTGACCGTCAAGCGCGTTCCAGGTGTGAGGCAGGTTGACGACCTCCCAATCGCTGCCGATGGCGGCGGGCGCCTCGGTCATGCCCTTGACAAATGCCCATTTTTCATTGAAATTTAAAATAGTTCTCATGGTGATATCCTTTCAATATGAATTCAATACGCTCAAAATCGGCGTTCGACCGTTTATGGTGTCGAACGCCGAAGATATCAACTTAACTGTCAGTCAAACTCAGGAAACGGTTTCGGTAGGCTCCCCTGCCTCGGCATCACGGCCAAGGTCAGCGTTCATCTTGGCAAGCGTGGGCTTGTCGATGTTGTAGATCAGCGCAAGGCCTATAAACTGCATCACGGCGCTGAAGAGGTAAAGACCTGCCACGAGCCAGCACATATTGTAAGCGGTGGCGGGAGACTGACCGATGGTACCCAGCTTCTCGTTGTAGCCAAGGGCTGCCATGATCAAGAGCACGATGGAGGGGCCAACGCCCTGCGCGAGCTTGCGGAAGAAGGAATGCAGCGAATATACCGTGCCCTCCTCACGCGTGCCGAACTTCCACTCGTTATAATCGATCGCATCACCCATCATTGCCCAAGACACGCAGGTGTAAACACCCATACCGATGCCGAAGAACACCAGACCCGCCATATAAACGGGCAGAGATACCGACTGGGGAACCAACGGGAAGAGCAGCATGATAAGACCGCCAAAGATCGACACCAGCGTACCGACCACCGAGGCCTCCTTTTTACCGAACTTCTCCACGATCTTTTTGATGAAGGGCATGAAGAAGAACATGGGGAGATAACCGATTACCATCACCAGACCCGAAAGGGTGGCGTTACCGAAGTAGGTAGCGAACATGATGGTGTTGGCGGTGGTGGCCGACTGCATACCGAGGAACATACCCATAGCAGCAACGGTGGCACCAACGGCGGGACGGTTTCTCATAAACTTACCAAAGGCCTTGAAAATGTTGACCTTGGCGCCGTTTTCATTGGCTTTGACCGAATTTTCGTCAACGCGGATCGTGATCTTTTTGATCATAAACATGAAGGCGATGAAGCCAAGGACACCCATGATCAGCGCGGCAATAAACACTCTGTTGCCGAGCAGGATCTCAACCTGCTTACCCGTGGCGGGGCTGAGAACGGCATCGCCGATCTCGTAAGGCTTGTGGGTGAGAGGATTGGTGAGGAACTGGGACTTATCAAAGCCCTCGGGAATCTCGATGCGGTCAAGGAAGTCGGTGGTGCCGTTGTAGGTCACCTTCTGCCAGATCAGCATGGGCAGGATGATGCCGGGGATCATGCCGCCGACCATCGAGCCGATGGAGCGCCAGGTGGAAAGCTGTGCCTGCTCGGTCTTGTTTTCAGTCACCAAATTGAGCATCGAGCCGTAGGGCACGTTTGCCACGGTGTAGCAAGCATCCCAAATAACATAGCCGACCACGAACAGCACGGCCTTGAGCCACATATCGGCGTTCGGCAGCGGGATGAATACCAATGCGCCCGCAACAAGCAGGCCGCACGCGCCGACGAAGATATAAGACTTGAATTTGCCCATTCTGTACTTTCTTCTGTCTGCATCGATGATAGAGCCGATCAGCGGGTCGTTGACGGCATCCCAGATCTGCACCAGAAGCAAAAGCACGGAGAGCAGACCGATATCCATCATCATAAAGACGAGCCAGAAGGTCTGCACGGTACCCTTGAGCGCAAAGCTCATGTTGCACCCAAAGTCACCTGCGGCGTACGCAACCTTGTCAAGCATGCCGAATTTGCGCTTGCCGTTTGCGTCAAGAACAGGTTGTTTTTTCATACTGTTTTTCCTCTTTTCTTTGTGTTTTGTTTTATCATAAAATTGCAAAAACAAACCGCGGAAAGCCGATAATAGTATATCTATTTTTAGTATGAAGTATTTTTTAAATCAGCGTGAGTATTTTTTTACACTATTTTTGTACTTTTTTCATTTTTTCCCGTTTCGTTATATTGTTATTGTACAAAAAGTATGTTATAATAAAAACAACGATTGGCAGAAATTGCCGAACGGACATTAAGCTTGTGACATTTTGAGAGGGAGGCGAGCGCGTGTTTTATCGAAATGAGCTGCATTTTTTATGCGAGACGCTGCGCAAAAGCCGCGTGCGCGCGACGGTTTTGGCATCAAGTGAGGTGAAAGCCACGGCAACAGGTACAAGCAAGGAGGGACCGCTGACCGAAAATCCCTTTCCCTTTTCACGGATCCCGCAAGACCTTGAGCCCCACACCATATACAAGCTGACCGACCCCTTTGACCTTTGCTACCGCTATTTGCTGCTGCCCGACACCGAGGAGCCGACCCTGCTTGTGATGGGGCCCTATCTGACCGCCCTGCCCTCTCGCGAGCGCTTGCTTGAGCTGGGAGAACGGCGCGGTGTATCACCCGCGCAGCAGCAGCATTTTGAAGAATACTACAGCAGCATTCCCGTTTTGCCCGAGGGAAACCATTTGTTTATCATGCTCACAACCTTTTGCGAGCGCATCTGGCAGCGCCCCTCCTTTGCCATTGTGGACGTGAATAACCCCAACCAAATTGCGGTTTCGCCCATCAACGAGCCAATTCACAACGACAGACTGGACGACGTTTTGGTGAACATGAAGACCATGGAAAAGCGCTATGCCTTTGAAAACGAGCTGATACGGGCGGTGACGCTCGGTCAAATTCACAAGGAGGAGCAGCTGCTCTCCGCCTTCTCGGGCTATTCCTTTGAAAAGCGTCTGCCCGACCCGCTGCGCAACGCCAAAAATTACAGCGTAATTATGAATACGCTGCTGCGCAAGGCGGCGGAAAACGGCGGCGTACACCCCGTGTATCTTGATCGCGTTTCCTCGGAGTTTGCCGCAAAAATCGAGCAGATCCCCGACCTGACACGCGGTGCCGCGCTGATGCGAGAGATGTTTCGCTCCTATTGCCGCCTTGTGCGCAAGCACGCGCTGACGCACTTTTCTCTCGCCGTGCAAAAAACCATTCTGTTGATCGATTCCGACCTCTCCGCCAACCTGTCGCTCAAATCCCTTGCGGATCACCAAAATATCAGCTACGGCTATCTTTGTGCCATCTTTAAAAAGGAAACGGGAAAGACAGTTTCGCAGTATATCCGCGAAAAACGCATCAAATACGCCACGCATCTGCTCGCCACTACGCAGCTGCAGATCCAGACCATTGCGCTGCATTGCGGCATTATGGACGTGCAGTATTTTTCCAAGACCTTTAAAAAGCTGATCGGAAAAACGCCAAAGGAATACCGCGAGAGCGTTGGTCGGGCGCAGGAAATCTAAATAAAGTGAAAAGGTCACCCGATAAAGCGCCTGCAATAAAGCAGCACGAATGGAACAAAGCCTATGCATAACGGCTAGCCGTAGCGAAGTCGAACGCATAAGCCCTACGGCTGCCGACAGAAAAAGGACAGAGAATTTTCGTTCTCTGTCCTTTTTTCTTGACAAGCATTGCTTCTGTGCGCGCAGAAGCCTGTTTCATAAGGCCTGCTCGCGCTCGCCACTGAGAGCTTTGCGTAGCGCATCAAAGCTTAACCTCTTGATAGAAATGATTGCTTCTCGTGACGGTGGCGGGCGGTGCTGCATCAAGCTTTCTGTCGGCAATACCGAGAATATCCTCGGGTCTGATCCAAGGGCGACCTTGAATCGCGCTGGTTTCCTCGTGGGTCAGATAACCCCGATAGGCAGTTAGGCTGCGGCGGATAAATCCGTCACGCACACAGGCCTCTGCCAAACCGTTGTTCAGGATATTGAGCAGCATGGGCAAGGTTTCTGCCGCCAGCGCCACGGACGTGGAGTGTGCCACCGCACCGGGAATATTGCTGACGCAATAGTGCACCACGCCGTTCACGGTATAACGGGGGTTATCGTGATGCGTTTCGTGGCTTGATTCAATGGCACCCGGATCGTCGTTTGAAATATCCACCAAAACCGAGCCCTTTTCCATGGTTTTGAGCATTTCCTTATCAATGAGAAAGTCTTTTCGCTCCTTGGGCCATTTCACGCAGTTTATCACCATATCCATACTCGGCAGCACCGAGGCGATTGCCTCCTTGGTGCAATACATGGTATTGATCTTGTTGTCGTATCTTGTCTGCAGCATATTCAAGGTGCCCATGTTGATATCCATCACGGTGACAGAAGCGCCAAGGGCATAAAGCACGGAAAGCGCGCCTTGGCCGACAATGCCGCCGCCGAGGATCAGCACATTCATGCCCGGTGCTCCCGCGAAGCCGCCCACAAATTTTCCTTTGCCCCCGTTGATGGTGAGCATCGATTCCAGTCCGAACAGTGCGCCCTGCTTACCTGCCGCCTCGCAGTTGGGCGAACCGTAGCGATGGCTGTCCTCGGCGGTGATGGCAATGCATTTGCTATCCAAAATCGCCTGAACCTCCTCGGGATGCCCCGCAGGATGTATGCAGCAGTAAACGATCTGTCCTTCCCTCAGGTACTGATATTCACTTTCCTCAATTTCCTTGACCTTGGCAACAAAGTCACACTTGGCCCAAAGCTCGGCGGCGGTCTCGGCGATCGTCGCGCCTGCCTTGACATACGCTTCATCCTCAAAGCCCGCACGCGCGCCCGCGCCTGCCTGCACCAGCACCGTGTGCCCCGCGGCAACGATCGACGTGACCTGCAAAGGGGTGCATATGGTGCGGTTTTCTCCAACCTTTATGTCTTTCAACACTCCGAAAATCATTTTGATTACCTCCGATTTTTAAGCTTAGCTCAATGACATTAATAATAGTATGGGGCACGCTTACCGCGGTATTCGCCCATGCGCCATCATTCCGTATTGCGCTTCTTTGAACCATTTTATATTATCCATGTTTGTGCGACCTTCCATGACGCGGTTATCATTACGTCGCCTTTTCGGCAGGCTGCCCAGCCGTAGCGGCTACACTTTAAATATATCATTTTCTGTGGATTTGTCAAGCGTGAATTACAAATCCTCCGAGAAAATTTCAGAAAGCCGTCAGCATCAAAGAAAAATAGCAAAAGGCACGCGCCCGAAGCCGCGTCCCCGCAACCAAACAGGACAAGAAAAAAGCACCCCGAAGGGTGCTTTGTCCTGTTTGTGTTGTCTTGACAAAATAGATGCCAACCTCAAAAAGTCAATAAAATCAAGGGGTTTTGGAATTTGAGCGCAAATTTAAGTGTTGACAAAATAGATGCCACCCCTAACTTTATATATCTTTTTTCATTAAATCCGATAGAAGAACACTGTCAAGATAATCTCCGATCATATCGTGGAGCTTCGTCCACATGGGAAGCGTGCGGCACTCACCGCGCTTAGGACAAGGCTCTGCTCCGCATTCAAGGCAGGATACTGGTGCAAGGTCGCCTTCGGTCAAGCGAAGAATTTCGCCAATCTTGTATTCCTCGGGCTTGCGCGTTAAACGGTAGCCACCGCCCTTGCCCTGAAC
>JAFTKK010000079.1 GCA_017453325.1 Clostridia bacterium
AAATGACCAAGGAGCAGATCCACGAGATCATCGAGGCCTTTGCCAAGACCGCCAAGCTTTGCCGCGAGGCAGGTGTGGACGGTGTGGAGGTGCACGCGGTGCACGAGGGCTATCTGCTTGACCAGTTTGCCATCGAATTTTTCAACAAGCGCACCGATGAATACGGCGGCAGCTTTGAAAACCGCTACCGCTTTGCCGCTGAGGTCGTCAAGGCCATTAAGGAGGCCTGCGGCGCGGACTATCCCGTTTCCCTGCGTTACTCTGTCGAATCCAAGATGAAGGGCTTTTGCGAGGGCGCGATGCCGGGTGAGGACTATACCGAGGTCGGCAGAGGCATGGCGGAAAGCGAGCGCGCGGCCAAGTACCTGCAGGATGCGGGCTACGATATGCTCAATGCCGATAACGGCACGTACGATTCCTGGTATTGGGCACACCCGCCGATGTATATGCCCGAAAACTGCAACCTCGCGGACGTGGCGCACATCAAGCGCTTTGTGGATATTCCCGTCGTTTGCGCGGGCAGAATGGATATGGAGGTCGGCGCGAGGGCGGTGGCCGAGGGCAGGATCGACGCCGTTGGCGTTGCCCGCCAGTTCCTGGTTGACCCCGCATGGATCACCAAGCTGATCGACGACAGGCTGGAGGATATCAAGCCCTGTATCTGCTGCCACAGCGGCTGCTTTAATTTCTCCTCCTCCAAGGGACACGCCAATACCCAGGATCTGACCGATACGATGGGGCTTGCGCGCTGTGCGCTCAATCCCGAAACGATGCAGTCGAAGAAATATCACGTTGAGCCTGCCAAAAAGCAGAAAAAGATCGCCGTGATCGGCGGCGGCATCGGCGGCATGGAGGCAGCGATCCTGCTTGCCAAGCGCGGCCACACGGTCACGCTTTACGAAAAGAGTGACAAGCTCGGCGGCGTATTTATCGCTGCGGCAGCGCCCTCGTTTAAGGAAAAGGACAGAGCGCTGATCGCCTGGTATATCCGCGAGATCGCCAAGCACCCCATTGCGGTGAAGCTGAATACCGAGATCAAGGATATCAAAACGCTGGATGCCGATGAGATCATCGTGGCGACCGGCGCGGTGGCAAGAAAGCTCCCCGTGAAGGGCGCGGAGCACGCCGTGGAGGCGATCGACTATCTGCTGGAAAGCCGTTCGGTGGGCGAAAACGTCGTGGTGATCGGTGGAGGCCTCACGGGCTGCGAGATCGCATACGATCTTTGCCTGAAGGGCAAGAAGCCCACGATCGTGGAAATGCAGGACGACCTCATCACGACCAAGGGCGTCTGCCTTGCCAATACGAGCTATCTGCGTGATTTCTTCAAGACCAATCACGTGCCCGTCCATCTCGAAACCGCTTTGTCGGAGATCGGCGAGGGGTACGTGACGCTCAAGGACAAGGAGGGCAAGCTCTTCCGCGTCGATACCGATTCCGTCATTTTGTCGGTCGGATACAATCCCGCTCCCGTCGCGACGGCGGGCAGACACGTGCACGTGATCGGTGATGCCGCCAAGGTCGGCAACCTGCGCACGGTGATCTGGGGCGCATGGGATATTTGCATGAAGCTGTAAAAAACAAGGAGGAAGTAACATGGTACTGACAAAAGAACAGCAGGCGATCCTCAACGGAGAAAAGGGAGAAACGCTTGCAAAGGTGATGAAAACGCTTGTGATGTACGGTGATGCATTTGAGGCAGAAAAGCTTGTTCCCATTACCTCAAAGTACAATCACCTCGTCACGTCCTTTGGCTTGAAGGTCATGTCTCCCGTGTACGATCTGATGCAGCAGCTGCTTGATGCAGGCGTTTGCTCGGGGCAGAAATTCTCGGTCGATCCCCGTCCGCTTGACAAAAACGTTCCCGCAAATCTGTTGCAGAATTTGGTGTTCAACAAATTCATGTATACCAAGCAGGCCTTTTACGAGGGGCAGCTGGAGCAGCTCGGCCTCATGGATAAAAACGCCTTCTCCTGCACCTGCTATATGGACGAGGTCGGCAACAAGCCGGGGAAGGGCGACGTGCTTTCCTGGGCGGAGTCCAGCGCGGTCGTCTATGCCAACTCCGTGCTCGGTGCACGCTGCAACAGAAATTCGGGCATTATCGATATTATGGGCTCTATCGTTGGCTACGTACCTTACTTTGGCCTGCTGACCGACGAGGGCAGAAAGGCCACCTGGGTCGTGAGAGTGAAAACGACAAAGAAGCCCGAGGCGCAGCTGCTCGGCTCGGCTATCGGCATGAAGGTCATGGAGGACGTTCCTTACGTGGTGGGGCTTGATCAATGGATCGGCAATGAGCTGAACGATGACGCCTGTGCTTATCTCAAGGATTTCGGCGCGGCCACGGCATCGAACGGCGCAGTCGGCCTTTACCATATCGCCAACCTCACCCCCGAGGCCGTGGAGCAGGGAGAGAGCCTCGTTGCCGAGGGTGCCAAGGAATACGTCATCGACGACGCGGAGCTTGAAAGAGTGCAAAAGAGCTATCCCGTCATTTGGAAAAATCCCGATGCCAGCCCGAAGCTTTGCTTCGTCGGCTGCCCGCATCTTTCTCTCGCGCAGCTGAAGGAGTGGACGGTCAATATCGAGCAGGCGCTGCGCCAAAACGGCAAGAAAAAGGTGACTGTGCCCACGGTGCTCACCGCAGCACCCGCGGTGCTTGAGGCATTTGAGAAAACCGAATACGCGGCAAGGCTCAAGGCCACGGGCGTCATTGCTTCCTATATCTGTCCTCTCATGTATATGAACAATCCGCTTTGCAAGAAGATGCCCGTTATCACGTCGTCGAATAAGCTCCGTACCTATACGAGCGCAAGATATTACACCGATGCGGAAATCTTGAAGGCCATCACAGGAGGGAAGAAGGCATGAAACAGTTTCAGGGAAGAGTTGTGACCCCCGGCGAGGTCACTGCCGAGGCAGTGGTCACGACCGCAGGCTTTAATACGCTCGCTTCGCTTCAGATGGCGTTGCAGTTTGGGGATAAAGAGGTCAAATGCGGAGATCAGAGCAATAAGGAGCTTTACGGCAAGCCCTTGCTTGGCAAGGCGCTCTGCCTGCCGCAGACCATTGGCTCAACCACGGGTGGCTTGGTGCTTTACTGTGCTTGCGCGATGGAAAAGAACCCCGCGTGTCTGCTGTTCGCCAATCACATCGATTCGCTTGCAGCGGCAGGTGCCGTGCTTGCCGACGTATGGGTGGAGGGTGTTTCCATGCCCGTTGTCGATTCGCTCGGCGATGAATTTCTCAGCTACGTCAAGGACGGCATGAAGATCACCGTCAAAGAGGGCGGCGTGGTCGAGGTCGAATGAGCCTGCCCCGCGGGCGGCTTTTTGGAAAAATACAAAAGCAACAAGAAAACAGGGCTGACCGTTCGGTCAGCCCTTTCGTTTTACACATCTGCATCACAGCAACATTCGAAGTCGTAATCCACGTAGTTGGCGATAAGGCGTGCGCGGAATCTTCTCTCGTTGCAGATCGCGGTGGCGTCGCCCGACACGTCAAGGTCCTCGGGGAGCACGAATTTGATGCAGCGCACCGTCACGTCGCGGCAGCCCTCACGTGTGTGCGCGGGGACGGTCACGGTTTTCAGCCCTCGCTTGTGCTCCACGTCGGCGGCGTCCAGCTCGTTCAGCATCACCGCCAGCGCCACGCGCCGATTGGGACAGACGTTTTGGAGCGTGACGTCAAGCTGCACGATGCGCCCAAGGGACTCCATCGCAAGCGCGCCCGCATCAAATTCCACGGTGTCCGTGCAGCCGTCCACCATGAGATCCGCCGTGATCGGACACCCCTCGGGGCAGACGTCCACGCCGCAATCCACCTCAATGGCAGGGGAGGGGAAGGTGACGATATTGCCCTCGGTATCGTCGTAGGTGATGCTTTCGTTCACCTCTACCGACCCCGCGCAGGGACCGATATGCAGGGCGGTGAAGGCAAAGGTCGCACCCTCGCTTGCCGTCGTGCCAAGCTCGTCGATATTCCACCTGACCGTGTTGGTGCCAAGGAGAGTTGCCGAGCCCTTGGTGGGGGAGGAGATCGACGTGATACGAAAGCAAGGAGCCACCGTGTCCGTGATCACCACGTTGGTCGCTCCCGGCTTTGAGATATTGCGCGCGAGATCCTCAAAAAGGTCCTCCAGCTCCGCGTCATCGGGGGTGATCGCCACGTATGCCGAATCGGGATCGGATGCCCAATCACGGAGCGCTTGCTCGTCGAGCCCACCGTTGCCCGAAAGACCGATGCAGTAGATGATGACACCCTGTGATTTCGCCAGCGTCGCCACGGGGTTAGGGTCGCCGCCCGCGGTTGTCACGCCGTCGGTGAACATCACCATCACCTTGGCGTTGGTGGAGGCGGGGTCAAAGAGGTCGAGCGCCTTGGTAAAGGCGTCCTCGTGGTTGGTCGAGCCGTCCGCGCTCAGCGCGTCCACCGCAGCCTTGAGGTCGGCAACGTCGGTAATGAGCTGCGTGTCCTGCGTGGCGGTCTCGGCAAAGCTGACGATGTCGATGCGGCTGCCCGAGCCGATCTGCCCGTCCTGCGTGCCGTCTGTGGCCTCGTCAATAATATCAATAAATGCTTTCGCACCGTTTTTAAGACTGGCAAGGGGCGTGCCCTGCATACTGCCCGAGCGGTCGAGAATCAGCACGATGTCGGTGGGATTGGTCGTGATATCGGGCGCCGCCGTCAGCGATAACCTTATTTCAAAGGAGCCGCCGCAGGCGATCTCGCTGACGCTTAGCTCCTTGTTAGAGTTTGTTACACCCATAAAATTCTTCCTTTCCGAGCCCGGTATGGGCTCTTTACAGTATACGCCGAAAGAAAGCCCGCGGTGTGGATAAGAAACAGGGCTGACCGTGCGGTCAGCCCTGTTTTTGTTTTTGCATCGCGAGAGGGAAACGCGTTACGGCTTCATCACCTTCACAAAGCGGAACATCTCGCAAGGCCCCTCTCCGGGGTCGTTGTCGCCGTCGGGCGTTTCGTGGTCGGGCTGAAAATGCTCGCACCAAAACTCTGTAATTTGAAACCCGCACTTGTTGACGTAAAAATGAATGTTTCGCTTTTCAAAATAGGGCGTGCAGGTCTCCCAAACCAACGTTTCGGGGTGGAGCGCCTCCACCGCTTGCCACGCGCCGTAGCCAATGCCGCGGCTGTGCGCCTCGGGGGAAACAAACAGGATCTCCAGCTCGTTGTGGTGCGTTTCCTTGTCGATCTTCAGGATCACACCGCCGACCTTTTCGCCGTCCACCACAATGCGATAGGCTTCACTGTGCGGATCGTCGATCGAGCGTTCGATCGTCTTGCGGGAAATGATCTCGCCGTCACCGTCAATATGGCCGTCGCGCTCGCCGAACTCCAGCAACGCGCCATATTTGAATGACCATTGATTGTCGAGAATAAATTGCTCGCGGTCCACAGCCGCGAGGGGAACAAGCGTCACCTTCGTATTTTTCATAGCTACCTCCAAAAAATAAAGCTCGGGCTATTGCAAAAACAATAACCCGAGCTCACTCGGACACCTAATCCGGCCATCTGAACACTACGGTATTCTGCCTCCGGTGACCATATTTCGTTGAGAGCATTATATCACAAAGCGGGGGAACTGTCAAGGGGTGAGAATGAGAGTGTTAAAAGCAAGTTTCTTGCCACGGCGAACATCTACAGCCACATAGACGCCGCCAGCACCTTCCAATGCGCAATGACCATTGACGAAGCGCTGGGGGAGGGGAGATAAACAAAGGGGGCTGACCGTAAGGTCAGCCCCTATCCGTTGGGATTCAGGAGTTTACCATTCTATCCATTCCATATCAGGCTCGGCTTCCAAAAAGGATTTGCCTTAAAAAATGGGGGCTTGGTAAAAATTTTCCATACACTTTTCCGCTGTTTCTGCGGGAGTGTCAAAAACGGTGTGATAAAACAATTTTTGTCATCCCACAGTTCAACCTCAAATGTGTATTTTCCGGTATCTTGATCGAAAATCAAACCGTGAAAAAAATATTTTTTGTTGTGGTAAAGAACTGCACATTCTTCGTATGAAGTGTGCTCAATGAATTCATTAACGTGTCCGCCTTTCATTACTTTAATCAAAATCAAGCGAGGAGGTGTTAAATATGAGAGTGTTACGCTATCCAATGAACGAGACTGGAAATTTATACAATCGAAACCGGAGTCGGTACGTAGTCTTTCTAAAATATAACAGGTTACATAACATGTCGTTCCCATTGATCTTTCCACTAAAATAGTTATGTTTTCGGAAGTGCTTCCACTTCTAAAATATTGACCTGTTAATATGTATTTGTGTTTAAAATTGTGTTCTTTAACGAAAGCGTTAAGTGACTCGTTTTGAGAAAATAATTCTAATTTATAATCCTTTAAAACAAAAGGGATTTTGCTAGCATTATAATCTATAAATCCTTTTACGATCATAAGACCTCCTAGTGTGCATAAATTTGAAACTGAAAAAAGCAAAAGCGGACGAAACTAATTGCCGTCCGCTTTAACTTTGGCGGAGAAGGTGGGATTTGAACCCACGCGCCGCGTTAACGGCCTACGAGATTTCGAGTGTTGTCGATAATTTGGAAGATGCAGAATTTTGATGGAATTTATGAGTGCTTTTTGGAAGGCATTTTTGATAGCCTTATCGAAACATAGTTTGGAGAGAACAAACGTATAAAAATGAGCTGTTCAAGCGGAAAATCCCTTGAAAAATAAGGAGATTTTTGACTTTGGGTGCAAAAAAATAATCTGTACTGTACTTTGGAAATTATGAGAAAACAGAGTGCTTTATTTAATTGTTCACACCGCTTTTGAAAAATACTGTCATAGTTCGAATCGAAGAAAAATCGGATAAAAAACGAGCATTTTGGAGAGAACTTGGAGAGAACTGAGGGGCAAAAATGCCCTTTGGAGAGAACTTTGGAGAGAACTCGGAGAGAACAAAACGCGGTTTCAAAACGAGTTTTTGGAGCATAAATTGGCTACGCCGTTGACCGAATATTTTTATATGAGGTGTAGCTATGGATAAGCAAACAATCGAATACTTAAAGACCACCTA
>JAFTKK010000014.1 GCA_017453325.1 Clostridia bacterium
CGAACCCTCGTGAGATTGCTCTCAAACGCATTTCGAGTGCGCCCCGTTATGACCACTTCGATATCTCTCCGTGTTTATTTTAGCTCTCTACTGTTCTTGTTCAACCTCAGAAATTGGAGAGAACAGTAGGAGAGAACTAACGTATTTAGTTTTATTTGAACTGCGGAAAACCCTTATAAATCAAGGGATTTAAGGTGGGAGGTTCCAAAGTGACTACAAAATTTCGAGTCACGCCTCTTCGACCACTTGAGTACTTCTCCATGTTATTTAATTGTCGGAATTTTGATAGAAAACTGCATACCAACCGCTTGCTTTCTCTGCGCTTCAATTCCGCAAAAGCCAGATGCCGCAAGGGTTTGGGGAAATAAACTGTGACGAGGTCGGTTTGTTTTTCGAGTCACGCCTCTTCGACCACTTGAGTACTTCTCCATCAATATAAAATTGCAGTTGTTCTTGCGAACAGCAAATAGTATAGCACATTTGCGCGGGAATTGCAAGATGTTTTTTGAAATTTATCGGATTGTTTTGCAATTTCTTTCCTGCGTCGGGGTGTCAACTTGCGAATTGTCATCTCGCGCATGGCGCGCACGGAGCGCAGCGCGGAGAGGCATCCGTGGCGGCGCAGTCTTTCGGTATGCCAAGCTTTGTGCAGTCGGGCAAAAGCTTTGAAAAAAGGAAAGTGCAGAAGAGGGCATTGACAATTTTTTGGCTGCGCGCTATAATGAAAGCAAGGCGGCGAAGCCGTCACGGGCACATGAGCCCGTATGAAAGGAGAACTTTTATGAGAAGATCTAAAGTACTTATGCTGCTTTCTCTCGCACTTGCTTGCGTGATGCTGCTTTCCTCCTGTGCATGGGGCGGCAGCTACAAGAAGCTGTTTGGCGAGGACGCCTACCGCGATCCCGCCCCCACCGTGACCGTGGCCGAGCAGGTGGCGACCCTTAGCGGCGCTTACTATGAGGACGGCACCGACACGCTGCAGTATCTGACCGACACCGTGACCTCGGACGGCAGAGACTACGACAAGCACATTGTTTACAACATGGCGACCAACACCGTGGTGTATGAGGTGACCAACACCCTGACCGCCGATTTTGACGTTGAGCTTGGCACCGTCAACGGCGTCTCCTTCTTCATCGTGACCGCCACCACGTGGCAGCTGGTGGAGAACATTCCCTCGCACTACGAGTACAAGACCTCGCTTTACACCGCCGCGGGCTCGCTTTTGACCGAGGCAAAGGGCAGAATTGATGTCAGCATCCGCGTTGACTTGATCGAGTTTGACGGCAAATGCTACCGCGCGGCCGACGACGGCGTGATCGCCGAGGCCTTCTCGATCGGTGATTTCGCCGCACTTCCCACGCTGACCGACCGCAGCGAAAAATACTATTACAATATTGACGTGAGCAACAAGCAGGTCACGGTATACGACCTCGCCTGCACCCCCACCGCTTCCTTTACCGCGCCTTCTTATGCCATGGCTATGATCGCATACGTGCTCGCGGGCGGCGACGTTCTGGTGCAGTATATTGTGGTTGAGCCCGATGATGCCAAGGACTATTCCTTCGTGATGTCCACCACGGGCCTCACCCAGAGCAAGTGTTCGCTTTACACCGTGCTGCTCGATGCCAAGAAGGATAAGACCAAGGAGCTCAAGCTCGATTACCTCATTGAGGATATGCTGACCTGCCTTGACGAGGATTGGGCAGACTATTACGGCTATGACGATCGCTACGACAACCTTGCCAAGGCTTATGAGATCGCGGACGGCCGCGTAGATACCGCTTCTTCCGCACGTGTGCTGCTGGCGGTCTCCAATAGCGGCAAGGTAAAGGCTGCGCTGAAGGATGCCATCCCCGCACAGATCGCCACCTTCCCCGTGCAGGTCGCCAATAACCGCTGGTTGGTGCGCGACAATCTTGACCGTGAGTACCTGGTGAATGAGAAGGGCAAGCTTGTGGGCGAGGTCACGGGCGCTGACGATTACAACAGCGCGTATTGCGTGGCAGCAGGCAAGCTGTATGATTTCGACCTCAATCTTGTGCACGACTTCGAGGAGGCAGGGCAGGAGATCTATGAAGGCACCGCAGGCTACGGCATCATGAACCACGGCGTGCTTCTTGAAAACGGTGACGAGGAGATCATTTGCTATACAAACGGCGCTGCCACCACCGTGGTAGCCAAGGATAGCAGCCGCACGCTGTATGTGATTGAGGACAACTACTTCGTGGTGCGCGACTACACCGACGCTGCTAACGTCAAGTATGAGCTTTACAACGACGTGGGTGTCAAGCTCGCCTCCTTTGACTATGCTCCCGATACCGTGGCATGGGGTGAGGACGGTACCTTCCTGATCACTTATATGCAAAACGACGGCATCGAGATCTATTACCGTTGCCATTGATATAGCTTTTCGCCTGCCCCCATGCGTCGCATGGGGGCAGGCTTTTGCTATTTGTGGTGTGTTTTGCTGCCAAACCGCACAGATCCTGCCAAAAGTCGCCCCGTTTGGGGGTGTTTTGCCATCCCTCACCTCCCTTGCCACACATTGCATTTGCATGGGGCGTTCCCGTGTGGTATGATGGTTATGGCCTCGGCCAATACCCAAAAGGAGGTACAACGGTATCAAAATCAAAGGAAAGATCACCATACTCATTTTATCCGTCGCGCTCTTGCTCACCGCTACGGTGCTCGGCACCTCTGCCGCCGCTACGCACACGGTCGTGCGAGGGGACACAATGTGGCGCCTCGCGGTGCGCTATGAAATCGGCCTTGACGAGATCAAAAAGGCCAATCCGCAGATCGCAAACCCCGATCTGATTTACCCCGGTCAGGTCTTGAACATACCCTCACTTGACGCCACCGTTCTTGCCTATGAGGCGGAGGTCGTGCGGCTTGTCAATGAGGAGCGCAGCAAGCGCGGCCTCGCACCGCTTACCGCAGATTGGCAGCTTTCCCGTGTGGCACGCTACAAATCCGAGGATATGCAGCGCAACAATTACTTTTCGCACACCAGCCCCGTTTACGGCTCTCCCTTTCAAATGATCAAAAGCTTTGGCATTTCCTACCGCACGGCGGGCGAGAACATTGCCAAGGGGTATCGCACACCCGAGGCGGTGGTTGCGGGCTGGATGAATTCACAAGGACACCGTGCCAATATCTTAAACGCATCGTTTACAAAAATCGGCGTGGGATATGTGGCAAACGGCCATTATTGGACGCAGATGTTTATTTCCTAAATCGCGATCAGATCCCGAGAAAACACGGTTTTCTCGGGGTTTTTATTGACTTGCTCCCCACGGGTGTGATATACTGAAGATAATATTCATGTGATGTTTGTGTAGCTATGAGCTGTGACCGCGTTTTTGCCTGCCCATGCCCTGCGCGTGCGGCGGAAATTGCATTATTTTTGAAAGATATCATATTGCACGGCGGTCGTGTGCCGTGGTACAATGCAGATAGTTGCATTTTTTAAGGGGGATATTTTATGGCAATTGTCAGAGATAAGCTTTGGATGTTCGGTGTCAAGGCACACCAGGACGATATTTGGTTAAAGCCGGGGCTGCACGGGCAGAATCCCGACTATTTCTTCCGTTCGCGTATCACGCCTGCCGAGGGCGCCTTTATGCTGGATATTCCCAACGTTTTAATGATCAGCTGCGACGGCGTGCCCGCGCCCTTTAGTAAGGATGCGATCGGCTATATGGAAAGCTTTTGCCGCATGGATCGCGTGCTCTGGGGCTGTGCCGGCTCGAGCGGCTTCCGCGCAGGCAATGAGGAAAAATTTGTGTTGGAGCTTGCACAAAAATACCCGAACGTTGCGGGCGTTTTTCTTGACGATATCTCGCTGCCCGTGCGCCAGCGCGAGGATAAGGCAGAGGCAATGGCCGAGGTCGTGCAGATGCTGGCCGACGTCAAAAACACCTTGAAGGCTGCCGATAAGCCCCTTGATACCTACATCACGTGGTACTGGCACGAGGAGCCCTATCCGGGGCTCATGGATTACGTGGACGGTTTCTCGTTCTGGACGTGGAACTCCGACGACCTGCCCAAGCTCCGGGAGCGCTTTGAGCGCATTGAAAACACCTATCGCGACAAAAAGATACTGCTCGGCATTTATATGTACGATTTTTATAATCGCCGTCCCGTCAGCGACGAGATGATGGAGCACCAGTGTAGTTATGCGCTCTCGCTCTTAAAACAGGGGCGTATTGACGGCATTATGATCGAGGCCAATTCCGTCATGGGCGTGGGTCTCCCCTCGGAAAAGTGGCTGCGCCGCTGGCTTGAGGAGGTCAAAAACATCGAGGTGCCCGATTAAAGTACTGCATTTCTTATGGAATAGAAATGCATCGCATTTGTGATACTCCCTTGCCTTTATGGCATGATGTATGCACATATCTTGTAGGGACAGGCGTCCTCTGTCCGGCCCACACCCATCGCACCTTGTTCGCACTCCCCGTCCATGGCTCCCTCCGGGAGGGGGCTCCCGCGTAGCGGGTGGAGGAGCGCGCGCAACTTTCCTCTCGCACTCGCCATATCGCAACTGCCACGCTTGCACCAACGCTCACTCCCCCAGTCTCGCATTCGCTCGACAGCCCCCTCTCACAGGGAGCCATGGTTTGCGATCCCGCGCATCAATTGCGCACGTTGCCGCATTGTTTGCGCAAACCCGTAGGAATACCCTCGACCGTTGGCGAAACGTACGCACAAAACAAAAAGGGTGACCGCAGGTTATAAAGCGTCCCCTAAACACCCCCGGCCGCAGGCATTGCCTGCGGCCGGGGGATCCTTTTTATTAGTGCCTTTAGGCCGCCCCGCGCGAAGCGCGAAACAGACAACCACCCGCTATGCGGGTGGGCAATAAAGGTTATACCCTTGCTTTGGAGCAGATGTAACATAAGCCTTCTCCTGTGGGAGAAGGGGGACCAC
>JAFTKK010000080.1 GCA_017453325.1 Clostridia bacterium
CGAGATGCCGCAAATTCACGAAATTGCTCACAGAGCTCGGGCAGGGTGATCTTGGTGTCAAAGGGAGGCCTGTGGTAGCTTGCCATTTCGGCATCGATCTCGCCCAGCATGAAGAATCGGGGCTCGCTCGGCTCCGCCTCCTCCGTTTCGGGCTCGGGGGTGCTTTCGTTTTGTGCGGCGAGGGGCAGCTCCTTGAGGACGCGTGCCCATTCACCGGCGGTGTGCAGCGCTTCGCCGGCGTTCTTTTCATACCGCATCACGGCGGCAATCAGAATAATAAACAGGATCAGCAGCATGATGGCGTAAACGCCGACTGCCAGTTGGGAGAGAAATATATCGGCCAATGCCTCGAATACTTCCGACATGAGAAAAAGCTCCTTTCGATCAAAACGTTAGTCAGGCTACGTTAAATTTCTTCAACGTCTCGGCACAGGCGGGGAGATTTTCAAGGCCGAATGCGGCGTCCAAGAGCTGAGAAAGCGCGGGGGTATCCTCGCCCTTGACGGCGGTGGCAGTCAGCGTTGCGGGCAGCAGGAGCGTGGCGAGAACGGCATCCAGCGCCTCCTGCTCGGTGCCGCCGGCAGCCATGTAAACGCCAACAAAGCGCTCCATGGCCGTTGCCAGCTTGTTGCCAAGCGCAAAAGAAAGCCCCTCGGCTATCTCGTCCAGCTTCTTCCAGTTGTCCTCGGAAAGGTAATAGCGCTCCTCGGCATTGTTGCACAGGCGCGCGAGACGGTCAAAGGAGAGCACGCCCGCGTCCTTATCAAGGGGGGCAGCGTCTGCGGCAACGGTCTTCAGATTGACGAAGGCACAAACGTCCAGCAGTGCGGCTGCGGGCAGCGCAGCGCGACCGGGCTGGTAGGTCAGGAGCAAGCGGGTGTTGGCGGGCAGCGCTACGGTCTCGTCGGTGGTGATATTGGCGTAGTCACGGCATGCATCCTTCACGGTTGCCTTGCCGTCGATCAGTCCGTTTTCAAGATAGGGTCTCAGGGGCGGGATCGCGGTGTGCAGCTTGCCCGATGACTCGGCGTCAAGCACGAGGGGGCAGATCGACTTTGCGCGCGCGTGCGCAGCGTATAGCGTGCAAAGAAAGGGGGAGGGCTTCGGCGCCTCTGCCGTGCCCTCTGCCGTGCCCTCTGCCACGAACAGCTCCTCCGAGGTTGCGCATCCGCGTTTCAATTTGGCGGAGGCAGGGGTCTCGCCCGTGAGGGCCGCCACGCCGCCGAGTGCGCGCTCAAGCTCGGCACTCTCGTTGCCGCAAAGCACGATCATGCGGCGCGAGGCAAGGGCGGCAAGCAGCGTGCGTGCCGTTTTCGTCTCCAGGCCGCCAAGACGGGCAAGGGCCGTCTCGCAGCTCATTTCTGCGTCGTATGCGGGCGAAATTCTGTCGTTTGCCTGTCTGCAGGCCTCGTAGAGCGCGAGGGAAAAGCTGCTCTTCGATCTCATGCTCACAGTGGGGGCAGCTGTCTCGGTCTGCTCGCTCGCGGTGTGGTAGTGCTCACGCTTGTAGAAAAGGTCGTCGTAGGGCTTGTTATCCCGAGATTTGCGGATAAAGGTGTAGATCGTCAGCAGGATCACGGAAAAGCCGGCCCAGCAGATGACCAGGACGGGTAAAATCTCTAAAAATTCACCGCCGATGGCCAGCACGATGGGCAGCGTCATCAAATAGGCAATTGCCAGAATGATTAGAATTTTGGCGGTTTTCTTCACCTTGCTCTCACCCTGCTGCTCCTTGTCGCCTTTCGGGTCAAGCACAATGGTCGACGGGTCAAAATCGCTGTTGCAGAATGCGCACGTTGCCGCGCTATCCTGATTGAGTGAGCCGCAGATCTTACAGTTTTTCATATTGACGTTCCTCCGTTTGCAACGCGCGCATCGCGCGCAAGAAAATAAAGTTTAACATTATTATACACTATTTATACGGGGAAGTCAAGACGTGAGCGGCGCTTGACCTTTTTTAAAAAAGGTGATATAATGAACGCAAGAACCGGATCGCAGGTGATGCCGCACGGCTCTGCGGTAATTTTTTATGCAAAGGATGTCGAAAAATGGATGTTTTTGTAATTCATTCGGGCGGTGACGCCGCGGTGGTGGAGAGTCGGCTTGCCGAGCTCAAGAAATCCTCGCATGGCTTCAACCCCCTCCTTTTGGCAAGCGGCAAGTCCGCCAAGCGGAAAAAGCAGCCCCTGGCCCCCGCCCCCGCACCCGTCCCCGCCGAGGGGGCCGCACCCGCCAAGCGTCGCCGCAAATTTGAGATCCCGCTGTGGAAGATCGATGCGGGCAAAAAGATAAAAAGGGCCCAGATGGTAGTGTTTTTCGTGGGTGAAAGCTCCCACGAGAGCGAAAATATCGACTGGGAGATCCGCACGGCCATCAAGCACGAAAAGCCCATTTATACCATCAAGCTGCACGAGGATTGCATTCTGAATGAATCGCTCACGGTCACGGATGCCTTTTCGGGGGAAAAAAAGCCCTACCACAAGCCCTCCGACTTTGAAAGCCTGCTGGCGCTCGTGAAGCAGTACGAAAACGGCGATTATAAGGTCTTTAATCAGGAGATCGAGGCGCTTGACAAGGCCATTTTGCTTGAGCAGTACAAGGTCTTTTTGCAAACCTCCGAGGACCTTGTGGCAAGAAGACAAAACGTCAATAATTTTTATATTTCCATCAACTCCGCCCTCATGGCGGCCTTCGGCGTCGTGTGGGCGCTTGAAATCACGGCGGTTTATAAATTTTTTATCGGCGCTCTGCTCTCGGTGGTGGGTATCATTCTCTCGGTCTCCTGGATCAAGCTTTTGGCCTCCTACGGAGACCTGAACAGCAGTAAAATGAAGATCATCAGCTACATAGAACGGCAGCTGCCTGCCTCGCTCTACGATGCGGAATGGGCGGCACTTTCGGACCAGCTGAACAAACGCAAGTACGTCTCCTTTACCAACAGCGAAAAAAGAGTGCCCCTCTTGTTTATCGCCGTATACGTGTGCGTTTCGGTGTGCGCGGTCGCCTTTTTGCTCTGATGGCGTCGCACGCACCTCAAACCCGGCAGCCCCGCCTGCCGTGTGCCCGTCGGCACACGGCAGGCGGGGCTTTTTTTGACCTCACCCAATTTGCCGTATTGCTTTTTTCCGGTTTTTGCGCTATAATGAAGATAATTCCTATATTGAGGGGAAGCGGATGGCGATCATCTGCAGCATACAGAAAGGAACGGTATTCCATGAACAAGATGAACGAAAAGTACGAGGCGTTATTTACCCCTTGGCGGGTCGGCAACGTGGAGATCAAAAACAGGATCGTGATGTGCCCGATGGGCGGCACGTCGCTCTTCGGCTGGTTTGAGCTGACGGGCTGCCACTTTGACAAGGAGGCGGCAAAGCTCTTCCTTGAAAGAGCGCGCAACAACGTCGGCCTCATCATTCCCGGCATCGCTCCTCTGCGCGACACCTTCTGGGGAAAGTGGCTTTGGCAGAACAAGAAAATGTTTGAGGAGCTGAAGGTCTTTATGGACGAGATCCACAAGACCGGCGCCAAGCTCTTTATTCAGCTCACGGCAGGCATGGGGCGCTCCTGGGCCATCACCGAGCTGGTCGCCCCCTTACATAAGAATAAAATTACCCGTGCGCTGATCAAGCCGATCATCGACACCTCGCATGAGCTCGCGAGCCCCAGCCCGCAAAAATCCCGTTGGGCGCACGATATCGAATGCCCCGAAATGACCAAAGAGCAGATTCACGAAATTATCGAAGCATTTGCCAAGACCGCAAAGCTCTGCAAAGAAGCAGGTGTTGACGGTGTTGAGGTTCACGCCGTTCACGAGGGCTATCTTCTTGACCAATTCGCAATCGAATTCTTCAACAAGCGTACCGATGAGTACGGTGGTAGCTTTGAGAACCGCTACCGCTTTGCCGCAGAGGTCGTAAAGGCGATTAAGGAGGCTTGCGGAACCGACTATCCCGTATCGCTTCGCTACTCGGTTGAGTCCAAGATGAAGGGCTTCTGCGAGGGTGCTATGCCCGGAGAGGAATATACCGAGGTCGGCAGAAACATGGAGGAATCCGAGCGCGCGGCGAAGTATCTTCAGGATGCAGGCTACGATATGCTCAACGCTGACAACGGTACATATGACTCTTGGTATTGGGCGCATCCGCCGATGTATATGCCCGAAAACTGCAACCTTGACGATGTCGCACACATCAAGAAATTTGTTGATATCCCCGTCGTTTGCGCGGGAAGAATGGATATGGAGGTCGGAGCAAAGGCTGTTGCCGATGGCAGAATAGACGGTGTCGGTGTTGC
>JAFTKK010000081.1 GCA_017453325.1 Clostridia bacterium
CATCGTGACCGCGCAAGGAATCGTGCAAAAGCGCCTTTCCCTCACCGGTGCCGAAGCGGGGGCACTCGACATTGACGATAAAGGACTCATCCCCACCGTGACGGCGCCACTCCTTCAAATAATTGTCAACCTGTGCCACAAAGGGCTCACAACCGCGCATTGCAATAATGCTGAGTTCTCCGTATATTGCTTCCTTCATCGTAAACCTCCACACGAAAAAATCTGATGGTCGGGCTTTTGTTTGCCCAATATAACAATATTATATCATAACTTTTGTTTTTTGCAAACCCCTTTTGCAAGAAAAAACACAATTCGTCGGTTTTTGGCATTTTGCCACATTTCGATGCATCAAAACGCGCATTTTCCACAAAAAGAGCCGTTATTTCAGCTCTACGACAGTCACACCCCCGTCGCCCTCCCCGTACCGACCGATACGGAAGGAGGCCACACGGCGGTCTCGCTTGAGATAGACCCACAGCGCCTGGCGAAGTGCGCCGGTTCCCTTGCCGTGCACCAGTCGCACGGTTTTAAAGCCGGCAATCAACGCGGTATCAAAATATTTGTCTACCATAAACCAGGCCTCGTCACCCGTGTGACCGCGCAGATCGATCTCGTCACGGAACTCACGCGACACACTTACCTTCCAATCACGGGCAGCAGTACGTTCCTTGCCCGTGCCGACGGTAGGCTCGTTTTCAATGAGACGCAGATTTTCAAGCTTCGAGCGTGTGCGGATGATACCCGCCTGCACCTGCACGTTTCCGCTTCTGTCGGGATCGGCAAGCAACACGCCCTTTTTGTCAATATCCACGAGATAGACCTCGTCTCCCTTTTTAAGAGGACGCGGCAGCACGTAAGCCTCGTTGCTGCGCTCCTCAACAGGATTAAAGCGCTCCTCGTTCTCGCGCAGATGCGCGCGCACGGCGCGGCGGGTCTTGTCAAGGTGCTCGCCGAGGTTCTCACTCTCGCGCTGACGGCGCACTTCCTCAAGCTGCGCAAAAATATATTCACTCGATGCACGCGCGCTCTCCACCAGTCCCGCCGCCTTGGCTTGTGCCGCATCCAGCGCGGCAGCTGCTTGCTTTTTCAGCCTCTCGGCCTCCTGCTTGGCACTCCGCTCGGTAGCAGCAAGCTCGGCGCGCAGACGCGCGGCCTCTTCCCTGTCGCGATCGGCGGCAAGGCGAGCGCGCTCCAGCTCTTCGATGACGCGTTCAAACTGTCTGTTCTCCTCGCTGATACGTGATTTGGCATCAGCCACCACATCGGCAGGCAGCCCCAGCTTTTCGGAAATAGCAAAGGCGTTTGACTTGCCGGGTGCACCGATGATCAAACGGTAGGTGGGGCGCAGCGTGTTCACGTCAAACTCGCAGGAGGCGTTCTGCACCCCCGCGGTATCAATTGCAAAGGCCTTCAGCTCGGCATAGTGTGTGGTGGCCACGGTAAGAGCACCCGCGCGGCGCACGTGAGAAATAATCGCCACGGCCAACGCAGCACCCTCAATGGGGTCGGTACCGGCCCCCAGCTCATCAAAAAGCACCAATGAGCGTGGCGTCACGCTTTTTACGATCGATACGATATGCACCATGTGCGAGGAGAAGGTGGAAAGCGATTGCTCTATGCTCTGCTCGTCGCCAAGATCAACAAGAATGCGATCAAAGAGGCAAAGCTGCGAGCCCTCCTCGGCGGGAATGTGCAGTCCCGACTGTGCCATCAGCGCAAACAGACCGACGGTTTTGAGGGTTACGGTCTTACCGCCCGTGTTGGGACCCGTGATAATGAGGGTATCCCATTCTCCCCCGAGCGAAACGCTGACGGGCACGACCCGGTCTGCCGCGATCAGCGGATGGCGGGCACGCAAAAGCTTTACGGTGCGTGCTGCGGAAATTTCGGGGTTTGATGCCCCCATCTCCTCTGCAAGCTTCGCGCAGGCAAAGACAAAGCCGAGCTCGGTGATATTTCGGTAATTGAGATTAACGGCGCCAACCATTCCCGCCACGGCGGCGGAAAGCTCGGCGAGCACGCGCTCGATCTCGTGCTGCTCCTTGACCTCAAGCATACGCAGCTCGTTGTTGGCATCCACCACAGCCATCGGCTCAACGAAAATCGTCGCCCCCGAGGCGGAGGTGTCGTGTATCAAACCCTTGATTTCATTTTTACTCTCCACGCGCACGGGGATCACGTAGCGTCCGTTACGCATGGTTACAATATTTTCCTGCAGGTGACGGGCGTACGTGCCCGTGGTGATATAATGCTGCAGGGTCTCCTTAATGCGGTTGTTGGCAATACGGATCTTGCGGCGGATATCGGCAAGCGCGGGGCTTGCCTCGTCGGCGATCATATCCTCGGAAACAATGGCGCGGTAGATCTTATCCTCGAGCTTGCGGTCGGGCAGCAAACGCTCGAAGATCTCGTCAAGCACGGTGTCAAAATGGCGGTTTGTACGGCTGTATTCAAGCAGCCCGCGTGCCGTGCGCAGCACGTTTCCGACATCGAGCAGCTCACGCGGCGCGAGAGTCGCCCCCTTGGCGGCACGGTCAAGCGGATCGCTCACATCGACGATCATACCAAAAGAAGGCATGCCCTTATCGTCAAGGAGCCGTCGTGCATCCGCCGTGCGTGTGAGGCGTCGTGTGACCGCGACCGCATCGTCATCGGGCAGCAGCGCAAGCGCCAGCTCCCGTGCCCCCTCGGTGGGTGCACGGGCGGCGAGCATGGCTCTTATTTTATCATATTCCAACGTTCGTAGCGTTTTTTCTTCAATCTGCATAGGTCCTCAATTTTTCAGCATTTGCTTGCGAATGGCAACCAAACGTTTGTAGTTTTCAAGCGTTTGAAATCCGCGCTCAAGATGGTGGAGCAAATAAGCTTCCGCCGCGCGGGAAAGCGTGTTGGCGGACCGCCCGTCAAGCAAGCGGAAGGCAAACACGCGGCGCGGCTCTGCCGCTGCAATGTAGGAAAGCGCCGCCACCGTCGAAGCGGTAAGGGGTACTAAGATATTGCGCCCGCCCGTCTCATCGACCTCGGGCAAGGGCTGCATGGCCGTCGCGCGAGCCAGACATTTGCCGCAAAGCAGCACGCCGTTCATCACGTCAAGATAAACATCCTCGGCAACGGGGGCGCCGCAGCGATCGCACGCGTCAAGCATGGGCGCAAAGCCCGAAAGCACAGCCGCGCGAAATTCAAAGGCGGCCTTGATTGCCGCGTCGTCATGCCCCCCCTTGGAAAGCATATACAGGGCGTTGAGACAAAGGGGCAATATTTCGCCCGCGGGGGTCTTTTCGTCGGAGAGCTCGAAGACGACGTCGGCAAAATAAGCGGCCAAAAACAGCTTTTCGCTATCGTAGCGAATGCCGGGAAAGGTCTCGACGGCGGTGGCGCTTTTGATCCACTTAAAACCGTTTTTTTCGTAAAATTCGAAATTGCTCAGCGTGTAGGGCTCAAGCGCGGCTGCCTCACGTCCCTTAGCGGCACGTCCCTTTTGGATCGCGTAAAAGCGACCGCCGTCACGGGAAATCAGCGTGAGCAATTTGTCGCTCGCGCCGCGCTCCTGCACACGCAGGATCAGCGCATCGGTCGAAATGCTCTGCAAAGCTTATCTCTCCTCTTTGTATCCGAAGTTTCCGACCGCGGCACGGCTGTCTCGCCAATTTTCCTTGACCTTGACCCACAAATTGAGATACACCTTCACGCCAAAGAACTTTTCAAGATCCTGACGTGCATAGGTGCCTACCAATTTGAGCTCCGCACCGTTTTTGCCGACGATAATACCCTTGTGCGAGGCCTTCTCGCAAAAGATCTCGGCACGGATGCGCAGAATACTGCCCTCATCCTTAAATTCCTCGATCACAACGGCAACGCCGTGCGGCACCTCTTTGTTGAGTGTGCGCAGCAGCTTTTCGCGAATGATCTCGGCGGCGATCTGACGCTCGGGCTGGTCGGTCAGCATATCCTCGGGGAAAAACCACTCACTCTCGCCAAGGAGCTTTTCGCATTCGTCCAGCACGTCAAAGACCTGCTTGCCGTTTTTGGCCGAAAGCGGTACCACAGCGGCAAAATCGTGGCGTTCGGCATAGCGCTTGATGGTCTCGGCAATGGTCACGGCATCATAAAGGTCGGTTTTATTGAGTGCAAGCACGGCAGGAATGCCCGATTGCTTCAAATACGTGATGATATTCTCCTCCACCGCAGTCAGCTCACGCCCTGCGTCAGCCATGAGCACCACGGCATCGGCCTCACGCATCGAGGCGTTGGCCGTTTCCACCATAAAGTCACCCAGGCTGTTTTGCGGCTTGTGAATACCGGGAGTATCCACAAACACGAACTGCGCCTCGCCGCGCGTGAGAATACCGAGAATACGGTTGCGGGTGGTCTGCGGTTTGTTTGATACAATGGCCACCTTTTCGCCAAGCAAGGCGTTCAAAAGCGTTGATTTGCCGACATTGGGGCGACCTACGATTGCGATATATCCTGTTTTTTTCATGTATTGTTCTCCTTTATGCCAAGACCCATGGCCTCCACGATTTTTGTTTGTCTGTCTCTCATATCAAGCTCGTCTGCCTCGCCCGTCTCATGATCGTAGCCAAGCAGATGCAGCGTGGAATGCACGGTAAGAAATGCGCATTCGCGGCGAAAACCGTGACCGAATTCCTCGGCCTGTGCGGCGCATTTTTCAAGCGACAGTACGATATCGCCGAGCATGAGTGTGCCGTCAGCCCCCTCTTCAAAAAGCGGGAAGGAGAGCACATCGGTGGGAGCATCAATGTCGCGATGCGTGCGGTTAATGGCACGGATGCCCTCGTTATCGGTAAAGGTAACCGAGACCTCTGCCCTTTTTTCAACGCCCTCCGCTGCAAGCGTTGCCTGCACGGCACGGCGCACCAGAAGCTTGAGGTTATAGGTAATGCGCATGGCATCCTGTGCGTTTTCAAAATAGATCTTCAGCTTTGGTCTCATGTCATTTCTCCTTGCTTGTCCTTGCGGCTTTTTTTGGTGCCCCGTGCTCCTTCGGGCGTGCCTGCTCGCGCTCATAGCGCTCGTAAGCCAAAATGATCTTTTGCACCAGCTTGTGGCGCACCACGTCGCGGTCTGTGAAGTAATGGATCTTGATATCGGGGATGCCAGAAAGGATCTTCACCGCTGCGGCAAGACCGCTTTTTGCACCGGAGGGCAGATCGGTTTGCGTGAGGTCTCCCGTGACCACGGCCTTGGAATTAAAGCCAAGGCGCGTGAGAAACATCTTCATCTGCTCGGGTGTGCAGTTTTGCGCCTCATCAAGAATGATAAAGCTATCGTCAAGCGTGCGGCCGCGCATATACGCAAGCGGCGCGATCTCGATCACCTGCTTTTCGAGCAATCTTGCATAGTTTTCAGCACCCATCATTTCATAAAGAGCATCGTAAAGAGGACGCAGATAAGGGTCGATCTTGCTTTGCAGATCACCGGGCAAAAAGCCGAGCTTTTCACCCGCCTCGATGGCGGGACGCGTGAGAATGATACGGCTGACCTCCTTGGCGCGCAAAGCCTTAACGGCCATAGCCACGGCCAAAAAGGTCTTACCCGTGCCCGCTGGGCCAACGCCCAGCACCACCGTGTTTTTCTTGATGGCATCGATATATTGCTTTTGTCCCACGGTCTTTGCCTTAACGGGCTTGCCGCGGCTGGTTAAGCACACGGTGCTGTCGTCAAGGACGGTGAGAGCATCGCTTTGCCCGTCTCGCACCATACCGATGATATAGGACACCCGCTGCTCGGGGATCTCGCGCTCGGCTGCCTCCTCGCGCAGGCGAAGCAACACCTCGGCGGCAAAGCGCACCCCCTCGGGGTCCTCGCCCGACACGGTAATCGCGTCTCCGTCCGCCCCTGCGCGGTTGCCGATATCTACGCCAAACGCTGCCTCGATCTCCTTGGCATACGCATCACATATGCCGAAAATGCGGGCCGTGATCTCGCTGCTCGCGGTATGAATGATCTCTTTGCTCATAGACACTCCTCATGGGAAATTTTACTGTTCGACAAAAAATTCCGCAGCGATGGCAATATCCTCCTCAAACACGGCTGTGCAAATAAGCGTCACCCCACAGTCGCTGACCGATGTTTCGGTCACGCGCTGCAACAACGTGCGCGAGGATGAAGCCTCCGACAACGCGGCGGCAAGCTCGGCCTCGGCCAATGCCAACGCCTCGGTTGCGGTGCGCTGCACCGTGACCCATTCAAATGCGCGATAGGCGGTATGCGTCACCCCACACGGGAGCGTGCGCGCGCCCAAAACAAATTCTTTGTCAGTTTTTATTATATCACAAGTGTCGGTCATATTTCCAGTATTTTTGAAAACTTTTCCCGCAAGACCGAAAAAAGAAACCTCAACCTCGTGCCACGACCGTCCCGTATAGACCTTTTCGAGATAGGAAAACGGCACGGTAACGGAAAACGTCTGCTCTGTGCGAGCCATCACAGACCCCGCCGCACGCGTCAGACGAATACCGTTGTTGTCGGTGTCAAGGATGCCCGAGGCCAGTATTTGCCCCGCGCGCACGGTCTGCCCCGGCTCTACCACACATTTTCCCTCGTAGATCAAGGGAAGCACCACGACACCGTCACAGCGTGCCACAAGATTGGCGGGGGTGTGTAAGGACACCTCGGGACGTGGCGCGCTTTCCCGCACCTGCACCGTTGCAACGGTGCCCGTGAGGTTGATGGCTACGTATGCAATGCGTGCATCCGCTTGACGTACGCGAATAGCCACGGCATCGGTATCAAGCCTCGGTAAAAAGCAACCGCGCGAAAGGCCGGCAGCGGCAAGTGCCTCCTCCACTTCCCCCTCGCTGAGCGTTTCGGTGCCCGTGATTTCAACATCCCACAAAACAAGCTCAGCCGACACAAAAAGCAGGATGGCTGCCAGGATGCCCGCCACGGACGCGGGGGAAGCGAGCAGGCGGGTCAGGAGCATGGGAAAGCCACCCTCACGTACCACCTTGACGGCAAGCTCACGCTGCGCCGCAAGCGCGAGCAGCTTTTTGGCTGCGCTTTGCGAGAAGCGACCGACGATATCTCCGCTTTTCTCATCCCGTTTCTGGCTCTTTGGGCCGATACCGAGCGAACGGCAAATATCAAAAAAAGCCGCCGCGTCGGCGGCCTTGATCAAAAGATCGGTATAGCCTGTCAAAAACAAATAAATCATATTCTCTCCCCTTTTGAAAAACTAAGCGTATCAATCTTGCCGCTGAGCGTGACCGCTCCGCCACCGAATGCGCTGCAAAAGAGCGCATCTCCCGAGACGGTCAAAAAAACGCGTCCGAGAGATAGCGTTACGGTCTGCCTTTCATATACCAAAATTTTTTTGCAGCCCCGCACCGTCAACTCCTCCTGCCCCGAAAGCATCAGCGCAAAGCCACCGGGGAGCGCCTCTCGCGGCAGCTCCAGCTTTGACCCGATCAAGGATAAAAAATCTCTTTTTTTCGGCATATCAAGACCCCTCCCGCCATAAGTTTTAGCATTGGCTTCACTACCTTATGAATGAACGGAGGGATTTAGACCATGAAGAGCCGTCGGCTTTGGCAAAGTGGCACGGTGTGGGCTATTCTGTGCGTTTTTTTCCTGCTTTTGGCTCTCAAAAACAGCGAAATAGCGGCTAACGGTATCAAAAAAGGCCTATTTATGCTCGAAAACATACTCTTCCCCTCCCTCCTGCCTTTTCTGATCCTGTCTGAGCTTTTTGTCACCCTTGGTGCAGGTCGCGTGCTCGGCCGCGTGATCGCGCGACCCGCAAGAGCCTTGTTTGGCCTGACGGAAAACGGGGCGGCTGTCTTGGCGCTCGGGTGGCTTTGCGGCGTACCCGTTGGCACGGTAAGTGCCATGACGATGTTAAAAAACGGCGATATTTCAAGAGAAGAGTTCCTGCGTCTTTTGCTTTTTGCCAATACGCCGAGCACAGGATTTCTTGTCGGCACGGTCGGCGGGGCGCTTTTCGGGAACCGCACGGCGGGCATGGTGCTCTTCCTTTGTGTACTGCTGGCCGCGGCTCTCACGGGCGTGGCACTCAAGCTGCAGGGCGGCAATCTGCCGCCCTGCGGCACAATGCAGCACACACCGCAAAGGGTCTCCTTCTTCCGCGCCCTGACCTCAGCCATACAAAAAAGTGTTTTTACCATGATGGGCGTGGCAGGCTTCGTGCTCTTTTTTTCTGCGTTGTCGGAATGCGTGACGGTGATTGCCACAGTACGGCAACTCCCCCCCTTGCTTGCTTCTCTGCTATGCGGCGCGTTGGAGCTGACTGCCGGCGTCAGCGCCGTTGTCAGCAAACACCCTCCCGCCGTCGCTTTTTTGCTGACTGCCGGCTTTGCGGGCTTTGCAGGTCTTTCCATCTGCTTACAGATTTTCGCCGTTTCCGCCGATGCACAGCCGCGTCTCTGTCCATACCTTACAGCAAAAATCCTGCAAGGAGCCATCACGCTCCTGCTTGCCGCACTTTATCTTGCCCTTGCACACCCACAGCTCACGGTAGCACAAAACGGCTTTGCCGAGACCGTGAGCACCGCAGGAGAGCTTCACACATACACACGGCACACAATGCTTGCCCTTCTCGCCCTCCTCGCGCTCATCCCACTGTGTCGCCGACGCGCCGTAACCTTTTACCGCATAGAAAAATAAAAAAAGAGAGCACACTGTGCTCTCTTTTTTTATTGCGCGGATCAAGCGTCCTGCTTGATCACTTCTTTGCCGTCGTAAGAACCGCAGGCCTTGCAAACGTGGTGAGCCAGAACGTACTCGCCGCACTTTGCGCATTTGACCATGCCGGGCATTTCGAGTTTAGAGTTGTTGGAACGTCTCTTGTCTCTGCGCGCTTTGGAAACTTTTTTCTTCGGAACTGCCATTTTATCTACACCTCCTTGGGAAACTTTACATAATTACAAGTTATTATATCACTCTTTTTCTTGTTTGTCAACCCATTTTTGCAAAATTGCCAATCTTGGATCAATTTCTTTTTTGCTGCAACCGCAATCGCCCAGACGCAGCGGCTGACCGCACTTGTCGCAAAGACCTGCACAGTCCTCGCGGCAGAGCAATCGCATCGGGAAGCACATCAAAAGCTCTTCCCCAAGCGGCTCGTCCACGTCAAGCTTGCCGTCGCGAATCATCACATAAGCATCGTCCATCTCGGCCAGCTTCTCCTCGCTGATCGATCCCTCCGCAGCCACGGTGCGCTCAAAGTCAAGCTCGAATACGCCACTCACCTCATCAAGACAACGTGCGCATTGCCCCACGTAAGGAAGCGTGGCGTGCAAAAACAAACGCATATACCCCGCATCATCGGTAATGTAACCCTTTACGTGTGCATTTTCGGGAAAGACGACGTCAAAAACAGTCTGTGGTGTGAGGTCGTATTCAATATCCATGCGTGTGATCTCGCCACGCAAGAGTGGCCCCATATTCAGTACCATTTTTTGTCTCCTTTCTCTATCATTTTAAGCAACAGATAATATTATAACGATAGCAAAAGGGATTGTCAAGAGATTTTTACTTGAATTTTTTCTGTTTTTTACGCATTTTGTCAAATTTATGTTATACTGTACGTAACGATATACGAAGGAGAGCACCATGAAAAAGATCCTGACTCCTGCTGAAATGAAACGAGACGATGCGGCAGCCATCGCTGCGGGTACACCCTCACAGGTGCTGATGGAGCGCGCCGCACAAGCGGCGCTCGAGCTGCTCACCGCCCACTTTGACACCGGAAAGGTGCTTTTTTGCTGCGGGGGCGGCAACAACGGCGGCGACGGCCTTGCCATGGCACGCTTTTTTGCAAATCAAGGCGGAAACGCCGCCGTTTGCTATTTGGGCGAGCTTGATGCAAACGGCAGCCCCGACATCACCAAAATGAGCACCGAATGCGCCCGTCAGTACACGCTGCTGCCCGCTTCGGTCAAGGTCAACTCTGTGCCCGTGCTTGACGGCGTCAGCGCGATTGTGGATGCGATCTTCGGTATTGGTCTCACGCGGCCTCTTTCGGGTCGAATTCTGGCAGCGGTAACAACGGTCAATGCCGCCCGCATACCGGTGTTGGCGCTGGACATTCCTTCGGGTGTTTGTGCCGATACGGGCGCCGTGCTTGGCGGCGCGATCAAGGCGACAAAAACCGTTGCCATTGCCGCCCAAAAATACGGCCACATTCTCTTCCCCGGCGCGCAGCTTTGCGGCGAGGTGATAAAAGTCGATATCGGCATTCCCACAGACAGCGCAAAAGGTTTGTTACTTGAAAGAGAGGACCTTGCGCTGCTGCCGCCCCGCCCGCGCCGTGCACACAAGGGTACCTTTGGGCGCGTATTGGTGGTCGGCGGTTCACCCGAAATGACAGGCGCGGCCTATCTTTGTGCCAAGGCCGCCTACCGTGCGGGGGCGGGATTGGTAGAGATCCTCACGCCCACGGAAAACCGCACGGTCTATGCCACCCTCTTACCCGAAGCCGTGCTGACCTGCTATACGCCCGACAACGCAGAAAAAATGCTGGATGCAGCCCTCACCCGCGCCTCGGCCGTAGCGCTCGGTATGGGACTTGGACAAAGCGAGTTGGCTGCCCTTCTGGTTGCCAAGGTTCTTTTGGCGCCGATCCCCGTAGTAGCCGACGCGGATGCGCTCAACCTCATGGGTGCGAAGCCTCGCCTTTTGGCGCTGCTGGCTACACGCCAGCAAACCGTGCTGACACCCCATCTTGCCGAAATGTCACGTCTGACAAAGCGTTCCGTGCAAGAGATCGCAAGCAATCTCCCACACGCCGCCCGCGCTCTTTCACTTGACTGTGGCGGCGTGGTGGTACTCAAGGACGCGCACACCGTGATTGCCGATAAGGATCAACTTTATTTTAACACCTTTGGCAATAGCGGCATGGCGACCGCAGGCAGCGGCGACGTGCTGGCGGGCATCATAGCCGCCTTTGCCGCAGCGGGCGCCTCGGTGACCGTAGCGGCCACGTGCGGCGTGCTGGCGCACGCTCTTGCCGGAGATGCGGCACTTGCCAAAACCGGCAGCCACGGCTTGATGGCAAGTGACATTGTCAATGCGCTTTGCGACGTGTTAGATTAATATTTTAAATTTCAAATTGTATTTTCCATTTTCCAACGTTATTTTTCCAATTTCAAAAACATTTCCCGACAACGTTTTCCATATTGTGCAAAAAACCGCCGATGCAATCAAGCCTTACTCTGAAAGGCTATCGCATCGGCGATTTGTTTTTAAGAACACTTGTCTTTCCCACTCTTGTGCGGCAGGAGAACCCAAGGCCGTAAAGCAAAACGGAAATGAGATCAAAGGAAACAACCTCACAGAACCCCTTTTTCCGAAAGATAGGCCAGCACGCCATCGGGCAGCCCCGCAGGAATCTTACCCTGCAAAATATGCTCTCGCACGCGGGTGGAGGACAGGCTATCGAGGGAGGCGTCGGCCTCCAAAAGCACGGTCTTGGCACGCGGATTATGTGCAAGATTGTAATCGGCCATCTCCTGCTCATATATGAGATCCTCGCCGTTGCGCACACCTTTTACAATAGCCTCAGCACCTATGCGATCAAAAAGGTCCACCAGCATGCCGCTATCCGCCACCACACGAACGCCATTCAGCCCCGCCACGGCGCGGCGTGCCATTTCTGCACGTGCGTCCATATCGAACATATAGGTTTTGGCGGCGTTGTTCATTACGGCGACCACCACCTCATCGTAAAGCGTAAGAGCACGCTTCACAATATTCAAATGTCCCTCTGTAATGGGATCAAAGCTCCCGGGCACAATAGCAATACTCACAGCACTTCCTCCTCAGCCACCGACTTTAAAAGCGTGATATGCGCGACACCGTACCGCGCGCGGCGCACCACCTCAAGGCGGCCTTTTCCAATGCCGCCCTGAACCGCATCCGCGTCTCCTGTTTCACACACGACCGTACCGCCGACAGCCAACAGATTTTTCTCCGCAATCAGCGCAAGCGCGCGGTTTACAAGGTCGGTGGCATAAGGCGGATCGAGAAAAACGAGGTGAAAGGGTTCACCGCGATAGGTTGACAAAAAAGCGAGTGCATCTGCGCGCAGCACCGTGGCACGGGGGGAAAGCTTTGTGTGTGCGGCGTTTTTTTGAATCATGTCAACGGCAGCCTTATCATTATCCACGATGGTGGCATGGGCGGCACCTCGGCTGAGCGCCTCCAGCCCAAGCTGACCGGAGCCGCCAAAGAGATCGAGCACGCGGCGCCCCTCAAAGCTATATTGCAGCATGGAAAAAACCGCTTCCTTCGTGCGCTCGGCCGTGGGTCGCGTATGCTCGCCCGCAGGGGCTTGCAGCTTGGCACCGCGCGCGCTGCCTGTAATAATGCGCATCATACTTTGCGCTCCTTTTCATGAAAATATTGATAAATATCCTTCGCCAACACGGGGCCAACACCGGGAGCAGCCGCGAGCTCGGTTTCACTTGCGCGCTTGACGGCGGCAAGACCGCCAAAATGCTTCAGGATTACTCTCGCCTTCGTGCGCCCGATTCCTGCAATTTTTTCAAGTTCAGAGGTCTTGACCGTTTTGCGCTTGGCATCACTCATGCGACGGATCGAAAAACGGTGCACCTCCTCCTGGATACGATAAATGGCGCCGAACACCAAGGTATCAAGGGCAATTGAGATCTCTTCGTTTTCGGTACAAAGAGCACGCGTTTTATGATATTCGTCCTTGACCATACCAAAGATGGGCAGGTCGATACCGTGTGCGGCGGCTACTTCCTTTGCCGCGCTGACGTGTGTGCGGCCGCCATCCAGGAGAATGAGATCGGGCACGTGCGAAAAGGAGCCGCTTTCATCGGAAAAGTGGGCAAAGCGACGGGAAAGAGCCTCGCGCATGGAAGCGTAATCATCGGTGCCCTCGACCGAGCGAATACGGAAGGTGCGATATTCGGCAGGCCTAAATTTTCCGTTTTCCCATACGATCATACCGCAGGTCTTATGCTCGGTGCCGAGGTTGGAGATATCGTAGCTTTCAATGCGTGCGGGCACCACCTCAAGTGCGAGAAGCGAGGCAAGACGCACCATGGCCTCATCGCTTTGCGCGTGCTCGCGGCGCTCACTTGCGGCACGCTCGCGTGCGTTGCTGACCGCCAGCTCGCACAAGGTCTTAAGCTCTCCGCGCTCGGGCGTGTGCAACGTGACGCGATGCGCAGCGGCATTGGACAAAAACGCAGCCAACATGGCACGGTCATCCTCATCTAACGTAAAGGATAGCAAAATACGCGGCGGAATATCGGCGCGGTGGCGATAATGCTCATAAAGGAAGGAAACGATCGCCTCCCCCTCATCGAGCACCTCGTCAAGGGAAAACAAGGTCTCCGATTTATCGACCAAGGCGCCCTCACGCACGTAAAATACGGCCATAGCAGCGCCGAGATCGTCACGATAAAAGCCAAACACATCCTCTGCCGTGTCGGGAGATGCCACCACCTTTTGCTTTTGAGAGAGACTTTCGAGCGCAAAAAGCGTATCGCGCAAGGCCGCCGCCTTTTCAAACTCCTCCCGTTCGGCAGCCTCAGCCATTTCCTCGCGCACACGGCGGCGGGTAGCCGCCGAATTGCCGCGCAAGACGTCCGCAGCACAGCGGATGCGCTCGGCATAGTCCTCGGGCGTCACCTTGCCCGTACAAACACCGCAGCATTGTCCGAGCTGATAATAAAGGCAAGGACGCTCCTTGCCGATGTCGCGCGGGAAGGTGCGCTTGCAGGTCGGCAGCGCAAGGGTTCTGTTCAACGTGCGCAGCACCGTACCGGCAACAGAGGCTCCGGAATAGGGGCCGAAATAGCGCCCCTTGTCACTCAAGCGCGCGCGGGTAAATACCAACCGCGGATAAGCTTCGTCGGTAATTTTGATATAAGGGTAGGACTTGGCGTCCTTCAAGCGAATATTATACTTGGGCGTATGCTGCTTGATCAGCGTATTTTCAAGCGCCAACGCCTCCATTTCGGTATCGCACAAAAAATAATCAAAATCAGCTACGCCCGCAACCATCTTGGCGGTCTTATAGCTTTTTTCACCTAAATGAAAATACTGCGAAACACGGTTTTTGAGCTTGCGCGACTTGCCAACGTAAATAATTTTACCGCGTGCATCGCGCATGAGATACACGCCGGGAGACAAAGGCAGATTATTGGCCTTGTCAAGCAGCTTTTGACGGCATTCCTCGCTTTGCATCTGCCCACCTCCACAAAATAATAATCGGTTAAAAGCTTCAAAGTAAAAAAGCGGAGAGCTCACACCCTGTTGTGGAAGCTCTCCGCCTTACATTCGCGGGAGACCCCGCCATGGCTTGTCTTATTCTTGAAAACCCTTGTCAATCAGCTCTTGCAGACCGTCAAGCGCATCCACCTCATCGGAACCGTCTGCGATCAGTTTGATGGTCATACCCTGAGCAACACCGAGAGACAAAACACCGAGCAAGCTTTTTGCATTTACCTTGCGGTCTTCCTTTTCCACCCACACAGAGCTCTTATAGCCGTTCGCCTTCTGGATGAAAAAAGTTGCGGGCCGTGCGTGCAGGCCGATGGAATTTGTAATGGTAACTTCTCGTGAAATCATATCGGTCAATGCTCCATTCTTGTGATACCGCCCACGACAAAAGAGGGACGGAAACATAATCATTTATATTAGTATATCAAAAGTTTGTTCAAAAATCAATTGGCATTTTCTCGGTATTTTGCCTTAGTCGGTCAATGAAATATGTGCAAAATGTCAAAATTTAAAGATTTTCGGCGATGGTAAGCACTTCAAAAACAAAACTGCCGCGATCGGTAAAAATCGTTATACGATCACCGACGGACAAGGCGGCTTCCCCGATCACCAGCACACCCTCACGCAACACACCGCGGCAGGTGAAAACGCCGTTGACATCAACGATTTGGTGGGGCTCGACCTGCGGCTTGATCACCTCAACCGTCCCCTCCCTGTTCTCTACCGTCTCTACACGGGGCAAAACGGTGGGTGCGACGGAAAGTGTACCGATCTCGGCCTTATCACCGTCGGTACTGACATACAATGCCGTGCCCGCCTGCAGCAGCTCGGTTGCATCGTAGCGCACGCCGCTGACACGAAAGCTAACCGAATAAACAGTCTGGGTGCGATCAGATTCAAACACGTACGCAAGGTTGCCCTTTTGCCAGACGGCCAATGCCGAAAACACGATCAATAAAACCAGTGCAATATCAAGCACGCGCACGTGCGCGCGCGTAGCTCTTTTTACTTCATTTGCCATGATTACACCTCACTTTCAAGCAAGACACACGTACCGCTTGCCACGATACCCGCGAGTGAAACCGCATAGCGCTCACCCACGGCAATACGCACGCCGTCCCTCGTATATCCTTGTCCCGCACGGTATTCGGCAGTCAAGCGCACCGTGACTGACACAATGCTGACAGGCATTGTCAGCTCGCTTGCCACTGCGTCTGCGGGCAGCTGCTCCCAATCCTCCTGCCAAAGCACGGCGCTGAGTGTGTGGGCACGCACCTCGGTTGCCACGATATCTCCGATGGGCTCCCCTGTTGCGGGGTCGATCAAAGAGGTGCCGACAGTCGGTGCATTTCCGATTGCACCGCTGATATCGTAAAATTCAAGCGTGCAGGTCAGCTCTCGACGCTCAGCAGCCGTAGGCAGGAAGCGGGGCAAGGCAAACGTCAGCACCAAAGTCGTCACCACGGCGAGTGCGAGCAATATCAAAATCACGTTTACGGTAATAAAAAACCAGCGCGGATAATTCTTGTAATTGGCGTTGCGGTCGGAAAGCTGGCGATAAGCCACGCTGCCGCGCACACCAAGACCGTTTTTTGGTAGGCCCGAGCGCATAAGGTCGGGCTTACGGTCATAAGGATGATTTGCCATACTGCCCTCCCTTTACTGTTTCTTGGCGCGCGGCGCACGCACGCTATATTCGGTTTCCGCCCACGGTGCACCGTATTCCTCCTGCTTGCTCGCAGAAGCATGACCGCGACGGCGATGGTAGCGCATAGCGGCGCAGATCAAGGCAGCAGCAAGGAAGAAAAGCGCCAATGCACCGCGATTATACCACGTATAATGAAAGCTTCCGAAAAAGATAACGGCGGCCGCGAAGACGATGCCGATATAGGCGAACAACGGATGCTCGCGCTCACCCGACATAGCCAGCACCGAAAAGCAGTTTTGGAAGAGCAGCAGGAAAAAGATTGCCACTAAAGCAAGTCCTACGACACCGTATTCCGCCAGCAGGACCTGCCACAGATTATAAGCACTGTAGGAAAAGACAACGCTATTCAAAGCGAAGTACGGGTGCAGCGTTGCAAGACTGCGGTGGCCACCGCCAAACACGAAACGCCAAATGCCGTTCCGTTGAGAGAAAAAGCCCTCGCCGCCGCTAAAGAACATACGCGAGATCACACCTCTGCCGCCGGCACGCGCCGCAATAACGGCAGGATCGGTGATATCACGGAATACGCCGAAGAACACATTGCGCCAGCTCTGCGGGATCAAGAAAAGTGCCCCGGTAGCAGCGCCGCCAGCAAACAAAATGCCAAGCAGGCTGCGATACTCGTAAATCAGCAAAAAGCAAACGAAAATCAAGGCAAGGCAAAGCCACGCCACGGAAACAAAGGTCAGGATCAAAACGCCGCTCACAAGCAGAATAGCCAACACGGGCAGCGCGCGATGCTTCTTTGCCGTCAGCGGAACCTGAGGCAGCAGAAAGGCGATCGCCACAACAAGATAAAAGGCAAAGACGACCTCGTTTTCAAAGCCTGCCGTAATGGCGGAGGAAAAGGTGGGCAAGGTGCTAAGCGCCGGGCGCCCGGCCGTGATCCATGCAAACAAAAGCTGACCCACACCAACGCCCGCTGCAAGCACGGCGGAAAGCGAGAGGCTGACCCGCGCGGCATGCATCCAGTTGGGGGTGGAAAGAATGTTAACGGCAATCAAATACGAAACGGCGAGCAACACCTCGATCAGAACCGCTTCCCACACGCTTTCCCTGGCAACCGTGGAACAGGACAACAGGAAAATCGCGATGAAAACAAGCATGGGCAGATCCTGCAGCTCAATACTGAAGGAACGGTTACCGCGCAGGAATTTACCTACATAACCCACGACCATTAAGATAAGGAATACCACCGTCAGCATATCCGAGCCAACGAGAAGTCCCGAAAAAGGCAAGACGAAGAGCGCGAGCAGGAAGCCCGCCTCCGGCACGGAAAGCACAACTAAGATCACCGCCGCAGAGCAAGCAATCTGCAGCAAGGAAAACGGTGCTACCAACAAGCCGAGCGCGGCGACGAAAAGTGCCATTGCGCTGGCTATCAGATAATGTGCCTCGCCCTTGACCGGCATTTCCTTGACCATATCATCCGGCACACCCAGCACACGGAAGAGCAGGAAGCCGAGTAAGGAGCCGCGATGCAGCAAATACCCGAAGGATTGATCGGAGAAGAACAGGATCACACCGACCGTCAGCGAAATTGCACCGCTGATCAGATGTACCCACGTCACCGCGCCACCGAGCGACACGAAAAGCGAAACGCCGTAAAGCAGCGTCCACGTCGCGCCCATGACGGTGAAAAAGAATCCAAAGGTGCGCAAGCTGCAAAGCGCGAGAGCAAGCAAAAGCCCGCGTATGATACGCGAGAGCAAATTTTGCTCCATGGCGCAAGCAATGGCACGGCGCAGCGTGTAGCGACGCGTGGTATATATGCGCTCTCGCTTGCCGCCAAGCAAGCGGCTATGGCCCACAACGGCCTCGTTACAAACGGTATAGGAGGTAAAAAGCTTGCCGATAAAACTCACGGCAATGATATGATAGATCAAGCGGCTGAAGCGCGACAACACGCGCGGAAAAGCATGCTGTTCCCTTTTCATACGTTCCTCCTCCTTTCTTCAAACTTCAACTAATTCAGGTCTGCTCCAACAGATCGGGGCGCAAACGCGCCGTCTCTGTCAGCGCCGCCTCGCGGCGCCACTTTTCGATATTGGCATGGTGACCCGAGATCAGAACCTCGGGCACGCACCTTCCGTGAAACTCAAAGGGACGCGTGTACTGCGGGTACTCCACCAGCCCCGATGAGAGGCTTTCATTTTCGTAGCATTCGGGCGCGGCAAGCACGCCGTCAACAAGACGCGCCACGGCGTCTGTCACGATGCAAGCGGGCAACTCGCCGCCCGTAAGCACAAAATCACCGATTGAGATCTCCTCGTCCACGATCTCCTCAATAATGCGGGAATCTACACCCTCATAATGGCCGCACAAAATGATCAACTGATCGAGCGCCGCCAGCTCCTTTGCCTTTTCCTGGTTAAACACCTTGCCGCGCGGCGACATATACACCACACGCCGCTTTTCTGC
>JAFTKK010000082.1 GCA_017453325.1 Clostridia bacterium
ACAACGAGCGCATCCAATTAAAAACAAAACTGACACCGCTTGAAAAACGATGCCAGTTTGTTGCTTAATTACTACACCCCCGGGGCTTTTTGTGCTGTCCGCACAATTTGGGGCAGTTCACCCTACGGTCACGGGCGGGGGTTTTTATGCTCGCGGGGGAAATGCGAAATGTGAAATGAAAGAGCCATAGCAAGATAACGCGAACAATGCGGGCGACGCGCGTAAGCGATGCGCGGGATCGCAAACCATGGCCCCCTCCGCGAGGGGGCTGTCGAGCGCATGCGAGACCGGGGGAGTGAGCGTTGGTTCAAATAGGGCGGTTGCGATATGGCGAATAGACTTTTTGCCGTCCTCAGCGCTTGTCTCGCTCGGCGCGGCAGGCGGCGGCAAAGGCAGAGGGCAGCACGCCCTTATGGCGCAAAAAGACCTTGGAAAAATAGGAATGATTTGAAAATCCGCAGGCCTCGGCCACCTGCGCCACCGCGACGTTGCCCTCGCGCAGCAATCGCTCGGCCTGCTTGACGCGCACGGTGTTGATGTAGGCGATCGGCGTTTGCCCCGTGGCGGCCTTAAACTCGCGCAAAAAATGATATTTGCTGAGCTGTGCCGTGGCGGCCAGCGTGTCAAGCTCCATGGGCTCGGCATAGTGCGAATTGATGTAGCCCACCGCCGTGCGGATCGGCGCACCCGCGTCGCTGCCCCTCGCGGCAGGGGTCGCATAGCCACTCATCAGCGCAACCATCAGCGAGAGCACCGCCGCGCGCAGGCGCGGCTCTCGGTAGGGGTCATCGGCGGCAAAGGCTTGCGCAATTTTGTGGTATTCTTCCGTCAGTTCTGCCGAACGGATGCGGCGCGGAAAGCTCGCCGCCGCGGGCGCCAGTCCGTTTTTGCGGCAAAAGGTCTCGTCCACGATCAGGCAATAGTAAACCACGGTGTTATCGGTGACCACGCGGTGCAGCATGTGCGAGTCGATCACGCCGATGTCGCCCGCGCGCATCGGGGTCTGCTCATCCTCGCAAATGAGGGTGCCCTCGCCATCAAGAAAGAGCAGCAGCTCCACGTTCTCGTGCCAATTGGCCACGTGGCAGCGCCTTGCCTTCACCACGCTATGGTGAAAGATGACGGGCGTTTTGGAAAGGCCGTGCACCTCGTGCACGGTTTTGGGTGTATCGGGCGAAAATTCCTTGTGTTGCATCATATCCCCCAAATAGCAATATTGTTTTAAAAAAGCGCAAGATTTTTTGTTGACTGTTTCTTGCATTCATTATAAAATGAAAGTGCAAAAAAAGCAATAGGGAGGTAACAATATGTATCAATTTCCCATCGGCGCGATCGTAGAATCGTTCAAAAAACCCACGCGCGAGGCCGTGTTGATGGCGGCGGAGCTCGGCATCAAGGGTCTGCAAATGTACTGCACTAAGGGCGAGCATGCCCCCGAAAATTTCACCAAAGAGGCGCGGCGCGAGCTGCTGGCCTTCGTGCGTGATGCGGGGCTTTGCTTTTCGGCGGTGTGCGGTGACCTCGGACAGGGCTTCGGCGACCCCGAGAAAAATCCCGCGCTGATCGAAAAATCCAAGCGCATTCTTGATCTTGCCAAGGAGCTTGGCACCGATATCGTGACCACACACATCGGCGTGGTGCCTGCCGATCCGCACCACCCGCGCTATCAGATCATGCAGGAGGCCTGCTACGCGCTCGCGCAATATGCCGACTCGATCGACGCGCACTTCGCCGTGGAAACGGGCCCCGAGCCCGCCGTAGTCCTAAAAGGCTTTCTCGATTCGCTCGGCTCGCGCGGCGTGGCCGTCAACCTTGACCCCGCCAACCTTTGTATGGTCACGGGTGACGATCCCGTCAAGGCCGTGTATACCCTGAGGGATTACATCGTACACACCCACGCCAAGGACGGCAACCTCTTGGTGAAGGGAAATCCCGAATATATTTACCGCGCCGTGCATCCCGTGCCCGCCGAGGCGCAGGGCATCCGCTATTTTGAGGAGGTGCCGCTCGGCACGGGCTCGGTGCCGTTCCCCGCATACCTTGCGGCGCTTCAGGATATCGGCTACCGCGGGTATCTCACCATTGAGCGTGAGTGCGGCACGGACCCCGCCGCGGATATCCGCGTGGCGGCTGAGCATTTGCGCGCCGTGATGGCCGCTGACTAAGGAGGAAAGTGTATGAAGACCTTACGCATTGCCATGATCGGTGCGGGCAACATTGCCAACACCCACTTAAAGGCTTACCAAAATATCCCCGAGGCGAAGATCGCCGCCCTTTGCGACATTGATCCCGTTCGCCTTGAAATGACGCGACAAAAATTCGATATTCCCACAGAGCATTGCTACACCGACGTGGATACCATGCTGGCCGCCGAAAAGGAGCTTGACGCCGCCGACGTTTGCGTGTGGAACGTGAACCACGCCGCCTGCACGATTGCCGCGCTGCGTGCGGGGCTGCACGTTATCTGCGAAAAGCCGATGGCCTACAACGCCGCCGAGGCAGAGGAGATGCAGCGCGAGGCCAAAAAGGCGGGCAAGCTGCTGATGATCGGCTTCGTGCTCCGCTTCTCGCGCGAAAATGCCGTGGTGCGTGACCTCATTGAGGGCGGCGCGCTCGGTGAGATCTATTATTCCAAGGCCACCTATCTGCGCCGCCACGGCAATCCCGGCGGCTGGTTTGGCAACAAGGCGCTCTCGGGCGGCGGCCCCGTCATTGACCTCGGTGTGCACGTCATCGACCAGACGCGGTATCTCATGGGGTCACCGAAGCCCGTTTCGGTCTATGCGATGGTCTCGCACAGGCTCGGCAACCGTCCCGAGATCAAAAACAGCGTGGGCTGGCGTCCCGTTGGCTCGGGCGACAAGGATATTTGCAATGTAGAGGATTTCGGCACCGCCCTCATCCGCTACGATAACGGCGCCGTGACCTCGCTTGAGACCTCTTACGATTTTAACGGCGAAAGCGTTTCGCGCAAGGAGCTTTACGGCACCAAGGGCGGCATTTCGCTTGCCGGCAAGAACCCGAAGCTCTATACCGACGTCGGCGGGTACCTTGCCGACACCGAGATCTCGCTTGACGGCATTGGCGGCAAGGGAGACAGCTTTGATGACATGTTTACCCGTGAGCTGTCGCACTTTGTCGATTGCGCCCTCAACGGCACGACCTGCATCGCCACCCCCGAGGACGGCATTTGGGTGATGAAGATCCTTGATGCCATCTATGAGTCGGGTCGCCTTGGGCACGAGGTGGAGATCAAATGAAGCTCGGTGTTTCCTCCTATTCCTTTCAGCAGTATATCAGAGCAGGGAAGCTGACGCAGCTTTCCGCCATTGCCGCAGCAAAGGAGATCGGCTTTGCGGCCATTGAATTTACCGATCTCACGCCCCCCGCGGGCACCACGCCGCGCGAGTATGCGCGAGAAATCCGCCGCGAGGCGGAACGGCTCGGCATGACCGTCAACGCCTATACCGTGGGCGCGGAGCTCTATCAGCCAACGCCCGAGGCCGAGGCGGCGGAGCTCGCACGCATGAAGGAGCAGATCGACGTGGCCGAGCTGCTGGGTGCAACGCTCTTGCGGCACGATGTTTGCCGCAATCTCACGGGCAAGGGCAGCGGACGCTCCTTTGACCTCATGCTCCCGACGCTTTCGAAAAACGCGCGCATCCTCACCGAATATGCCGCTGCCAAGGGCATTCGCACCTGCAGCGAGAACCACGGGTACCTGGCGCAAGACAGTGACCGCGTGGAAAGGCTCATCAATGCCGTGGCGCACGACAATTACGGTGTGCTGATCGACATGGGCAATTTTGCCTGCGTGGACGAGGATTCGGCCATGGCGGTCTCCCGTCTTGCCCCCCTTGCCGTGCACGTGCACGCCAAGGATTTTCAAAAGCGCCCCTTTGCTGCGGGCCCCGCCGAGGGCTATTTCATGACGCGCGGCTGCAATTACCTGCGCGGCGCGGCCGTGGGGGAGGGGGATATCCCCGTCAAGCAATGCATTGCCATTTTGCGCCGCGCGGGCTACGATGGGTATCTTTCCCTTGAATACGAGGGGCACGAGGACTGTATCGAGGGCATCAAAAAGGGCTACGCCGCCCTTTGCCGCTATCTCGCGGAGTAACGGTGTCAACACGGGCGGAGCAAGCAACGCCTGGCCCCCTCCGAGAGGGAGCCAAGGAGAGACGGGGCGAACAACGGCAAAACGCATGATGATTGCATTTTTTGTTGTAGGGGGTACATAAAAAAGCCTTTCCCAAATTTTTGGGAAAGGCTTTTTGGTTATGATTGCTTCAATGCCTCGGCAATGAGGTCGGAAAGGGCCGCGAACTCGGCCGTGGAAAGACGCTCGCCGCGAATGTCGGGGCGGTGCCCCGCCTGCTCCACAAGCGCCACGCACGTTTCTTTCTCGAGCTCGGGGAAGCCCGCCGAGAGGGCGTTGGGCAGGGTCTTGCGGCGCTGCTCAAAGGCCGCACGCACGGTGCGGAAAAAGATCTTTTCATCAATCGGGCGGTAGGGCTTTTCCTCGTGGAGCTTGATGCGCACCACCGCGGAATTGACCTTTGGGGGCGGCATGAAATGCCCCGCCGATACCGTAAACAAGCGCTCGGCCTCCCCGTAATAGTTCAGCACCGCGGTAATGGCGCCGTAAGCGCCGCTGCCCGCCTTGGCCACAAGCCTGTCGGCCACCTCGGACTGGATCATAATGGTGATATAGCGGAAGGGCAGGCCGCTTTCGAGCAGCTTCATCAAAATCGGCGTGGTGATGTAGTAGGGCAGATTGGCGCAGACCGAAACCGACCCCTTTTCAAAGTAGGGGGCGAGAATGGCGTCAAGGTCGGCCTTCATCACGTCCTCGTTAATCACGGTCACGTTGTGAAAATCGTTTAAGGTGTAGCCGAGCGCGGGTATCAGGCTCTTGTCGATCTCAAGTGCCACCACCTCACGGTGCCGCTGACAAAGCTCGCGCGTGAGGGTCCCGATGCCGGGGCCGATCTCCAAGATCGTGCCGTCTGCCACGTCGGTGCATTGCTCGGCAATGTCCTCCACCACCATGCGGTTGGTCAAAAAGTTCTGGCCGAACTCCTTGCGGAAATGCAGGCCGTACGCCGTCATAATATTTTTTACTGTTTTCTGATCGCAAAGATTCATTGTTACCTCGTTGTATGTTGATATCCAAATTATAGCACGGCAAAAGGAATTTGTCAATCAAGATAGTGCACCGTTTATCCAGCCGCAGGAAAAATGCACGCTTGCATTGGTCGGGTACCAAGATCTACGATGGCACCCTCACGGAGGCGGAAACCGAAAATCTCAATCGATTGCGAAAATCGCACGCCTGCGCTTGCCACCACAATGATCAGCGCTGCGGGTACGGGCACCGAGCAGGCCTTTCGGGACGGTGCCGGGTACGGGCAGGGTCTTGCCTACGGTGCAGCTTCGGGTGCCATTGAGGGCGTGACCGAGAAGCTGCTGCCCGGTGCCGGTAATCTTTACGGCAAATCCCTTGCCAAGATGGGCAAGGCGGCTGCTAAGGAGGTCGGGCAGGAGGTTGCCGAGGTCGGCATTAAGCGCGTGGCCAAGGAGGCACTTGGCGAGGGTGCGGAGGAGGTGCTGGCAGAGCTGGCGAACCCCGCGCTCAAAACCATTTACAAGGGCAGAGATGCGCTTGACGAGTATGGCGACAGTGAATATTGGCAGGGCGTTGCCGAGGCGGGTATTGTCGGTATGGGCACCTCGGTTGCCTATGGCGGCACCGTGGGTAAGGTGACCAAGAGCACGGGTAAATATGCCGATGCACGTGCGACGCTGGAGCATATTGAGGAGCAAAAAAAGCTTCGCTCAAGGGCTGATCTTTCGCAGGCAGAGCGCGTGCAGATCGAGCAGAATATCAAGGCGGACAACGAGCAAATTGCCAATCGATTGCGAAAATTATCCGATAAGGGGCGCGCCGCAGTATTTGAAAAGATGCCGCAGTTAAAGCTTGCGTTTGATGCTGACGGCAGTATCAACGAAACGCAGCGTGTCGCGCTTGATGCGAATATCAAGGCGGCGGGGGACGCCACCTTTGACGCGCGCTACCGCACCTCTACGCTTTCGGCAGATACGATCGAAAACGTAGTGCGGAAGGCTAACGCGAAGGGCGTCAATGTGCGCGCATTTAAGGGTGAGCTTTCGGAGGCGCAGAGCAAAAAGAACGCGGAACTACGCACTTTGATGGACACCATCGGAGAAAAAAGTAGCGGCAAGGTCAAGTATTTTCTTGCCGAAAACGTGGGGGAGAATGGCTTTTTTGATCCTGATACAGGCGTGGTTGTCATTGACGTGAGCACGCTGGAAAGCGGCGGCGCCACTGGGCAGATCGTAAAGGGCGAGATCGCCAGTGAACTGTGGCAGCAAACCGCTATCCACGAAACGGGGCACGCAACCGAGGGGCAAGCATCGAACATTGCACTTGTTGACCATTTGGTGAGCAATGACAGCGTTTACACGCAGGCCGTCAGTGACTTCATCGAGCGCGGCTATTTCGGCGAGAACGTGGATGCTGCCGAGCAAAAGCTGAAAACGCTGCTTGAAAAGGTCAAAAATGGCACGGAGCTCACCGAAAGCGAACAAAAGGATCTTGATACAGCACGAAGTGAGATTGCACAGATCGCTACCGAGAACGTGCTGGGCAATGCCAATTTTGTCAAACGTCTGGTAAAAGGCGACGTGAGCACCGCCGAGAAGATCCTCGGCAAGATCGTGCAGATCAAGAACGCGCTTTCTGGCGAGAAGGGTGCTGCCGCTAACAAGGAGATCGCGTTTGTGCGTAAGGCGGAACGGCTGTATCTGAACGCCATTGCGGAGCTTGGCGGCACCTACCGTGATGGGAAGATTTCTTTTGCCAATCAGGAGGAAGAAAAAGAAGCACAGGGCGTTGACGAAAAAGGTGAGATGCAGTATAATGATAGTGAGATACAGCTTGCTAAAAGAAAAAAAGTAATACCTGCGCGCACATTCAAATTTTTGCACAAAAATTTCCCTGGTGAAAACGACTTTGATAGTGAGGCGCATCGCTTGGCAGTGTGGTGGGCGAACAATGAAAGAGTTGTGGCTGGGGATCAGACGCTCATTTCGATGAATGATCGTTGGTATCTCGTTGAAAAATTTGATAGTGCAGAGAATAAGTACCAAGTCGAAAAGTTTGTTTCCAAGGCAGAGTATAAACAAATTTGGGAGGATATAAAAGAACATGGCAGAAGTGACAAGGTCAAGTCCATACAGGGAAGCATTGATTTCATTGATAGTCTCGATCAGCCAAGCAACTCAGCTTCAGGAGAGCAATCAAGTTCTGTTAGTAATGCAACTGGATACAGAGGCCAAAATTCGGGAGTTCTCTCGTTGGATCAAGAGCAAGTTGAAGGGAGAGGACGATCTGCAGGTGGACGAGATACAGATAATGCACGCATCGGCACAGATCAGCAGGGGGGAGAAGCCGAATTAAAGCTTTCCCGCAAAGCTACCGCTTTTACACACCGTGACGTCAACGAAATGCTATCAACCGTTCGGGGTGAGGCACTGACCTTTACTTTGGAGGATGGAACAGAGATCAAGGGTGAGATTTCTCGCCGTGACGGATGGGATCTTGACAAATGGCTGTATGACGCCTTGAATGGGAGTGCTCCTAAGGATAAGCGCGTTTTGGCACGCGAGATCGCAGATCGAATTTTGGACGTAGTTATTACCGATATCGACGGTGAGCAATTCTTGCGTGAGGCCATTGGCGAGGATGCAAGTGCTTTGGTGCGCGAGGATCTGGCTTTGAGTGTGGCGGCAGCCCTCGGCGACAAGCAAGCACAGATTGAGAATAGGCGCAAAAACGCACATTTTGACACGATGCGTAAAATCGCAGAGGAAATGCGCGACGTGGAAAAGGGGCGCTTTTACAGCGCGACCATCTATGACGGCGATACTCTGCGTGCGATCCCAAATATGCTTCGCGCCGCTCTCAAAACCTCGCGTGCGTTTACCGGTTCTATTCGCAACACCTTGGCAAAGGTCAAGGACTGGTACTGTGCCGAGGATAACGCGATGATGTATAAGGCGGTCAACGACGAGCATAACGAGGGTATGGCGAACGGCCAAGTGGTATTCGACAAGGATATTGCCGCTATGCTGGAGCAGCTGACCACCGGCACGGGCGCGCTTTCGGTGCAGGAGCTGGAGATGGTGGTGGATATTGCCAAGCATTTCCAAAAGCTTTCCGAGCGCTATCAAAGGGTGTTTATCAACGGCAAGTGGGTGGATGCCGAGCAGCTGGCAGAAGAAATGGTTTCCGTAATGCAGAGCGCAAAAAAGGATCAGAACTGGCTTGTGCACGGTATTGTATCCAAGTACATGCGTCAGTTTGGCGATCCCGCCGCCTTGTTCCGCGCGATGGATGCCTATAACCCCAAGGGCTTTTATACCAAAATGCACGAATGGATGCGCAACGCCGCCATCTCAATGCAGGCAGACGAGCTGCACGCCTTGAAGGATTATTACGAGTGGCACGAGAAGCACAAGAAATGGGCGAAGCATCTGGAAAACGATCTTGTCGAGTTTCGCGGCGAGAAAATGACCGTGGGTCAGCTTATGACACTTTACTGCGAATCTAAAACGGAAAAGAGCAAGCAGGGGCTTGCGGACAACGGCTATAAATTCACGGACAAGGACGGTAAGCCGCACCGCATCAAGGGCTTGATCTACGAGCAGGGAAAGGGCGAAAAAGCAAGCCGCAAGCATCAGCGCGCGGATGTGCAACGTGCCTGCAAGCAGTTGGAGAATGAGATCTGGAATATGCTTTCCGAGGATCAGCGCGCATATATCAAGCTGCTTGAAAACGTGCTGAACACCACGTGCCGCAAATGGAAGATCGACACCGATACGCTCATGAAGGGCTTTAGCCGTGTGCACGAGAGGGGATATTATTTTCCGTCTGCACACAACGGCATTGCCAAGACAGTTGATACCACCTTTTACGAGGGTGACCGTGTGGGGCATCTGTCGCTAAACAAGGAGGCCGTTGAGGGCGCACGCGGCGAGCTTATTATTGAAGGCATTGACGACGTGGTGCTTCGCCACGTGCATAATATGGCACTTTACAAGAATTATGCCATCGTTGCCGAGAACCGTTCTATGTTACAGAACATAGACGTTGGCAGGGTAGACGGTAAGGGTGAGCGTGTGAAGAACGTGCATCAGCCCGTCACAATTCGAACGACGAACGAGGAATACGGTAAGAATCGCGGCACGGATATGATGAAGCTGCTTGACAAAATGTCGAAGGATCTGCAGGGCGGCAGACGCGCAGGGCAGGATGAGCAGAGCTTCCTCAAGGATCTTGTGGAGCAGATCCGCGGTAACTACGCACGCTTTCAGCTCGCGCTTAATCCCAAGACGTTGGTGACACAGCTTTCCTCGCTGATTGCCTCATTGAACATTTTGGATTTTTCGACGGTTGTGAAGGGCATTAAGGGCTTTGGAAGCAAGCAGACCGCACAGCTGGTTGACAAATACTGCCCGCTGGCGGAGCTGCGTAATTTTGATAATTCTGCGGCTTTGGCATCGGGTGTGTTGGAGACCACCGGTAAGGTCGGTGACTTGCTGATGAAGGGCATCGGCTTTGTGGATCGCCGTGTAGTTTGCAGCTTGTTTTACGCTTGCCAGCTGCAGGTGGAGAAGAACAGCAAGCTGGCGCTTGGCACCGAGGAAAATTTGAAGGCGGCGGGTGAGCTGCTGACGCGTGTTATTCTCGAAACGCAGCAGAACTCGCTTGTGACCGAAAAATCCGATGCAATGCGCGGCGGTATCTTTTCGAGAACCTTTACGATGTTTACAGCCGACGGCATGAAGGTGATCGGTCGTTGGTTTGATGCACTCGGCGAGTGGGCGGTGATCAAGCGCCGTCTCCAAAACGCAAAGACCGATGCGGACAAGGCGAGACTTCAAAAGGAATTCAAGCGCGCACAAGGACAGGCTGCGCGGAGCACAAGTGCGCTTGTGGGGCAAGCCATTTACATGGCGTTGATTTCGTATCTTTTCAGGCTTCTCTACGACAAGGACGAGGAAGAAGTAAAGGATAACGTGCTGCAGGGCGCTTGGGATTTTGCAGGCGGCTTGATCGGCGGTTTGCCAATTGTGCGTGATGTGTATTCGTTCTTTACCGATGGGTATGAGCTTGATAATTTCTTCCTTTCCACGATCAATGACGTATTGGTGGCCACCAAGGACTCCTTTAACGTAGCAAAGGATGCGCTTTCGGGCAAGGATGTCAGCCGACAGGATGTGTTTGGTGCGGTGCGTAAGGTGACCTATGCCGCAGGGCAGATGTTTGGTATACCCGTGCGAAACGCCTACAACTTTGTAACCGGCTTGACGCGGCGCTTTGTGCCGACGGCAGGCTATACTGTTGATAGCTTGTTTGCCTCCAAGGCATACTCTACCGATCTCGCCAAGGCGATCGAGAACGAGGATGAGCACATGGTAGAGACCATTGCGGGGCTGATGATCGACGAGGAGATCGGCATTGAGGACGATAAGATGCGTGAGGTGCTAAAAAGCCTTGCGGGAGAGGGTTACTCGGTGCTGCCGCGCTCGGTGGGGGATAGCGTGACTGTGAATGGTGAGACTGTCGCCCTCACGGGCAAGCAGCAAAAGCGGTTCCGTACCGTCTACGCCGTTGGCGAGGAGGCGGTTGCCGATATGGTGAAGCTAAAGCAGTTTGCCGCAGCGGATGCCGAAACGCAGGCGAAGGCGATACAGTTTATTTACGGTGTTTATTGGGATCTTGCCATTGAGGACGTGCTCGGTGAGGAGCTTGCCGAGAAGAACGTGCTTTTTGCCGAAGCCATTGACATCGAGAAGCTGGCAATCATCATTGCCGAGGCGCGTGCTTTGGAGGCCGACAAGGACAAGGACGGCAAGCCGATCGCGGGTACAAAAAAGCGAAAGGTGGAGCAGTTTGTGGCTTCGCTGCGCCTCACCGCCGCGCAAAAGTATATGGTGATGGGCTATCTTGGCTATACCAACAAAAACGGCAAGGAGCAGGTGGAGCGCTATATCGGCGGGCTGAAGCTGACCAAGGGTGAGAAGGAGGCTTTGCTGAAATATAGCGGGTATGCCGCGTGACCCATACCGAAAACAAAAGAAAAAAAGGAGAGGGAAGCCTCTCCTTTTTGTGATGCAAAAATTTTAGGTACAAAATTAGGTACAAAAATTTAAAGTATACTGTGAAATGCTGCTTAATTTCGGCGGCGCGTTGTGCAACAAGAACAAAAGCGCTGCTCGAAATTGTTCGAATGAAACAAAAAACCGGGGCAAAAGCCCCGATTTTTGTGTTTTGGTGGAGACAGTTGGGATCGTTCTTGTCGCTTCGCGACAAAAGCAGATTGCTTTTTGTTTTTCTTGTCTTTGCAATTCGCTTGACAGGGCGGTTTCTTTTTGGGGGATTTACAATCTTCTGTTGGTTCTCCCCAT
>JAFTKK010000083.1 GCA_017453325.1 Clostridia bacterium
CGCATGCCAGCATCTCTTGGATCTGCGGCAGCAGCTCTTGCGTGTGTTGATATTTCCTTGCCATATACAAGTACCCCCTGGTGTAGTAATTATATCTTACTACACCAGGGGGCTTTTGTCTATTGTCCGTTTTTAACGGACCTGTTCAATTGCGCGGCAGGGGCTTTTTGATTACCGTTTGACCACTTCATATGTGGGATTACGGATCAGGATACCGTCTGTTGTCAATATTACCTCAACGCTTTTGTCGAGCATCAGACGATCTCTAAAATCTTTTGGAATGACAATTCTGCCGAGGCTGTCGATTTCCTTGATTATGCCTATCGTATTCATCGCGCGCCTCCTTTGCTGAAAGCTTAATATAAACTCATTTTTGACATTTACTGCGTGTCAACAATAACATTGTATCACATTATAATGGATTTGTCAATCACTGAATGTCAAATATGGAGTGAAACATGTTTAAAAATAAGAATGAAGGCAAAAACAATCTTTGCGGCGAAAAGATCCGTGCGTTGCGCATGGCGTCCCCCTCCAAGCTTTCGCAAAGGGCGTTGGCAGATAAAATGCAGTTGATCGGTGTCGATGTCGACAAAAACGCCATTCAAAGAATAGAATGTGGCAAGCGCTTTGTGACGGATATTGAGTTGAGGGCTTTTGCCGAGATATTTGGCGTGAGCATGGACGAGCTGATTTAACGAACGGTGGCGCGCGATGGGCAAGGAAAAAGAGGATAGAGCACGGCGTGCTCCGTCCTCTTTTTAGTTTTGCATCAAAAACGGCAGAACAGAGTGGCGCAAGATTGACAGCGCCCCGGTTTTTCGCTATAGCCGAAGAGAGCCGAACTCGTAAGGTTTGGGCAGGCAAAAACGCGCCCTGACTGTGGGAAAGTGTCTTGTCATATCCACATATTACTGCGCCCCTTTCCCTTGTTATGCCACCTTTTTGCTCTGCCGAAACTGCGAAGCACCTCTCGGCTGAAAGATTTTTCGCAGATTTTGCTGTGACGTGGCAAGTTTGTAATACCTGACAAGCCGCGACGCGGCAAAAGATGCAAAAATGTTGCGCCGAGGGGCTTGTGTGTTCGGCTCTCTTCGGCTATAATAAAGATATCATCAACATCTAAGGGAGGACGTATGGGAATTTTAAATAAGCTTGCCGCGTGGTTAGATACCAAACGGGGCGTGAAGCATTGCACCTTTAACCCCAAAGGGCCGGGTGTGGTGCGCATTCATCTGATACCGCCGCGCTTTTCACTTTTGCAGTCGCCGCCATATATTGTGATCTTAAACGGGTATTATCTTTTGCCGCTTGGCCCCTCTTGGGCATTGTTGCTTTCGGTCTTTATTGACGAGGTGAATGCTTTTGCGGGCAAGCCGATTGATGATGCGGATCGGGATGCCATTTGCGAGCGCGTGATCGCGCGCGTGTCGAAAGCCTTTCCCGTTGTTCGCCGTGAGGCGCTTCGCGAGGATCTGCTGGATATGACCGAGATCCTGTTTGCCATCGCGCGCGGCGAGGAGACGGACGTGCAGATTGACAAGATGTCCTTGCGCACCTATGCGCCCTTTATGCGTGCACCGCACCGCATGGACTTGATGGTCAGCGCCATGACCGATGCCGAGGGACATTGGCAATGCAATCAAAAATGTATGTTTTGCTATGCGGCGGGCGAGCAGCTTGGAAAAACGAAAGAGCTTTCGCGCGAGGAATGGTGTGAGATCATTGATAAGCTGCGCCGCGCCGGTGTGCCGATGCTGACCTTTACGGGCGGTGAGCCGACAGGGCGCGACGATCTTGCCGAGCTGATCGCACATGCGAAATGGTTTGTGACACGCCTCAATACCAACGGGCGTCTGCTGACACCTGCGCTCGTGGCGCAATTGACGGATGCCGAGCTTGATAACGTGCAGATCACGCTCTATGCGGCCGATGCGGATATCCACAATAAGCTGGTGGGCGGCGCATATCATCACGAAACGGTGGCCGGCATCAAGGCGGCGCTTGCGGGCGGCCTTGACGTCAGCGTCAACACACCTCTTTGCCGTCTTAATGCCGATTATGTGTCTACTCTTGGATTTTTGCACGGTCTTGGCGTGCGCTTTGTAACGGTGAGTGGCCTCATTTGCACGGGCGGCGCCACTACCGCGCATGCGCAGTACGATCTTTCCGAAGCGGAGCTGGCAGCTGTGTTGAGGGATGCCAAGGAGTTTTGCGATGCAAACGGCATGGAGATGGATTTTACCTCTCCCGGGCTTGTGAGCGCCGAGGTGCTTCAGGAGATCGGGCTGCGCGCCCCCGCCTGCGGTGCGGCACTCAGCAATATGGCCATTGCTCCCGACGGAACTGTGGTGCCCTGCCAAAGCTGGCTTTCCCGTGAGGGGGCACTCGGTCACATGCTAACCGATGATTTTGATACCGTATGGGGCCATTCGCTTGCGAAGCGGCTGCGTGCAATGGACGATGAACAGGCAAAGGACTGCCCTTTCCGTGGGAGGACGATATGAGTAGAAAAACAAAGGATAAGGATCTATTTACCGAGGAATACGTAAGGGAGCACCGCCGTTTCCCGATTTTTTACACCATTGTGCTTTGTTTTTTGGTGATAGCACAGATTGCACTTCTGTTGGTGGCTTTGTTGTATCATCCAACTCCCGTTGACGAGATTGAAAAATATCACGTAACTGTGTGGCCAAGGGAGGACGGCACGTTGGATATAACCTATCACATTCGTTGGCGTGTGATCGATGGGGATGAGGCGCTGACTTGGGTGTCGATCGGTTTAGCTAATGGGAATTGGACATATTATCCCGACATGCTATCGGACAATATAGCCGAGATTGCCGAATATGATGACGGGTATGCCGTTTATGCGGATCTGACCTTCAAGGAGGCCTATCGGGTCGGGGACGTGATTGATTTTTCCTTTACGATCAACCAAAAGGATATGCTTTGCCTCGATATCAGCGGCAGATATTTTTATGAATTTATACCTTGCTGGTTCAATGAGATCGACGTGGAAGATTATCAATTTATGTGGTACATAGGTGACGAGATGCCTTACAGCAATGCCGACACGAATAACGACGGGTGGCTCATCTGGCGGGGTGAAATGCCGCGCGGCAGCTATGTACCGATGCGGGTCAATTATGGGCCTGATGCGTTTTCGGGCGCCAAGACCGTGAATTACCAAGCTTTTGATGACGAGGGGGTGTACGACGAGCTGCAAAGTGACAAAAGAACCATCACGATACTTTGCATTTTTGTGATGATCGCGATCGCTTTGTTTGAGCTGTTTATCATTGACAGCTACGTATCCTATGTGCGCGGCAGAGGCTTTTTGATTGGACACAGTCACTATATTCACACCTATGGCAGAGCAAATCCCGCTTATGTTCGGGCGCGCGATGCGCACCGTTCACGTGGCGGCGGCTTCAGCGGTGGCGGCTGTGCTTGTGCGTGCGCCTGCGCTTGCGCGGGCGGCGGCCGTGCGGGTTGTAGCCAAAAGGATACCTATGACAAGCAGCATCCGCCCGTGAAGTAAAGCATGACGCATATGCGGATCGCTTAAAAGGGGCTGTCTCAAATGCCACGGCATTTGGTCGACAAGCCCCTATGGTTTTTGTTTGGCGGCTAAACACCGCCATGTTTAGCCGTAGCGGAATCGAACACACAAGGTTTTGAGTGGCAAATTTTTCCCTATACTTCAC
>JAFTKK010000084.1 GCA_017453325.1 Clostridia bacterium
CAGCATCTCTTGGATCTGCGGCAGCAGCTCTTGCGTGTGTTGATATTTCCTTGCCATATACAAGTACCCCCTGGTGTAGTAATTATATCTTACTACACCAGGGGGCTTTTGTCTATTGTCCGTTTTTAACGGACTTGTTCACTCGGCAACGGGGCCTTTTTATTCATTTTAGATCAAATCGGCGATATCGAGCACGAGACGCTCGCTCTTCTCCCAGCCAAGGCAGGGATCCGTGATGGATTTTCCGCAAATGCCCTCACCGATCTTCTGTGCACCGTCCTCAAGATAGCTTTCGATCATAAAGCCCTTGACAAGGCTTGCGATCTCACCGTTATGACGGCAGGCGTGCAGGACCTCCTTGGCAATGCGGGGCTGCTCGGCATACTTTTTGCCGGAGTTGGCATGGTTACAGTCTACGATAAGTGCAGGATTGGCGAGCCCTGCCTTCTCATACAGAGAAACAAGATGCGTCAGATCCTCATAATGGTAATTGGGCAGGCTTTGGCCATGGCGATTGACGTAGCCGCGCAGGATCGCGTGCGCCAAAGGATTGCCGCCCGTTTCAACCTCCCAGCTGCGATACTGGAACACGTGCGGGTGTTGTGCGGCAGTAATGGAATTCATCATCACCGAAAGGTCGCCACCCGTGGGGTTTTTCATACCGACAGGCACATCCATTCCGCTGGCAACCAGACGGTGCTCCTGGTTTTCAACCGAGCGCGCACCGACGGCGACGTAGGAAAGCAGATCGGAAAGATACTGATAGTTTGCGGGATAGAGCATTTCATCTGCGGTGGGAAGCCCCATATCCGTCAGAATACGTGTATGCAGCTCGCGAATCGTAAGAAGACCGCTGTAAAGGTCGGGCTTTTTGGTGGGATCGGGCTGGTGAAGCATACCCTTGTAGCCGTCACCCGTGGTACGCGGCTTGTTGGTATACACGCGCATGACCAGCATCAGCTTATCAGCTACTTTTTCCTGCAAACGTGCAAGACGCGCCGCATATTCGAGCACAGGCGGCTCGCTATCAACCGAGCAGGGGCCGATCAGCAAAACCATTTTATTTGATTCGCCGCGAAAGATCTTGGCAATCTCCGCATCATGTGCAGCCTTGGTTGCGGCCGCACGGGCGCTGACGGGGTATTTTGCCTTGACATCTTCGGGGGTAGGCAGCTCGTGAACAAACTTCATAGACATAACGGATCACTCTTTTCTTGTTAAAATAAATTTACTGTGACAAATTTTGTCACAGGTCTTGACAAAGGGTCATTGTTGTGTTACACTTGTAATGGTTACACTCGTAACAGTTACGATTGTACCACCAATGCAGAAAAATGTCAACAGTCAACGCAGTTACTGTTACAAAATGGAGGTTTTTGTTCGTGTCTAAAGGAAGTGAATCCAACCGTTTGGCCAAGGAGTGCATCGTCACCGCCCTGGTTGAGCTGATGAAGATCAGAGAATACGATAGCATCACCATCACCGACATTGCCAAAAAAGCGGGCGTGTCACGCATGGCCTACTATCGCAATTACACCTCAAAAGACGATATCTTAAACAAGTACATCGAAGAGGTGGGAGAAAACATTCATAAAATGATTGCCGAAAGCAACAGCTCAGCCGTGCCCTATGACTATTTTCACGCACTGTTTGAGCAGCTGGGAAAATACAGCGATCTGGCCATCGTAGCCTATCGCGCGCGTCTGGGCGAGCTGATTCTGGCGGCGCTCATTAAAAATATGTTTATCACCTTCCCGCCTCCCAACAACAGCACCGCCGAGCGCTATCACCGCTTTTTCCTCGCGGGCGCATTTTATAATGTATTCATTGAATGGCTTAAGGGCGGGCTGCACGAGGATCCCGAGACCATGGCCAAAATCTGTGCCGAGATGGCAACCAACGGTTGCCCCACGCCCTTTGACGAGGTAACCGGAAAATGAACCAACCGCTTAAAATAGGAATTGTAGGGCTTGGTCTGATCGGTGGCTCGATGGCGCGCACCTATGCGGCAGCCGGTCACACCGTTTATGCCATGGACAAAAGCGAATGCACGCTCGCGCACGCGCGCGAGGACGGCGTGGTCAGCGATATATTAACGACGCAAAACGCGCCGCAATGCGACCTGATCTTGTTGGCCGTTTACCCCGTTGCTGCCATTGAAGCGCTCCGCACGCTTGCCCCCGTGCTGACTGCAAGTACGCTTGTCATGGATCTTTGCGGCACCAAACGAGATGTCTGCGCCACTTGCTTTTCTATTGCCGCCGAGAGTGGCTTTCCTTTTGTTGGCGGCCATCCTATGGCCGGCACGCAATTTTCGGGGTATGAAAACAGTCGCGCGGGACTTTTTCATGGTGCGCCCATGGTGCTTGTCCTGCCCGAAACCGACCGCGATAGCTTACGCGCGCGCGCAAAGGCGCTGCTGGCTCCCATTGAATTCGGCACCTTTGCCGAAACGACGGCCGAGGCGCACGACCGCGTGATCGCCTTTACCTCGCAGCTGGCACACGTGGTATCAAACGCTTACGTCAAAAGCCCGCAAGCACAGATCCATCACGGCTTCTCGGCCGGCTCGTATCGCGACCTCATGCGCGTGGCGTGGCTGAACGAAACAATGTGGTGCGAGCTGTTTTTAGAGAACCGCGACTTTCTTTCCGAGGAGATCGACCATATCATCACGGCACTCGGCGCATATAGCAAGGCGCTGAAGGAAAACGACGCCGCGACCCTGACTGCGCTGCTGCGCGAGGGACGCATTGCCAAAGAAAACGCTGATAAGGACGGAGATAACAGCTAATGGAAACCATTACCGTAAAAGCATCCAAAACATATAACGTAGAAGTAGGAAGCGGCCTTTTGACGACCGTAGGCGCGCGCCTTGCTCTACTCTGCCCCGCACCGCGTCGCGTTATGCTGGTGAGCGACGACACGGTTTTTGCCCTGTGGGGCGAGATGGCCGTGACCTCGCTCGAGGCTGCGGGCTACACCGTGACGACCTTTGTTTTCCCCCACGGCGAAGCTTCTAAAAACACCGCCACGCTGCTTAATCTCTGGAACGCCATGGCCACCGCGAAGCTTTCACGCTCCGACGTAGCCGTCGCCCTTGGCGGCGGCGTGGTGGGTGACCTGACCGGCTTTGCCGCCGCCACCTATCTGCGCGGCATTGCCTGCTACCAGATTCCCACCACTCTCCTTGCCATGGTGGATTCCTCCGTTGGCGGCAAGACCGCCGTGGATCTGCCTGCGGGCAAAAATCTGTGCGGCGCCTTTTCGCAGCCGATCGGTGTGCTTTGCGACGCCGACGTGCTGCAAACCCTTCCTGCCGATATTTTCGCAGAGGGGTGCGCCGAGGTCATCAAATACGGTTATATCGGTGACAAGCAGCTGCTTGCCATGCTGGAAACACCCTTTCAAAACGACCCCGTGCCCGTGATCGCCCGCTGCATCGCAGACAAACGCGACGTAGTGGAGATGGACGAGCACGATAACGGACCGCGTCAGCTCCTCAATCTCGGGCACACGGGCGGTCACGCTGCCGAAAAGCTTTCCGACTTTTCCATATCGCATGGCGCAGCGGTCGCCATGGGCATGGTCATGGCAGCGAAGGCTGCCGTGGCACGTGGCATTTGCAAGCCAGACGTACCGCTTCACATGGAAAATATGCTGCGCCGCTACGGACTTGAGACCGAATGTCCCTTTGCGGCTTCGGCACTTGCCGAGGCGGCCCTTTCCGACAAAAAGCGACGCGGCGGCGAGGTCACCTTCGTATTCCCCGTGCAGCTTGGCAAAAGCGAGCTTTACCCGGTGCCCGCAGCCGAGCTTGCAGCGTTGTTTTCGGCGGGAGGCGCAAAATGAAGACCGTGACCCTGCAAGCACCGCAATATGCCCGCGAGGTAATGGCGCCCACCTCAAAATCCGCGGCGCACCGCGCCTTGATCGCGGCTGCCTTTGCGGATACGCAAACCGTCATCCGTATGCATCTGTCCTGCGCGGATATTGATGCTACTGCCGACTGTCTGATCGCGCTGGGTGCCAAGATCACCCGCAAGGAAGGCACCCTGACCGTGACACCCGTGGCACGTGACCGCGTCATCCGGGAAGCCACGCTTGACTGCGGCGAATCGGGCTCCACGCTGCGCTTTTTACTTCCCGTTTGCGCCGCACTTGGTGCCAATGCCACATTCCTGCGCCGCGGCAGACTTCCCGAACGCCCTTTGGGGCCACTTCTTGACGAGCTCAAAAGACACGGACTTTGTGCCCAAGAGGACGGTGCATTACTGAAAACCACAGGTCTGATCACCGCAGGTGACTACCGTGTGGCGGCCAATATTTCCTCTCAGTATATCACCGGGCTTTTATTTGCTCTTTCTCTGTTTGATGCCCCCTCCACGCTGACGCTGACGGGCAAGGTGGAGTCAGCACCGTATATCGACATGACGGTGGCGGCGCTGGCACAGTTTGGCGCCAAGCCGACAACCTCGGAACAGGGCGAGATCTTCGAGATTGCAGGCTATGCCAAGCAGCCCCTCTGCTCCCCCGGCACCCTTTTCCCCGAGGGGGATTTTTCGGGAGCCGCTTTCCCGCTTGCTCTCGGTGCCATCGGCCCACATCCCGTAACCGTGAAGGGTCTTTCCCTCCCCTCGCTACAGGGCGATAGCGAGATCCTTTCTCTCCTTTCACGCTTTGGCGCCAAGGTAACGGTCGATCGGGACGCCGTCACCGTATCCCCCGCACCTCTCTATGGCATTGAGATCGGCGCCGAGCAGATCCCCGACCTCGTGCCGATCCTCTCCGTAGTGGCAGCTGCCGCTGCGGGCACTACGCACATCACGGGGGCTGCGCGCCTGCGCTTGAAGGAAAGCGACCGTCTTGCTGCCGTGAGCGCATTTTTGCGCGTCATGGGCGCCAATATTACCGAGGAAGAGGACGGCCTTCTTATTGTCGGCACCAAAAAGCTGAACGGCGGTCGCATCGACGCGTGCGGTGACCACCGCATTGCCATGAGCGCAGCCGTTGCTGCGGCGCTCACCGACGAGGCCGTTGTGATTCCTAACGCCGCGTGCGTGGCAAAATCCTACCCCACCTTTTTTGAGGACGTTATTTTCCCTACCGAAACGGAAAGGAGCAACATATGAAAAACACATACGGCAATAACATTTCACTTTCCGTGTTCGGCGGCTCACACGACGCAGAGATCGGCATGACCCTGGACGGATTTCCCGCAGGTATGCAGCTTGATCGGGCTGCGTTGCTTGCCCTGATGGCGCGCCGTGCCCCCGGCTCGACACCGCTTGGTACCCCGCGCCGCGAAAGCGACACCCCGATCTTTACAGACGGCCTTGACGAAAACGGCGTGACGACCGGCGCGCGCATCCGCGCCGTGATCCGCAACGAAAACAAGCGCTCCTCTGACTATAGCTTTATTTATGACACACCGCGCCCCGGCCACGCCGATTACGTCGCCCTGCAAAAGTACGGGAACGGTGTGGATCTGCGCGGCGGCGGTCGCTTTTCAGGTCGCCTCACCGCCCCCTTGTGCATTGCGGGCGGCTTGGCGCTTCAATATCTTGCTGCAAAAGGCATCCGTGTCGGTGCGCACATCGCCTCGGTAGGTCACGTAAAGGACACACTTTTCGACCCCGTTGTGGCAGATACCGTACTTTTCGACAAGCTGGCCTCACGCCCCTTGGCCGTGATCGACGAGGCGGCGGGCGAAAAAATGGCCGAGGTGATCGGGGCGGCGCGCGCCGCAGGTGATTCCGTCGGCGGCACCGTAGAATGTATGGTAACGGGATTGCCCGTCGGCCTTGGCGAGCATATGTTTGACGGGGCGGAAGGGCGCATTTCCTCCATGATGTACGCCATCCCTGCCGTAAAGGGTGTGGAGTTTGGCGCGGGCTTTGCCGTGGCCGAAATGGTCGGCAGCGAAAGCAACGATCCGTTTGTAACGGACGGGACGCATATCAGCACCAAAACCAACCGATGCGGCGGTATTCTCGGCGGCATGACCAATGGTATGCCACTTGTCTTCCGCATTGCCGTGAAGCCCACCCCCTCGATTGCTAAAGAGCAGCAAACGGTGTCGCTTTCTCAGATGAAAAACACCACGCTCTCTGTCAAGGGTCGGCATGACCCTTGCATTCTTCCGCGTGTGGTACCCGTGGTAGAGGCTGCCGCGGCATTGGCCATCCTTGACTTGATGCTGGATGAGCAGCCGTGCACCGCGGGCATAACCGACCTCGCCCCCTTGCGCCGTCAAATCGACCGCATTGACCGTGAGCTGGTCGCGCTTTTCTCGGCACGTATGCAGGTTTCCTCGGGTGTGGCGGAATACAAGCGCGCCAGCGGCATGCCCGTATTTGACCCCGTGCGCGAGGCAGCGCTGCTTGAGCGCGTATCCGCTATGTCCCCTGCCGAAACGGCAGATTACACGCGCACGCTTTACACAAACATTCTTTCGCTTTCCCGCGCCTACCAACACGCAAGGCTTGGAAGCGACTCGGCGCTGACCGCCGATATTGCCGCCGCCCTGCAAAAAACGCCCACGGACTTCCCCACGGCGGCAACTGTGGCATGCCAGGGCGTGATGGGTGCTTATTCCCACAAAGCGGCAAGCACCATGTTTGCTGAGCCCGATATTCACTATTACCCCCGTTTTTCCGACGTTTTCACCGCCATTGAAGAGGGCTCCTGCCGCTACGGCGTGCTGCCGATCGAAAACAGCACGGCGGGGTCGGTGACAGAGATCTACGACCTGATGGCCAAGCACCGCTTCTATATTGTAAGGGCCTTAAGGCTTGGCGTTGACCATTGCTTACTGGCCAAACGGGGCGAGAAAATAGAGGATATTGTCGAAATCGTCTCCCACAAGCAGGCTCTGGCACAATGCAGCGCCTTTCTTGCCGCACACCCGCACATCAAGGTAACCCCCATGGATAATACCGCCATGGCAGCGCAATATGCCGCGAGGGGGGCTGACGGCGTGGCTGCGATTGCAGGACGTGACTGCGCAGCGCTTTATGATCTTGATACCGTGGCGGAGCACATCAGCGACACCGCCACCAATCGCACACGCTTCATCTGTATTTCAAAGACCCCCGAAATTTACGGCGGTGCCGATAAGACCAGCATTATTCTGACGATCCCCCACAAGCCCGGCGCACTGTCGAGAATCCTCGCGCGCTTTGATGCCATGCGCATCAATCTCACCAAGCTTGAGTCCCGCCCGATCCCCGAGCGCGACTTCGAGTTCCGCTTTTATTTTGATCTCGTGTGTCCGGCAGATCTGCCCGTGCTTTCGCATCTTTTGACCGAGCTTGCCGGCGAGCACGAGGAATTCCGTTATCTCGGCACCTACAGCGAGATAGAATAGGAGCCGCCATGTCTCACAAAACACTTCGCGCCGGGCTGATCGGTGCCCACCTTTCTCACAGCTACTCTCCCGAAATACACGCGGCCTTGGCCGACTACGATTACCGTTTGATCGAGCTTGCACCAAGCGAGCTTGGTCCGTTTCTGCAAAGTGATGCCTTTGACGCACTCAACGTGACCATTCCCTACAAGCAGGATGTCATTCCTTATCTTACGCGCCTTTCTGACACGGCGGCGCGCATCGGTGCCGTCAACACCATCATGCGCGAGGCAGACGGCTCGCTTACGGGCTACAACACCGACTATGATGGTCTCGCGGATATGATCAGCTCCCTGCACGTGTCTCTCACCGGCAAAAAGGTACTGGTGCTCGGCTCAGGCGGTGCTTCCAAAACCGCAGTTCTGGTAGCCCGCGATATGGGCGCTTCACCCGTAGTGGTGATCTCACGAAACGGCGAGGATAACTACGGCAATCTGCAAAAGCACGAGGATGCCGCCATCATCATTAACGCCACACCCGTCGGTATGTACCCCCACAACGGTGAGGCACCGCTCTCGCTGGCGAAATTTCCCCGCCTTGAGGCCGTATTTGATCTCATCTACAATCCGCTGCGCACCGCGCTGCTCGAGGAGGCAGAGGCGCGCGCCATTCCCTGCTGCAACGGCCTTTTGATGCTTGTTTCCCAGGCAAGACGTGCTGCAGAGCTCTTTTTAAGCACATCTATCTCACAGGATGTCTGCGACAAGATCACGGCCGACATTGCCGAAAAGACCGAAAATATCATTCTGATCGGTATGCCGGGCTGCGGCAAGAGCACCCTTGGAAAATTGCTGGCCGCAGAATGGGGACGCCCCTTCCTTGACGCGGACGCGGAGCTGGTAAAGACTGCGGGTATGCCGATACCCGATATTTTCAAAGTCGAAGGCGAGGCGGGCTTCCGTAAGCGCGAGAGCTGCGTACTGGCAGAGCTTGGCAAGGGAAAGGGGTTGGTGATCGCCACGGGCGGCGGCTGCGTGACTGTTGCCGAAAACTACTCTCACCTGCATCAAAACGGCAAAATCGTTTTCCTTGATATTCCGCCCGAGGGCCTCTCGGTCGAGGGCAGACCCCTTTCGCAAAGCCGCTCCCCCGAAGCGCTTTACCGCGAGCGCTTGCCGCTTTACCGCCAATTTGCAGATGTTACGGTTCCCATCACACGCGACATCGAAGAAAATCTGAAAACAATTAAGGAGGCTTTGCAATGAAGCTGCTTGTTATCAACGGCCCCAATCTCAATATGCTGGGCGTGCGGGAGCCGGAGATCTACGGCAACCGCAACTATGCCGCGCTTTGCGCATTCATCAAGGAAGCGGCAAATGAGGTCGGTGCCTCATGCGAGATCTATCAATCCAATCACGAGGGTGCGATCGTAGATAAGATTCAAGAGGCGCTCGGAACCTTTGATGCCATTGTCATCAACCCCGCAGCCTATACACACACAAGTGTTGCCATTGCCGATGCATTGTCGGCCGTAGCACTTCCCACCGTGGAGGTCCATCTCTCAGATGTGATGAAGCGAGAAAGCTTCCGCCACCATTCCTTTGTGGCACCCGTTGCCAAAAAGACATACATGGGTCTTGGCTTCGAGGGTTATAAAAAAGCCATTCGCTATCTCGTCTGTCAAGAGGAATAAGCAAACAGAAAAGAGGGTCAGGCGGCACCGTGCCGTCTGACCCTTTTTTTGCGCCGAAGCCGACCGTTTGTGCCGCTTATTTTGCGCGGCGCTCTCCGTTTATTCGACATTTCCATTATTTTTCTTCCTTTTTCCAATTTTTCAAATTACTTTTTCTATTTTCTTTTCTCGACATTTTCAACTTTTTTCAAGCACCATCCGACTTTTCCCAAGCGCGAAAAATGCGACGCGAGTATACGTTACAAAACGCACATCGCGTCGCGCGGCGATTTAAGCCTGAAATACCTTCACACCCCAGATGCTTTCGGTGCGCTCCACCTTGATCACACGCCGTCCTGTTTTATCGGTATAGTAGATCTTGATCCATTCATCGTCAATATCCAGGACCTCGCAAACAATGTCCGGACTTCCCGTAAGATATTCGGCATCCTCGTTCCGTATGGAGCAACAGCAGCCCTTGAGACTCAGTAGCATATCCGACATAAAAAAATTCCCCCTTGCGTAAAAATCGGCAATCATGCGCCACTTCCATTTTTTACGCATCGGGGGAGTTTTATACACAAAAACAAAATTATATTGTGTGTGTGAGAGTGGGCTGCTCCCAAGCAAGCTCTTTGGCCTTTTGATCGTTTCGATTGACCTCGCCAATTCGTTTGACGGTGATCACTACCGCGACGATAAAAATGACAATAATCAAAATGCGAATGATCAGCGTGAGGGGTGAGGTCGCGCCTCCTCTGTTTTTATTTTTTGACATATGATATTTTTCTTTCCTTTATTCATTTTTGGACGGGGGCATGGCGCCTTTTGGGCGCGCGGGTGGGGCAGCAAGCCGTTTGCCGCAAGAGCAAGCTGCCTTGCGCAAAGCCTCCTTGAACGGGCAGCAAGAAGCGATGCGGCGCACCGCCGTGCCAGACGGCCAAGCGGCCGTATGAGGGCACGCAATAAGATCCGCCACACAAGCAAAAACGGCCACAGAAGCGCCGCGCGCACATATAGCAGAAGTGCAGAAAGGGCAAAAGCAAGCAATGCGATCACACGCGCGATCGGCAACGATATGTATGTGCGCCACAAAGCAAAACCGAGCAGCATACAAAGCGGTGCACCAATGCGAAACACACCCCGATAAAGCGAAAACAACAAGAGCAACAGGCAAACAGCCGCTGTCACAGGCAGCAAAAATGTGCCAAGACAACGCAAGACACGTGACCAAGCACCTCGCACACGCGAAATGCCGCAGCCAACCGCACGACCGATGACGGGCAATTTGCGCGCATATAAATGCGCACAAAACGGCGGCGGGCAATATGCGCCCAAAAACACCGAAAGCAGCGTGCCGCAGTCAAAAAGGCAACCAACGCCAAGGCCGCACAAAAATGCGCCCAGAAGAAGCCTTGCCTGCAGCAAAGGATCGATCGTCATACCGTGCGAAACACGCCGCCAAACAGGCCCTTTCGCTTATGCTCACGCGGCGTACTGTAAAAGATGGCGTTGACGGTACCGTCAACGACGAGCATGCCGCGAGAAAGATCGAGCGTGCCTACGCGCAGCCCCGCCCCCTCTACCGTCATTTCACCGCAAAGCGTGTCAAGAATCACGAGCTCCTCGTCAAAGCTCTTTACCTCAACCACACCCACGATCTCCGCGTGCTCACGCGAGAGCAGCGAGAGCGTATGCTGTCTTGCATCACCGCTTGGTTGCTTTTGTATATCCGACATAACCTACCTCCGCATCACATATCGATACAGTATATGTGCGGGAGGCTCGGGTTATTCTATGACCTCGTAAAGGCCTGCGGCATCCGCCTTGCCAACCGTTTCCTTGACGGACAGCACGCGAATCTTGAGTGTACGTGCGCCAAACGCCACTTCGACCACATCGTTTTCCTTGACCTCGTACGAGGCTTTGGCGGGGCGTCCGTTGACCGTAACGCGCGCAGCGTCACAGGCATCGTTGGCCACAGTGCGCCGCTTGATAATGCGGGAAACCTTTAAATACTTATCAAGTCTCATATTTACTCCAAAAAATACGCGGCGGGGTCACCCTCGCCGCGCATTTTATAAAATTGATTATTGTACAGCGTCCTTCAGAGCCTTACCTGCGGAGAAGGTAGGAACCTTAGCAGCTGCAACCTCAATGGTTTCGCCGGTGCGGGGGTTACGTGCGGTTCTTGCTGCACGTGCCTTTACTGCAAAAGTGCCAAAGCCAACAAGCTGGATCTTATCGCCGGCTTTGAGCGCGTCCTTAATGGCCTCAACGGTAGCGTTCAGGGCTGCCTCGGCATCTTTCTTAGAAAGTTCGCTCTTCGCTGCAATCGCTTCAATCAGTTCTGCTTTGTTCATAGGTGTATACATCCTTTCTGTTATGTTGGACAATCTGAGATGAACATCGTTCATCACTATCAGTATTCTATCACATTTTAGACAAAAAAGCAAGAGTATTTTTTAAAAAATTAGCCATTTTTCTCACTTTTTTGCGCCTTTTTGACCTGTTCCCACAAAACATCCTTCTCACCGTCGCTCATGTCTGCAAGTGTGGCCCCTGCCCCAAGGGCCAAAGCCTCCACCCGAGAAAATCTGCCAACGAACTTATCGGTAGCGCGGGTCAGCGCCTCCTCCGGCTCCACGCCCGCCTTTCTTGCAAGATTGGCGGCGGTAAACAAGAGATCACCGATCTCCTCAAGCACGGCATTCGCATCCCCGCTATCAAGGGCTTCCCGCACCTCACTCAGCTCCTCACTCATCTTCTGCAGAACAGAGGCTGTGTTCGGAAAATCCATTTCCGCAGCTTTTTTGCCAACCTTGGCGGCTCGCATCAGGGCGGGCAGCTGACGCGGAATGGCGTTGAGCTTGTCGGTCGTGGTATTGCGGCTCTTTTCCTCGCTTTTAATGCTCTCCCAATTGGCAAGCACCTCACCGACACTATCGGCCTTACCCTCTCCGAAAACGTGAGGATGGCGATGGATCATCTTGCGGCACACGTCCCCTGCGATCTCCTCGAAGGTGGCGCGTCCCGCTTCCTCCTCGATGCGCGCGTGCATCACGATCTGCAGCAACGCGTCCCCCAGCTCCTCACGCAAGAGAGCCGGATCTTCGTTATCAATGGCCTCGATCACCTCGTAGGTCTCCTCGATGAAATCACGGCGCAGGGATTTGTGCGTCTGCTCCATATCCCACGGGCATCCGCCCGGCGAGCGAAGCAGCTCTACTATCGTAACCAGGTCTCCCGCATCATATGCGCTCTTTTTTAAAATCAAGTCCATTTTTTCTTCTCTTGTCATATTTTTTCACCTCTTGTAACAAGTTACATTTCTCAGACAACCGGCAAAGCACCTTGCCGCCGGGCAGTTCCAGCAGATCCTCCTTATAAACGGCACCAAGGACGGGAGCCAATAAAACGTAAAGCACACCAACCGCGAGGATCACAAGCGGCAGCTGCCACGGCGCACTCCCCATATGCTTGATCAGCAAGCCGTATCCGACCGCCCCCGGCAGAGTGGCAAGGAGGGCAGCCGCAAGGGGGCGCAGCAGGCAGGTAGGGTCAAACAGGCGGTACGGCACGACACGCGCGAGCACCAGCGCATTGATCAGCAAAACAGTCAGATTGCAAAAGAGCGTACTGACCGGTGCACCCATGATGGATACGGGCGGCAGGCTAAGCAGAAAAAACTCGCAAACAAGCTTTATGGCAGCGCCCGCCAGCATCGAAAGAACCGGCACAAACGGGCGCCCCACCGCCTGCAAAGCAGCCCCCGTCAAAGTGATGAGCACCGCCGGCAGCAGCGCCGGTGCCAAGACCGACAGCAGCGGTGCCGCCACGCGAACGGCTGCCTCTTGCCCCGCATATAGTAAGCTTAAAATAGGATGAGCAAACAGCGCAAGACCCAGTATGGCCGGGAACACCACGGCACAGACCAACCGCTGCGCTTTCAAAAATGCCGCCTTGGCCCACGCAGCATCATCTGCCGCAAAGGCAGCAGAAAGCGTTGGGGTGAGCGAAAGCGTGACGGGGGCAAGCAAGGCGGGCACCAGGTTATACAGCGGAACCGCGAGATTGCCGTAGCTGCTATACATGGCGTTTGCCACGGTGGAAGCCACGCCACACGCCTGCAGTCTGCCCGAGATCAGCACGGTATCCACCAAGCTGACCAAGCTCATCACCGATGCGCTGACCGTAACGGGCAGCGCCACCCGTATCATATCGCCAAGCACCTGCCGTCGCGCTGGCAGAACACAAGCCTCGCGCCAAAACAGACGCCGACGGTTGCAAAGGAGCATCAGGGCAAGGAAAAGGGCGGAAAGCGCCATGCCGACCGTGATACCAAAGACGGCAGCTGCTGCCACGTGCGGCGTGGCTGCGCCGCTTCTTTTGGCCATGAGTGCAAACAGGATGCCGAAGATCAGCTTTCCGACCGCCTCCGTGACCTCACAGATCGCCGTGGGCAACATATTATGGTGTCCCTGAAAAAGGCCGCGGACACCGCCGTTAAAGGCCGCAAGACAGAGCGCAGGGGCAATGGCCAGCAAGGCGGGCGCCGCCTCTGCCATGGCAAGCGCCTCGGCAATCGGCACGGCAAACACACAAAGCAAGGCCGTGCCAAGGAGCCCCATGCTCAAAAACACCCCCAGCGACACGCTGAAAATGCGCACCACCGCGCCGCGCTCTCCCGCCGCAATACTGCGGGAAACAAGAAGCGACAGCGCGGTGGGTAAGCCTGCGGCGGATAGAACAAACAGTAAGGAATACACGTGGTAGGCCGACAGGAAATATGCCATGCCGCCGACACCCACAATGGCGATCAGCGGTATTTTGTAGCCAAGGCCTATCAGCTTTGCCAGGAGCGTGGCAGGGGTCAGGATCAAGACCCCGCGCATAAAGCGCTGCTCCTTTTCATTCTGCACACGTGCGGACAAGCGTATCACCCCCAACACGGGGACGCACATCAAAAACCGCGTTCCCGATAAAATGATACGATCTGATCGTGTTGCGCGGTGGGGACGCCCGCATCCAAATATTCATAAGGATATTTGGCGTTGAACAGGCGCGTGATCACGGTTTTTTTGCCACTTTCTGGTGCGGCATATTCCATGAGCTTGGTCACGGCACCTGCACCTGCGGCGAAAATGGAGTGGATCTCCTCCATCATGTAAATATTGTAAAGGCCCTCAAAGCCCTCCTTCGCAAAGCCGACGTTCTCATAATTGCCGACCATGTTCTTCTGTCGATACATATAGTAGGGCTTATATCCTGCATCGGCAGCGCGGATCTGCGAATAGTCCACGCATTTCCCCGCGTCTCCGCCGCGCAGATTATAAATTCTGTTATCCTGACGCAAGATCTCAGCCGCACGCTTCACGCAGAAGGTGTGAACCGTGATGTTCTCGGGATCAAGACGCAAGATTTCGTCAAACGTGGCAGAAAAGGAGGTAAAGCTGTCACCCGGCAAACCGACGATCAGATCGGTATTGATACACTCTATGCCGGAAGCTCTTGCAATATCATACGCGCGGTAAAAATCTTCTGCCGTGTGGAAACGTCCGACGCCGCGCAGCACCTCGTCACAAAGGGTCTGCGGGTTGACACAAACACGCGTGACGCCAAAGGCCTTGGCAATAGCCATCTTTTCCGCGTCAATGGTGTCGGGACGACCGCTTTCCAGGGTAAACTCGCGCAGCGCCGACACATCCGTGCCCTCTGCCACCGTTTCAAGCAGCTCACGCAGCTGGGGGGCGGTCAGTATGGTAGGTGTACCGCCACCGATATAAACCGTCACAACGCGAAGCCCCAGCTCGCGGATGAGACGGAACTTTTCGCGCAGCTCGGCACGAAGGAGCGCCAGATAATCGGGAATCAGCGACAAAGGACGCTTGGATGTATAGGAAACAAAGGAGCAATAGGAGCAGCGAGACGGGCAGAACGGAATGGAAATATATACGCTGCAATCGCGCGGATCGGGCACACCGATAATCTGTTGCTCGTAAAGAGCCACATCGGTGGCGAGCGCAGCCTTTTTGGGTATCACCAGATAATCCGAGGCCAGCATTTTTTTCACGCGCGTTTTACTGTGCCCCTTGAGAAGCAGCTCGGTTGCCACCTTTGAGGGGCGTACACCCGTGAGCATCCCCCACGAGGGACGGTAATGCAAAAGCTCGCCCGCGGCCGTCAGGATCACGTGGCCGATGACCAGCTTGCGCTGGCGGTCTGCGGTCAGATCCTCGCGTCTGTCCCACGTTTTCTCCGCCGTAGCGCTCTTCCCGTCGCAGCAAATGGTTACCGCCGCGGTAATGCCCGCATCGGTCTCGCTGACCCTGAGATCAAGTGTGTGAGGATCCTCCTCACCCTCGCCGGAAAACTTTTCGCCGGGAAAAAAGATCATACAAAGCGTTTGCACGTAATAGGCATTGATATTTCCCTCGATGTGCAGCTTCATATCTTTTTCTCCTTTCCCTTATGTTGCAGCACACGGCTATCCATCACAATGGTCACGGGACCGTCTGCCTCCATAGATATTTGCATATGTGCGCCGAATTCACCCGTGGCCACCGACGATACCTCGCGTGCCATCAGCTCGGCAAAATACAGGTAAAGCGACTGCGCTTCCGCGGGCGACGCCGCCTCAAAATAAGAGGGGCGATTGCCGTGTGCGTAATCCGCGAGCAACGTAAAATTGGAGACGACAAGCACGCCGCCCGCAACGTCACGCACGGAAAGATTCATTTTATCGGCCCCGTCCCGAAAAATACGGCAGGCGGCGATCTTTTTCACGAGCAACTCGGCATCGGCCGCGGTATCCTCGCGCGACACGCCAAGCAAAATCAAAAGGCCGTGTCCGATCTCGCCGACGGTGCTGCCCTCAACCAAAACAGCAGCGCGATTGACGCGTTGTAATACTGCTATCACGAAAAACCTCTTTCGATATCGATCACATCCTTCAAGGACTTCAGACGGGAAACGATAGAATGATAATGATCGACATTCTTACAGCTAATTTTCAAATTGACAATCAGGCGGCCATCGTTCTTCTTCTGGGTGTTGACCTGCAGCAAAAGAACCTTCATATCGGCCAAAGCCATGGTGATCTCGGCCAAGATCGTCAGACTACTGTAAGCATGAATTTGTACCAAAGCCTCGTAAACGTCGCTTGAAAATTCATGCTCGCCGCGCTCCCAATGCGCTTCGACCCAGCGGTCGGCATCCTCCGGCTTTTTCATGCCCGTTTCTACGTTGGGGCAATCCACCTTGTGAATGGAGATACCAAAGCCCTTGGTGATAAAGCCGATGACGTGATCGCCCGGCAGCGGATTGCAGCACTTGGCAAATTTGACCTGGCAGCCATGTGCGCCATCCACCACGATGCCGCTGTTGTGCTTCATATGACGCGGCTTTTCGGCCACGCGGATATCCTCTGCCACAAGCGGTGCCTTTTCCTCCTGCGGCTCGGGACGCACGACCTTATCGAATTCCTCACGCAGACGCGTGACGATCTTGGAAACCGTGGTACCGCCGTAGCCGATGGTATTGAAAAGATCCTCGGAGGAGGCATAGCCGGCGCGCTGGGCAGTAGCAGCAATGATCTCGGTGCGCTGCGCCTCGTTGGTGGGACGCCCAAATTTCTTGAGCTCCATTTCCACCGCCGCCTTGCCCACCGCAATATTATCGGTGCGCTTTTCCTTTTTGAACCATTGGCGGATCTTGCTGCGCGCCTGTCCCGTTTTGACGATGTTGAGCCAATCGCGGGAGGGGCCCTTGGAGGCGCCCGACGTAATGATCTCCACGATCTCGCCGTTTTGCGGCACGCGGTCGATCGGCACGATCATGCCGTTGATCTTGGCACCCGTCATTTTATTGCCCACCGCCGAGTGAATGGCGTAAGCAAAGTCGATCACGGTAGCGCCCTTGGTCAAGGTGATCACGTCACCCTTGGGGGTGAATACAAAGGTCTCGTCCTGGAACACGTCCGTCTTGAAGACGTCAATAAACTCGTCAGGGTCGCGGGTATCCTCCTCGCTCTCGAGCAAGCGGGAAACCCAAGCGAGCTTTTTATCCATCTCGGCGCGGCTCTCGGCACCGGATTTATACTTCCAATGCGCCGCGATACCGAACTCGGCGATCTCGTGCATCTCGTGGGTTCGGATCTGCACCTCAAAGGGGACGCCGAAGCGACCGATAACCGTGGTATGCAGCGAACGGTAAAGATTGGGCTTGGGGGTGGAGATATAATCCTTAAAGCGACCGGGCATCGAATTATACATCTCGTGAATGAGGCCGAGAGCCGTATAGCACTCCAGCTCGGTATTCACGATAATGCGCAGCGCGTAAAAGTCATAGATCTCATCAAAGCTCTTATTTTGGGTATACATCTTTTTGTAGATGCTATATACCGATTTGATGCGCCCCTCGAGCGTAAAGGGAATGTTGTTTTCGCGCAGCTTTTCCCCTACCTGGCGGCGGATATGCTCCACAAAGTCGGTATGGGTGCCGTATTTCTTTTCGATATCCTGCTTGACCTCGGTGTAGCCGTACGGGTCAAGATACATCAGGCTGAGATTTTCCAGCTCCTGCTTGATGCGCTGCATACCGAGACGGTGTGCAAGAGGCGCATAGATATGCATGGTCTCAAGGGCGGTGCTGCGTTGCTTGGCATCGGAGCGTGCGTCAAGCGTGCGCATATTGTGCAAGCGGTCACAAAGCTTGATAAAGATGACGCGCACATCCTTGGACATGGCAAGCAGCATTTTGCGCAGGGTCTCAATGTGAGCTTCCTCTTTGTTCTCGACCTCCAACAAAACGATCTTGGTCAGACCGTCCACGATCAGCGCAACATCCTTGCCAAAGCGTTTTTCAATCTCTTTAAGACTTGTTTTCTCGGCGCAATCCTCCACCGTATCGTGCAGGAGTGCGGCACAAATGGAATCGGAATCAAGACCAAGACCCGCCACAATCTCCGCCACGGCAATGGGGTGAGAGATATACGCGTCTCCGCTTTTTCTCCATTGACCCTCATGCAGCATGGCAGCATACTCATAAGCCGTGGTGATCTTGGCAATGTTATAATTATTGCCCGAGGAGGCTAAAATGTCAAACAGGCGTGTGATATCACTATAAGCAGCACTTGGCATGGTATCCTCCTTTCAAGCACGGTTGCGACATTGCGAGCGCAATTTCTTCAAAATAGACGATTTTTCAATATTGGCCTTTTCGGCCTTGTAATAAATGTCAAAGCAATAGCCGTCTGGAGCATATTCCTCCACACCGCAGATCTGCAGCTCACGGAATATCTCCACGATATATTTCATGCAGGGATAGGTAATTTTGCGCGGTGCACCGATCCCGTTGAGCAACGCGAGCAGCTCGCCCTCGGTAAAGGTGGTTCTGCCTCGTCTGAATTCGCGGCGCAGCGTGGTGTAAACGTAGGCAAAAAGCTCACGGTCGGGCAGCACGTTTTCCTCTGCGTCAAAAAGCTCGCCCGCGCGCAGCTCGGCAAAGCGTTTTTTGCCGGCGTCGATCTCGTTTTGATAGCCCGCCGACGGACGCACGTGCTGGACGGTCAGCTGCACAGAGCGCACATCGCGGTATTCGTTGATCTCAAGCGAGCAGAGCAGATCAACGCGATCCCCCTCTCCAAAGGGCAGATCGGAGCGGGAGGTGGAAAACATCAGCGCATGCAACGAGCGCCCGTCAGTGCCCACGGTCAGCTTGAGGTGCTTGCCGCCGCCAAGCTCGGCAATGCGCTCTACAGTCACATCGCATACGGCAAAGCGCGGCAAAGGATTGCCGATGCCAAAGGGCTCAAGCAAGGAAAGCTCCTCGGCCAAATGCATATTGATATCGGCAAAGGGGAGCTCCATGTCTACGTCGAGCTGCACGCCGTGTTCGGTTTCCCGATGCGCGGCAACGTATTCGTTGATACGGTCACGGAAGGCATCGACACGGTCACGGCGCACGGTAAGACCCGCCGCCAGCTCATGGCCGCCAAACTTCAGCAAAAGCTCCTCGCTATCGGCCAGCGCCTCCACCAAATTAACACCCTTGACGCTGCGGCCGGAGCCTTTACCCTGGTCCTGGGCGCTGCCGTCACCCGTGACGGCGCCGTCAAAGGTGATGAGGATGGAGGGCATGCCGTAGCGCTCGGTCACGCGCGAAGCCACGATACCGATCACGCCCTGGCGCCAATGGTCTGCCTCCAGCACCAAGACCTTGGTGCTCTCCAGGTCAAAATCCTCCTCGATACGGGCAAAAACCTCCTCCGCCATGCGGTTTTCCTCCACCTGGCGCTGGTGATTGATCTCGCAAAGCTCGGCTGCGAGGTGAGCAGCCCTTTTCGGGTTATCCGAAAGCAGCAGCTCCACGGCAAGCGACGCATCACGCATACGCCCTGCGGCATTCAGCCTCGGAGCAAGCGTAAAGCCGATGAAGGAAGCCGTGATCTTTTTGCGTCGCGGCGTCTCTCCTGCAGATCGGTTCCCTGCCGAAGCCTCCTCAATGAGGGCGGCAAGCCCCGCACGCTTTGTGTGCTTCAGCTGCTCAATGCCGTATTTGACCATCACGCGGTTTTCGTCCACGATAGGCATCACATCGGCGATGGTACCGATGGCCATGAGATCGGCATACTGTGCACAAATGCGGCGCACCGCATCCACCACACGCTCACCGCGCAGGGTGGCAAGATGACTTTCATAGGCCACGGCCAGCTTAAAGGCCACGCCGACGCCCGCCAATTCCTTAAAGGGATAGGGACAGTCGGGGCGGTGCGGATCCACAACGGCAGCGGCCTCAGGCAAAGGCAGGCGGCACTCGTGGTGGTCGGTAATAATCATATCAATGCCACGGGCTGCAGCATAGCGCGCCTCCTCGTTGGCGGTAATACCCGTGTCTACGGTGAGGATACAGGTCACACCTTCCTCGGCCAGCCTGTCAATGGCGTTGGCCGATAAGCCGTAGCCCTCACCCGTGCGGCTGGGAATGTAATATCCCACGTCGGCACCAAGGGCGGTAAGATACAAATACAGCAGACTGACCGAGGTAACGCCATCCACGTCGTAATCACCGTAAATGATCAGCTTTTCGTGGGCTTCAAGTGCACGGTGCAAACGCGCGACCGCCCGATCCATGTCGCGCATCAAAAAGGGATCGTGCAACACGGCATCGGTACAGTTGAAAAAGCGCGTGGCAGCATCGGCGGTGCAATAACCGCGGCGTGCAAGCAGCGTGGCCAAGGTGCGCGATATGCCAAGTGCCGCCACTAAGCCTTCTACATCCGCGTGCTCCGTGGCGGAGGGGGCGGTGATGGCCCACGTCTTTTCTTTTCTCTTGTTATCTGCCATGGCGGCTCCTTTCCCGATATCGCATATCGAAATTTAAAAAATAAAAATTGCTTATTGATGTGGGGGAGGTGCAAAGCGCGCCATGATGGCCAACGCTGTTTTCAAGCCATCCAGCGCCGCACTGGTAATGCCGCCGGCATAGCCTGCACCCTCTCCCGTGGGATACAGACGATCGTGCAGCGGGGCTGTGCGCGCCTCCCCGCGCAAAATGCGCAAGGGGGACGATGTGCGGGTCTCCACACCGGTCAGGATCGCGTCACCGACGGCATAGCCCGCTATTTTTTGATCAAAAGCGCACAATCCGCGCGCAAGTGTTTTCGTAATGAAAGGCGGCAGCACCGTGCCGAGGTCTGCCTCGCGCACGCGACCGCCTCCATACGTGGGCAGCACGCGCGAGGGCGAGGTGCCGCGATAACCGTCAAGAAAATCTCCCACGGTCTCGATCGGTGCCACGTAATCGCCTCCGCCTGCACGGTAAGCAGCGCGCTCCAGCTCGCGCTGAAAGGATAAGGCACCCTCAATACGGCCGCCGACATCGGCAGGATCAACCGAGACAAGCACGGCGGCATTGGAATTTTTGCCATCGCGCGCATGATAGCTCATGCCGTTGACAACAACGCCCCCCTCCTCGCTGGCAGCAGTTACAACCTCGCCGCCGGGACACATACAAAATGTATACACGCCGCGCTCGCCGGTCGTGTCGGACAACGCATATTCGGCAGGCCCCAGCGCGGGATGGCCTGCGTGCTCACCGTAAAGGGCGCGGTCAATATCCTCACGCAAATGCTCAATGCGCACACCCACCGAAAAGGGCTTCGGCTCTACGGCAAGGCCGTGCGCCATCACGGTCCGAAAGGTGTCGCGGGCGCTGTGACCGATGGCCAGCACCAGGGCAGAGGTCTCAAGCTCTCCTTTGTCGGTGCGGACACGGACAACATCTCCGTATTCAGTAAAATCGTCCAATCGCGTGCGATACATCACACGGCCGCCAAGCGACGCAATACGCGACAGGATCGCATCTACAACATGGCGCAAAACATCGGTGCCGACATGGGGCTTGGCGCGCGTGAGGATCTCCTCGGGGGCACCGAAGGCCACCAAGCGGTCAAGCACGTAGTTGCAAAGCGGGTCGCCTACGCGCGTGACGAGCTTGCCGTCGGAAAAAGTGCCGGCGCCGCCTGCACCGAATTGAATATTGCTTTCGGGGTCCAGCACGCCGAAATCACGGAAGCGTGCCGTAGCGGCAGCGCGGGTTGCCACATCGTCTCCGCGATCGATGATCACGGGGGCATACCCTTGTTCCGCCAGCATCAATGCCGCAAACAAGCCCGCAGGTCCCATGCCCACCACCAAAGGCGGTGCTGCCAGCAGCTCCTCGCCGTACACGATCTCGGGCAAGGCGGGCTCAAAGGGGCGGATGCCAAGTGCGGCAAGGGTCTTTTCAGAAAAAAAGACGGGCTCCTCAGCCGTGACCAGCACCGAGCACACCTGTAAAATGCGCGGCTTTTTTCTGGCGTCAAAAGACTTTTTATAAAGGCGAAAATGAAGCGCGGCCGTTTTACACACGCGCTTCATTTTCTCTTTGGCTATGTGAATGATATCGGCCTCGGGCGCATCAAAGGGCGCGCGGATATCCGACATCAAAAATGACGTTGCCGATCGATCCTGCTTCATTTTTTCGAAACGGTAAGCGTGAGGTTGGGTACCTCGGTCAGAGAAAGGCCCTCGGGCAGGACAAGGTCTTCAAGCTGGATCACGTAAACGCCTTCCAAAACGGCGTCCTCGGGCACGAGCACCTCAATGCACTCTGCCTGCTTCAAGGCAGAGATTGCCCCACCCACCTCAAGTGCGGTATCGGACAGCACGTAGTTGCATTCCGCAGCGCCGCCCTTAATCTCAAGCGTCACGTAAGCGGTATCCTCTGCATTCATCACAAAAAGCCACACCACAAGGGAGAGCAGCAAACAAACGGCTGCGGCGACGATCAAAGAAAACCGGCTGCGGTGAGTGGCGTGTTGACCAACTTCGAGTCTCAGATCTTCATTTTCATGTTTTCGATTCATGGTGCACCTCCCTTAGTTTTCTTTCTGTTCCTGGCGGCGCATCAGCTCAAAGAGCTTGCGGCGCAGGGATGCGGCGGAAAACTCGCGGAACAGTTCACCCATATAGGCAACAGAGATCGTTCCCGTTTCCTCGGAAACCACCACGATGATCGCATCGCTTTGCTCCGACAGGCCAATGGCCGCGCGGTGGCGCGTGCCGAGCCCCTTGAAGATGTCATGACGCTCGGACAGCGGCAAATAGCAGCCTGCAGCCAGCAGACGGCCGTTGCGGATCACGACCGCACCGTCATGCAAGGGCGCTTTGTTGACAAACAGCGCACAGAGCAGCTCGGGGGAAAGATCGGCATTGACAATGGTGCCCGTGGAGATATATTCACCGATCTTGGTGGAGCGCTCGATGACAATGAGCGCGCCCGTTTTGGAGAGCGACATGTTGTGTGCCGCCTCTACCACAGTACCCACAAATGCCTTGGAGGCTGCAAGATCGCGGCTCTCGGAGGCAATGGTCTTAAGCCCGTTGAAGGGCACCGAACCGATGCGCTCCATAGCTGCACGCAGCTCGGGCTGGAAAATGATGGCCAGCACAATAAGGCCGTAGGAAAAGAAGCTATCAAAAATAAAGCGAATGGCATACATATCCAGTATCTCGCTGATCACAAAGATCGCAACGATAATGGCAACACCCGTCAAAAGCTTACCCGCGCGGCGATCGCGCACAAACAAATAAAGCGCGAAGAAAAGGGCCGCCAAACAAAAAATATCTAATATATCTCGCCAGCCAAACGTGCTGAACGGTTCCGAAAAAAAGCTACCGGAAAACAGCTTTGTCATCATTTCCTTCATTGCATACCGCCTCTATGTATTGGCGCCGCGTGGCGGCACCGTCTTACGGGAGCATTCCCGAAACGTGAAAACCTATTGCGTGCGCTCATGCGCACGCGTCTCTTATAAATTTTATTATAGCACGACATTATTTAAAATGCAAACGTTTTTGCAATATTTTTTTACCATTTTGTAACTTTTTTTGAAAATTTTTCGCGCAGCGGGAATTTTTTGTTCGTATGCGCGCTTTTTTTCAAAAAATATGGTATACTGAAGCTATCACGTAACGGAGGTGCAATACCGTGCTACAAGCCGACTTCTATATGCCCACACGCCTTTTTTTCGGAGAAAATGCCCTGCAGCGTTGCCGCGAGATGATTCTGCGTGCAGGCCGCCACGCTTTTGTGGTCACCGGCAAGAACAGCGCCAAAAAATCGGGCGCTCTTGACGACGTCACCACCCTGCTCACGGAAGCCGGAATCTCTTTTACGGTCTTTGATGGCGTAACCGAAAATCCGCCGCTGCTCACCTGCTACGAGGCCGGCAAGCTGGCCGCCAAAGACGGCTGCGACTTCGTCATCGGCATCGGCGGCGGTTCGCCGTTGGATGCAGCAAAGGCCATTGCAGCCTTCGCCGCCAATCCCGACCTTGCCCCCGCAGAAATCTACGACGATAGCCTGCGCACACGCCCTACCCTGCCGATCTTTGCCGTGCCTACCACGGCGGGCACGGGCAGCGAGGTCAATAATTACAGCGTGCTCACGCTGGAGGGCGGAAGGCAGAAAAAGACCTTCAAGGCCGCCGACTCCTGGCCGACGGCAGCCATCGTTGACCCGCGTTACACCGCCACCATGTCGAACGAAACTACGCTTTCTACCGCGCTGGATGCCTTTGCGCACGCTATGGAATCCTACCTTTCTCCAAAATCCACCGTCTTTTCGGAAAAGGCCGCCGTATTTGCCGCTACCGAAATTTTTGACGTGATCTCCGCCATGCCTGCTGCTTACGATGCCGATATGCGCACACGCCTTTCTCTTGCCGCAACCGCCGCCGGAATGGCCATCAGCGTGACGGGAACAGGCTTCCCGCACCCCCTCGGATATAGCATCACGCTGCTTGACGGTATCCCCCACGGTCGCGCCTGTGCCGCATTTGCGGGTGACTACATCACTTATAACGAAAAATGCGAAAACGGCCGCCAACGGGTCGCGGAATTTGCCGCAGCAATCGGCACAAAGCCTGCCGTTCTCAAGGCATTTTTGCCGGGTGTTGCCGCCGTGGAGCTCGCGTTTTCCGAGGATGAGATTGCCGAGCGCGTGGAGCTGATTGCGGGTGCCAAAAACCATGTCAACAGCCCATACGTTCTTTCAAAAGAGGAAATTTACGACATCTATCGCGCACATTTCCTCAAAAAATAATTCCGAAATCAGAACCCCGTCGCTGCATTGCAGCGACGGGGTATTTTGTTACTAAGAGGCATTTTGAGCTTACTCGTCTTCCTGCCCGGGCAAAAAATAGCACCAATAAGCTCACGAATTTTTGCTCATTATCAGCTTCCAAAGGGGAACATAATCCCATTTGCGAAAAGCGACTAATTTTTTCAAAATAGTTCAGCAAAAGCTTTTGAAGTGCTAAGAGAGAGCAGATTTGATGATAGACTGCGTTATCTTGCAGCGAAGGCGTAGTAACTACGCCGAGTTTGCAAGAGAGCGCAGAAAAGCCCACGGATTTTTCCGTGGGCTTTGTTCTATCGCAAATATGCCTCTCTTAGTGAACGATGCAGCGCTCGGTGTCCTTATCAAAGATATGTACACGAGATACATCGATGGCAATCTGAATCTTGTCACCGGCGCGGCTGGTGGAACGAGAGGAAACGCGCGCGGTAATCTTAGTGGGCTCCTTCGGAATGGACTTGTTGGAGCCATCCTCTACAACCTTATCAAAGCTGTTGAGGTAGAGATAGATCTCTGCGCCCATCAACTCGGTTACGTCAACGTCAACATCGATGCAGCTCTCGGGGAACATACCGAGGTGGCTGGGATCGTCGTGAATGCACTCGGGACGGATACCTGCAACGACCTCTTTGCCGATGTACTCATCGAGCTCGCCCTCTGCGTTCTTCTCTGCGGGAAGCTTGAGGGAGTTGCCGTCGAAGTTGAAGTAAAGATCCTTGGTGCCCTTAGGCTGAGTAAGAGTACCGTTGATGAAGTTCATCTGAGGGGTGCCGATAAAGCCTGCTACGAAGATGTTGCAGGGCATATCGTACAGGTGCTGAGGAGTATCGACCTGCTGAATGAGACCGTCCTTCATAACTACGATACGGGTTGCCATGGTCATAGCCTCGACCTGGTCGTGCGTTACGTAGATGAAGGTGGTGCCAACGCTCTTGTGAAGCTTGGTAAGCTCGGTTCTCATGGTTGCACGGAGCTTTGCGTCCAAGTTGGAAAGCGGCTCGTCAAGCAGGAATACCATGGGGTTACGCACGATAGCACGGCCAAGAGCTACACGCTGCTTCTGACCGCCGGACAGAGCCTTGGGCTTACGGTCAAGGAGGTGAGTGATATCAAGGATACGAGCAGCCTCCTCTACGCGGCGCTTGATCTCTTCCTTGGGGGTCTTATTCAGCTTCAAGCCAAATGCCATGTTATCGAACACGGTCATGTGGGGATACAGAGCGTAGTTCTGGAACACCATCGCGATGTCGCGGTCCTTAGGAGCTACGTCGTTTACGAGACGGTCGCCGATGAAAAGCTCACCCTCGGTGATCTCCTCAAGGCCCGCGATCATACGGAGCGTAGTGGTCTTACCGCAACCGGAAGGACCGACGAATACGATAAACTCCTTATCCTTGATCTCGAGGTTGAAATCGGAAACTGCGGTAACGCCGCCGGGGTACTTTTTGTAAATGTGTCTCAGGGACAAGCTTGCCATGATAAATCCTCCTGTTCGGGGGCAAAAATGCCCCAAACGTATATTTCTAATCGAGTATTATTATATCAAATTTCCCGTCAAATGGGAAGATGGTAAAACCACGAAAAATAGTTGTTTCGTTTATGCAAGGTGCACAATTAAAATCTTTTTCTTTTCACCATTTGCACACCTTGCACTTGCGTTTTGGCAAAAACCGTTCATTTATGAACAAACGCCTGCAAATTCGGCGCAAAACGAACCGTTTTCGACATCTGTTCGCACGAGAGAGAGGTCTTAGTTCTCGCCCTTCATCGTCTTCATCGAAAGCGCAATGCGCTTCTTGGCCACGTCAACCGAGAGCACGCGCACACGCACGATATCGCCCACCGAAACCACGTCGCGGGGATGCTTGACAAACTTGTCGGAAAGCTCGGAAATATGCACAAGTCCATCCTGATGCACGCCGATGTCAACAAAGGCACCAAAGTCGATCACGTTACGCACGGTGCCGGAAAGCACCTGCCCCGGCTTGAGGTCGGTCATTTCCAACACATCCTCGGAAAGCAACGGCGGTGCAAAATCGTCACGCAGGTCGCGCCCGGGCTTTTCGAGCTCCGCAGCAATATCCACGAGCGTGGGCTCACCGATGCCGAGCTCGGCAGCCAGCTTTTTCGTGCCCTCCTTGGCGATCTGCTTGGAAATGCCGGCAAGCTTGCCTTCTCTGACGTCATCCTCCGTATAGCCGAAGCGCGCGAGCAGCGCATGTGCGGCAGCATAGCTTTCGGGGTGAACGCCTGTGTTATCAAGCACCTCGCGAGAGCCGGGCACACGCAAAAAGCCCGCGCATTGCTCAAAGGCCTTGGCGCCGATACGGGGCACCTTCAGCACCTCGGCACGGCTTTCAAATTCACCGTTTTCCTCACGGTATTTGACAATGTTTTTGGCACTCACCGCATTCACGCCGGAAATATAGGAAAGCAAGGAATGCGAGGCGGTGTTGAGGTCAACGCCGACACGGTTTACGCAATCCTCCACAACGCCCGAAAGCGCCTCGTCAAGGCGGGCGGGCTTCATGTCGTGCTGATACTGCCCCACGCCAATAGCCTTGGGATCAATCTTTACAAGCTCCGCCAAGGGATCCTGCAAGCGGCGCGCGATCGAAACAGCCGAGCGCTGCATGACGTCAAATTCCGGGAACTCGTCGGCGGCGAGCTTGGAGGCCGAGTAGACCGATGCGCCCGATTCGCTCACGATGATATATTTGGTCTTGACACTCATTTCACGCAGCAGGGCTGCCACGAATTTCTCACTCTCGCGAGAAGCGGTGCCGTTGCCGATGGCAATCACGTCAACACCCCATTTTACGATCAGACGCTTCATGATATCCTTGGCCTGATTTTCGCGGTGAAGATAGATCACAGCAGTATCGAGCACCTTGCCCGTCTTGTCGCACACGGCAAGCTTGCAGCCGTGGGCATAGCCGGGGTCAAAGCCAAGCACGGTCTTGCCCTTGATGGGAGCTTGCATCAAAAGGTGCTGCAAATTGTCGGAAAAGAGCACGATGGCACCCTCGCTTGCAGCATCGAAAAGGTCGTTTCTGATCTCGCGCTCAACGGAGGGCGCGATCAGACGCTCATAGCTGTCGGTCACAGCCGCGCTGACATACTTTTTGGCAGGGCTCTCCCCCGTTTTTACCACGAGACTAAAAAGATAATTCAGTACGATATCGGTGGGAACGGTGACGCTGACCTTCAAAAACTCTTCCTTTTCACCGCGGTTGATGGCCAGCACACGGTGTCCGGGAATCTTTTTGATGGGCTCGCTATGCTCGTAATACTGCTCATATACCGAGGGCTCGTCCTTGGCCTTTTTGGTCTCGATCACACCGTGCGCAACGGTAAGATTGCGAATACCTTTGCGGTATGCGGCGTTGTCGGAAATATCCTCGGCGATGATATCCATCGCACCGGCAAAGGCCTCCTCGGGCGTGTTAACACCCTTTTCCGGGTCCACCAAAGCAGCAGCCTGCTCGTCAAGGGTGGGCTCGTAGACCGCTTTCTGCGCCATCAAGGCCTCAGCCAAGGGCTCAAGACCCTTTTCACGTGCCACCGAGGCGCGCGTTTTGCGCTTGGGGCGGAAGGGACGGTAGATATCGTCGATCTCGGTGATGGTGACGGCATTGTCGATCGCACGCTCGATCTCGGGCGTCAGCTTTTCCTGCGCGGCAATCAGGTTCTTGACCTCGGCGCGACGCGCCTCGATATTGCGCAAGTATTTGAGACGCTCCTCTAACTTACGCAGCTGCGTATCGTCAAGCGAGCCCGTGACCTCCTTGCGGTAACGGGAGATAAAGGGAATGGTATTCCCCTCGTCCATCAGAGCGACGGTTTTTTCTACCTGGTCGAGTGTGAGCGAAAGCTCTTTGGCAAGTGTTTCAAAAATCGTTTGAGCCATATATCGGGGTTCCTTTCAATAAATACAAAACTATTCGGCGGCAGCCTGCAGGGCAGCCTCCTCCGCGGCGGTCAGCTCGCGCCATTCCCCGCGGGCAAGATCAGCGGGTAAGCTGAGTGGGCCGAAACTGATGCGCTCAAGATGCGTGATCTGATTATGCAGCGCCTGCATCATGCGCTTGATCTGGTGGTATTTTCCCTCAATCAGCGTAATGACGCCGGAATGCATATCCTCGTGCAGCGCAATATCTGCGGGCTTCGTCTCGTAGCCATCCTCCAGCACCAGGCCTGCGCGAAAGCGCTCGCATTCGGCGGCAGTCAGCGGAAATTTCACGCGAAAATAATAGCGCTTTGCCACGTGTCGGCGCGGTGAAAGCAAGCGGTGTGCAAGCTCTCCGTCATCGGTCAGGAGCATCAGCCCCAGCGTGTTTTTATCAAGCCTGCCGCACGGAAAAAGTCCGAGCGCGGTATATTTTTGCGGCAAAAGCTCCAAAACCGTGGGATCCTTACCGTCCTCGGTTGCGCTCACGTAGCCCTGCGGCTTGTTTAGCATAATGTAGTGATGTGCGCGGTAGGAAACGGGAGTGCCGCAATACACCACGGCATCGACCTGCGGATCGATCTGCATGGCTGCGTTTGTGGCAGGAACGCCATTCACCAGCACGCGACGGGCACGCACGGCGCGCGCCGCCTCGCTGCGCGTAGCGGTGGCGGTGACCGTTAAAAGCTTATCAAGACGCACCTCGGCTCCTCCCTTCACAAAACAAGCATACAAGGTATTTTACCATATTTTTGCCATTTTGTAAAGAGAAAAAAGACGCAAAATTACAATTGAAATTTTCCCTTTTCGCATTGACACCCCACGCTTTGCATGATAGAATAAATTAAGCCTTTATCGGCCAAAACGAGAAAAGGATGGAATTAATATGAAGTTTAATTTCGATTGCCATCAAGACCCGCATCGCCTGCATGTGGGCACCGAGCAGCCCCGCGCTTATTTTATACCGTACGAAAGCGATGTGCGCGCACTTGGCGACAACCGCGGCAAGAGCGCTTATTTCACCTCTCTTTGCGGCGATTGGGATTTTCGTCTGTTCCCCTCGCTGCATGAGTTAACCGATTTCCGCGACGACACGTTCTCCCGTCAAGACATGGACAAAATGCCTGTGCCCCGCTCCTGGCAGACCCTGCTTGGTCGCGGCTACGACGTGCCGAACTACACCAACACTTCCTATCCCTTTCCCTTTGACCCGCCCTTCGTGCCCGATGATACACCCTGTGGCCTTTACATCAGAGACTTTGAGATTTGCGCCGAGGCCTTGACTGCCAAGCGCTTTTACCTCAATTTTGAGGGTGTGGATTCCTGCTTTTATCTCTTTATCAACAACGCCTTCGTCGGATACAGCCAGGTCAGCCATATGACCAGCGAATTTGACGTGACATCCTACCTGAAGGCAGGCACCAACACGGTTGCCGTGGTGGTGCTGAAATGGTGCGACGGCTCTTATCTTGAGGATCAGGACAAGTTCCGTTTCTCGGGTCTGTTCCGTGAGGTCTATCTTCTGGCAAGAGACCCCGCGCACATCAAGGATATTGACGTGCGCACGTACCTTACCGACGACTTTGGCACAGCCCGTGCCGAGGTCGCGTTGCTCACCGAGGGCAGCTGCCGCGTAGCCTACCGCCTGGAAACACCGGACGGCTGCCAAGTAGACGGTGGCGAGACGCAGGTGGAGGGTGAGGGACAGCTTTCGCTTTCGGTCAACGCTCCTCTGCTCTGGAGCGACGAAACGCCGAATCTGTATCGCCTCCTGCTGACCGCAGGCAACGAGCACATTTGCCTGTTCGTAGGCTTCCGTGACGTGCGCGTGGTCAAGCGCACCATCCTGATCAACGGCAAAAAAGTGAAGGCAAAGGGTGTCAACCGCCACGACAGCCATCCTTACCTCGGTTCTGCCACACCGATGGATCATATGACCGAGGATCTTTTGCTTCTCAAACGCCACAACGTCAATACCATCCGCACCAGTCACTACCCGAACGACCCGCGCTTTTACGGGCTTTGCGACAAGCTCGGCTTTTACGTGGTCGACGAGACCGATTACGAAACGCACGGCACGATCTGGGTAGGCAACTGGGATTACTTTTCCGATGGCGAGGAGTGGCGCGAGGCGCTGCTTGATCGCGTTACCCGTATGTACGAGCGCGACAAGAACCACCCCTCGATTATCATGTGGTCGCTCGGCAACGAATCGGGCGTAGGCAAAAACCAGACGGCCATGGCAGATTACCTGCGCGAGCGAGACCCGCGCAACTTGGTGCACTGCGAGGACATTACCCGCCGCGCCAAGGACGGCTGCAAGCGTATGCCCACGCACATCCCCCCCCTGCCGCGCGAGAAGCTGCACTCCGACGTGGTCTCGGTGGACAGCCGTATGTATCCGACGCTTGACGACATCGTGACCAACTACATGACGAACAAGCATCTGAAAAACCCCTTCTTCCTCTGCGAGTACAGCCACGCGATGGGCAACGGCCCCGGCGACCTCAAGGAATATTGGGATCTGATCTACAAATACGATTGCTTCTTTGGCGGCTGCGTGTGGGAAATGCTTGACCACTCGGTAGCTACCAGCACCGACCCTGCAGACCCCCACTTTGTATACGGCGGCGACTTCGGCGACTACCCGAATGACGCAAACTTCTGCGTGGACGGTCTTGTTTCTCCCGACCGCAAGCCTCACACGGGCATGCTCGAATACAAGCAAGTCATCAAACCCTTTGAGGCTACCTACGAGGATGGCAAGCTGCGCATCAAAAACCTGCGCCACTTCACCTCCCTTGCCGACCTTGATCTTTACTGGACGCTGGCACGCAACGGCGAAACGGTCGCCGAGGGGCGCATCACGGAGCTTCACATTGCCCCTGAGCGCAGCCGCACCTACACTTTACCGCATTGGGATGCCGCGCTGACGGGCGCTTGGTGCACGCTCACCGTGCGCGTTTGCCAGAACAAATCGACCCTCTGGGCACCCGCCGGCTACGAGGTAGGCTTTACGCAATTTGAGCTTTCCGAAAACACTGCCGTGACGGCTCCAACACCCACGTGCAAGCTCCGCGCCTTTGACGGCGACGGCAGCATCGTTGTCACGACACCCACCACGCGCTACACCGTAGATAAACGCCGCGGCATTCTCACCTCCATTGTGGACAACGGCACAGAGCTGCTTTCTGCTCCCCTTGACCTCACCATCTGGCGTGCGCCGACCGACAACGACCGTCGCGTGAAGAAAAATTGGATCAGCGAGGATCACTTTGACAGAGCCGTAACCAAGTGCTATGCCTGCGCGCTGACAAAGGTCACCGACACCGCCGTTTGCGTGGAGGCCGAGCTCTCGCTCGGCGGCCCGATCGTGCGTCCTGCCTTGCGCACGAAGGCCCTTTACGTGTTTGATGCGGCAGGCGGCGTGACCCTTAGCTTCGATGCAACAGTAAGAGATTTTTCCACGCACGATATGCTTCCCCGCTTTGGCATGGTTTGCAAGCTTCCCGCAGGCTTTGAGCAGCTCTCCTTCTTCGGTCGCGGCCCCGGCGCCTCCTACGTTGATATGCGCCATTCCTCTTACCTCGGCCTGTTCCGCACCACCGTGACCGATCACTTTGAGCACTTTGTGCGCCCGCAGGAAAATATGGCGCACACCGACACCAAGTGGGTGAGTGTAACCAACCGCGAGGGACACGGGCTGCTTGCGCTGCGCACCGAGCAGGATTTCAGCTTCAACTGCTCCCACTTCACCGATGAGCAGCTGACAGAAACCGCCCACGACTTTGAGCTGACGCCCCTGCAGGAAACCGTGCTCCATCTTGATTACCGCCACAACGGCATCGGCTCCAACTCCTGCGGCCCCGCTTTGTTACCCAAATACCGTTTCTCGGAAAAGAGCTTCCACTTTGCCGTGCGCCTTTTGCCGGTATTCATCAACGACGTCTCTCCCTTTGAAGAGCTGAATCTGAAAGCCGAGGTGCTGTAACCGTGAGAAAATATCTGCTGCCAAAAGAGGGAAACTTTTACAAGGCAAACCTACATTGCCACACCAACCTTTCCGATGGCAAAGAGACTCCCGAGGAGATCAAGGAGATCTATCAAAGCGGAGGCTACTCGGTCGTGGCCTACACCGACCACGACATTCTCATTCCCCATCCAAAGCTCTGTGACGACAGCTTCATCGCGCTCAACGCCTTTGAGGTGGAGCCCACCGAGCCCAAATCTCCCGGCAAGGAGCTTTACAACCAGCGCAAGACCTGCCACATCTGCTGCATCGCGCTGGAGCAGGACAATATCACGCAGCCCTGCTGGCACCGCGAAAAATACCTGTTTGGCAACGCCGTCAATCACCGCGAGAAGGTAAAGTTTGACCAAACTCAGCCCGATTACGAGCGTAAATACAGCGGCGAGGCCATCTCGGAAATGATGCAGATCTACCGTGACAAGGGCTTTTTCGTCACCTATAACCACCCCACTTGGTCCTGCGAGGATTACAGTAATTACATGGGCTACCACGGCATGCACGCCTTTGAGATGTTTAACGGCGGCTGCCTTGCAAGCGGCTGGGAGGAATACAACCCGCGCGTATATGACGACATATTGCGCGCAGGCGAGCGCATTTATTGCATCGGCGCCGACGACAATCACAACGGCTCCCCTCTCGACTCGCGACGCAGCGACTCCTTCGTTGCCTTTACCATGATCAAAGCAGACCGCCTTGCCTACCGCGATATCACCCAAGCGCTGGAGGCCGGCAATTTCTACGCCTCCGAGGCGCCCGAGATCACCGAGCTTTACTTTGAGGACGGACAGGTCACCGTCAAGTGCTCGGCTGCCGACCGCATTCTGATGACAACGGGTATGCGCTACGCCAAGATCGCTTATGCCGAGGGAGACACGCCCTTGACCGAGGCGACCTTCCCCGTGGACGAAAATTGCATCTATTTCCGTCTCACGGTAATAGACGAGCGTGGCAGACACGCCTGCACCAATGCGTATTTTTTGGATGAATTAAAATAAGCGCTAAAAAAGGCTGCCTCAAATGCGTTTTGCATTTGAGGCAGCCTTTTTATTATGTTTTGTATCAAAGCTCCTCAACAGATATCACGCCCGCGATACCCGAAAGAGCCGTCATCAGCTTATCGTGCGTCAGCTTGCGCGGCATATCCAAGGAAAAGATCGCGCAAGGATTTTGAGAGGCGGCGCCCGATTTCGTGATCTGCAGATCGCTGACGTTTACGTGATGCGAGCGCAGATATTCCGTCATCCGGATCAAGCTCTCATTTTCCTTATATTCAATGTAGAGGTTGATATTGCGCGACGTGGACATGATGAAATACTCAAAGCGCGACAGCAGCAATTCGATGATCAAAATCAGCAGCGTGGCGATGAGAGCAGCCTCGAAGAAGCCTGCGCCGATGGCAAGGCCCACGATCGCGGAGACGAAAAGGCCTGCCGCCGTAGTAAGACCCTTCACCTGACGGCGCTTGGTAACGATAATGGTACCTGCACCGATAAAGCCCATGCCTGCAATGACCTGCGCGCCAAGACGGGCAAGATCGGTAAACCACTCCATTTCAAGCAACAGATACTGGCTGGTCAGCGTGGTAAGCGATGCACCGAGGCAAATCAGAATATGCGTACGAAAGCCGGCAGGACGGCGCTTGTACTCACGCTCAATGCCGATAATGCCGCCGCAAATCACGGCCAATACCAAACGAAACACGGCCCCCCACATATGAAAGCCATCCGCAAAGCGAAGATAATTCAAAATTTCGGTCATAGTCCTCACTCCTCCTTACAGTTCTTCAATGGCGCGCACGTTTTCCACACTTGCCACGATGGAAAGCGCGGTGGCATGAGACATACGCTTGGGCAGCAAAACCGAGAAAACGGCGCTTTGATTGCCGCCCGTCTCACGGCTCTTATTGATCTCCACGTCAAAAATGCGGATATCCTGCGCCTTGATGGCCGAGATCACGGCACCAACATCATCCACGTGGGCAAATTCTATGTAAAGGTTGATATTGCGCACACGGGAAACGATAAAGCGCTCAAGATGCGTAAAGGCAGTAATGGTAGAAATGATGAGCAGGCAGGCAACCAGTGCGCCTTCGACAAAGCCGGCGCCGATGCAAAGGCCCATGCAGGCGGAAGCCCACAGACCGGCTGCGGTGGTGAGGCCCTTGACCTGCTGACGCCCCGTCACGATCACGGTGCCCGCACCAAGGAAGCCGATGCCGTTGATGACCTGCGCGCCGAAACGCGACACGTCGGTAGAAATACTGCCCGGAGATTTCAGATCACCGATGAGAACGAGCCAATGCTCGGTGATCATCATCGTCAGATACTGGCTGATGATCATAGCAAGCGCTGCCGCAATGCAAACAAGCATATGCGTGCGAAAGCCTGCGGGACGGCGCTTTTTGCCTCGCTCAAGACCGATGCAGCCACCGCAAAAAGCGGCCACGGACAAGCGCAGCAGCGCCACCCAAACCGTATTATCGGAGGTTATGGTGCGTAAGGGATCAAGAAATGCAAACATAGGAGCTCCTTTCAATAAAAGCTTAGGATCGTTCTTCGAGTAGCACGATATCAACAGTCAGCAGCCGATAGCCCGTGACGGTCGGGCGCTGCACCGTTAAGGTCACGGTTGCATTGACGGGATAGCGATTGACATGATCGATCACGTCATAGACCGTGTACATATTGAGGCCGTTGATCTGCGTAATAATATCCCCGACCTGCAGCTTACCTTGCGCGTTGGCCTCGTTGATCGAGATCACGTACACGCCATCGTAGGGAATATAGGTGTATCCCTCCACCTCTTCCTTCGAAACCGCACGGTCGGAGGAGGCAGGATCGGAATACCAATACTCTCCCACAACGCCGATGCCGCCGATGCCAAGCAGCGATCTGCCCGTAGCAACGGGATTTTTACCGGTAAAGGCGCCGTCTTCAATGATGGCATCCAAAATCAGCTTGGCACCGTCGATCGGAATGGCAAAGCCGATGCCGTCGTAAACCGTACCGCCAAAGTACGAGACCTTCATTACCACAATGCCGATGACCTCGCCATACATATTGGCAAGCGGGCCGCCCGAGTTGCCGGGGTTCACGCTGGTATCGGTTTGCAGCAGAGTCATTTTTTTATTCACCACACCGCTATCGTCGGTCAGAGAAACGATGCGGTTGATGGCGGAAATCTTGCCGAAGGTGGCCGTGCCCGCATAATCAATCTTGGCGGGCGTGCCGACGGCCACAACCGTCTCACCCACCAGCGCCGCGGCAGAGGTGCCGAGCTTCAGGGGCGTTAAGCCGTTTTTGTCAACCTTGAGCACCGCAAGGTCAGACATGACGTCGGTGCCGACCACGGTGGCATCCATTGCGGTGCCGTCGGCAAAGATCACCTGGACCGAGGTCGCGTCCTCAACCACGTGCTGATTGGTACAAATGTATCCGTCCTCACGGTAGATAAAACCGGAGCCGATGCCTGCACCGAGCGCGGTGCGCACCGATACGGTGACGGTGGAGCGCTTTACCAGCTCAGCTGCCTCCTCGGGGGCAAGCAAGCCGATTTCACCCGTATCGTTTTCGCGCACGAAAACGGTGCGGTCATACGCAAGGGTGCGCACGATATGAATACCGGCATCGCCTAAAAAGAGTGTCACGATAAGGATGGCAAGGCAAGCGGCCACCACACCGCAAAACACACCGAAGAATCGCTTGGAAGCACCCTTTTGCTGCACGGGCGCATCCTCCTCACGACGGCCGAAGCGCCAGTCAAGCGCGATCGGCAGCGCGGCTTCACTTTCTTCTTGCCCGTCGTCGGCTTGCGCCTCGGCGGGCAAATCGGTCGGCTCCGTGGCAGGAGCCTCACACGGGGATGTGAGGGACGCATCTAAGACCTGCTCGGGGGGCGCGTCCAACTCTTTGGTTACTGTATCTGTTTCGGCGTGTGCCTCGGTGATGTTTTCCGCCGTTTCACGGGTCGGCTCCGCCGCGGGCACTTCGCCCCTCTCCAGATCGGAGAGATTGTTTTCACGTTCTTCCATACGAGCTCCTTTCGTGCGTGTTGCCGTACTGCTTGGCAACACAATGGATGACCGAAGCTGCTTTAATTGTAAAGTTCAAATTTGTAGCCCACACCCCAAACGGTCTTGAGCTCCCATTTATCGGATACGTCCTTCAGCTTTTCGCGCAGGCGCTTGATATGTACGTCTACGGTACGGCTGTCACCGAGAAATGCAAAATCCCACACATGCTCGAGCAGCTGCTCGCGGCTGAATACGCGGTTCGGGCTGGAAGCAAGGCAATAAAGGAGCTGGAGCTCCTTGGGCGGGATCTCCACCTTTTTGCCCCTCAGGCGCAGCTCAAAGCGTTCCTGGCTGATCTCGAAATTATCAAAGCGGATCACATCACCGCTCTCACGCGTCTGCCCTGCGCGCACACGGCGCAGCACAGCCTTCACGCGGGCGGCAAGCTCTCTTAAGTCAAAGGGCTTGACCAGCACATCGTCAGCACCCGCCTCAAACCAATCAAGGCGTGCACCCACATCGTCGGTGGCTGCCATCATCACCACGGGCACGGCACAGGTACGGTGCAGCTCGGTTAACAGCTGCGTGCTCTCGCGCTCGGCGCGAGCCCCCCCGCCTAAGAGAACCAACTCAGGATGAATGCTTTTGGCAAGCCCGACCGCCTCGGTACGATTTTGCAGCACGGTAACGGCTGCACCCTCGTCCTCGAAATGCGCTCTCAGCACCTCGCAAAAATGCAAATCATCGACAATGAGAATTTTTGTTCCTACCATGCCGGTCTTATCCTCCCGATTCACGTTTTGCACATGCCGCGTCTGTCGGCGGTGCAAAATTTTAGAATTATTAATTATTATATCACATTTTTGTGTACTTGAAAAGGGCTTTTTTGAAAAAAGTGTTAAGAAACGGGAAAAACATGCTCTGTTTTAAATATTTTTATGAACACTCTTGCAAAAAACGCGAAAAAGCGCTATAATAGAATTTATGATTATTCACAAAATAAGGAGTTACGACTATGAAGCTTGGTATCGTGGGCCTGCCGAACGTTGGCAAAAGCACCCTGTTTAACGCCCTGACGAGTGCAGGCGCGGAATCTGCCAACTATCCCTTTTGCACCATTGAGCCCAACGTGGGCGTGGTCGCAGTGCCCGACGCACGCATGGATTATCTTGCTGCCATGTATGCACCCGAAAAATACACCCCTGCGGTGATCGAATTTGTTGATATCGCGGGTCTGGTACGCGGCGCCTCCAAGGGCGAGGGACTTGGCAACAAATTCCTCTCGCACATCCGCGAGGTGGATGCCGTTGTGCACGTGGTGCGCTGCTTTGAGGACGACAACATCATCCACGTGGACGGCGACGTAGATCCCATCCGCGACCTTGAGACCATCAACCTTGAGCTGATCTTTTCGGATATCGAAATGCTTGAGCGCCGCATTGACCGCACCAAAAAGGCTATGAAGGGTGACAAAACCCTTGGCGCCGAGCTGGCCGTGCTTGAGCGCGTGCTTGCAGCACTCACCGAGGGACGCACCGCCCGCACGGTGGAGCTGAGCGAGGACGAGCGTGCCGTGCTCTTTGACACACCTTTGCTGACCATGAAGCCCGTGATCTACGTGGCAAACGTCGGCGAGGAGGACGTGGGCGACGAGCCGCTTGACAATCCGATGTACGCCAAATTAAAAGAGTTTGCCGAGAGTGAGGGCGCCGGCATTTTGCCCGTTTGCGCACAGATAGAGGCTGAGATCGCCGAGCTTTCGGGCGAAGAAAAGCAGGCATTTCTTGACGACTTCGGCATTCCCGAAAGCGGTCTTGACCGTCTCATTAAGGCAAGCTATTCCCTGCTTGGTCTGATCAGTTTCCTTACCGCGGGCCCCAAGGAGGTACGCGCTTGGACCATCACGCGCGGCACCAAGGCCCCCGGCGCTGCGGGCAAGATCCACAGCGATTTCGAGCGCGGCTTTATCCGTGCCGAGGTGGTTGCCTTTGCCGATCTTGAGCGCATTGGCTCGATGAACGGCGTGAAGGAAGCAGGCCTTTTGCGCAGCGAGGGCAAAGAGTACGTGATGGAGGACGGAGACATCGTGGTCTTCCGTTTCAACGTCTGATGCGCGCCCGCAAGAAAAAGCACGGTGCCGAGCGCATCGCCGCCTGTGCTGATCTGCTGATCGAAGATACCGCCAAATTAAAGGACGGTCCCGACGCCTTTTTTGCCGAGCGGCGTCCCATTCATTTGGAGATCGGCTGCGGCAAGGGCAACTTTGCCTGCGGCATGGCTGCGGCGCACCCCGAGTTCAATTTCATTGCCATGGAGCGCGTAGCCGACGTGGCCGTGCTTGCGCTTGAAAAGGCCGAGCGTGCCAAGGACACCCGCCCCGACAATTTGCGTTTTCTCATCGGCAACGCAGAAAACCTGACCGAGTGGTTCCCCGCGCACAGCATTGATTGCCTTTACCTCAATTTCAGCGACCCGTGGCACAAGGCGCGTCACGCAAAGCGTCGCCTCACGCACCGCGACTTTCTCGCGCGCTACCGCGAGGTTTTAAAGGTGGGCGGCGTGCTGCGCTTTAAGACCGACAACGTCAATTTGTTTGACTTCTCGCTTGAGGAATTCGAAGCCGTGGGGCTGCGCGTCACCGACGTCACGCGCGACCTGCACAACAGCCCCCTGAACGAGGGAAACGTAATGACCGAATACGAAAAGAACTTTTCGGAAAAGGGCTTCCCCATTCACGCGGCAACTGTATATTTTGATTAAAAATTGATTAAAAAACTGGAAAAGGCCGATGCAGCACGCATCGGCCTTTTGGGAGAAAGCTATGACAGAACTGCAAGAGCCCTGCGGCGTACTTTTGATCAATAAGCCTGCGGGACTTACCTCGCACGATGTGGTGGGGCGCGTGCGCCGACTGTTCGGCACACGACGCGTGGGACACACGGGCACACTCGATCCGATGGCCACAGGTGTGCTGGTGCTGCTGATCGGCCGCGCAGCCAAGGCAGCGGAATACCTTGCCGTGCACGACAAATGCTATGAGGCTACGCTGCAGCTCGGTCTCACCACCGACACCGAGGACACCACGGGCGAAATTCTCACCACGTGTGCGGTCCTTCCCGCGCAAGAGGACGTGCTCCGTGCGGCAGCGGGCTTTTGCGGCCCTTACCTGCAAACACCGCCGATGTACAGTGCCCTGAAGGTAAACGGCCAAAAGCTGCTTGACCTTGCACGGCGCGGCATTGAGGTGGAGCGTGAGGCGCGTGAGGTCTTGATCCACGCACTCGGCGTCACCCCCACGGATGACCCTGCACGTTACCGCCTTTCGGTCACCTGCTCGGCGGGCACCTATATTCGTACACTCTGCGCCGACATCGGCAAGCTGCTTGGCTGCGGCGGCGCGATGGCGGCTCTGCACCGCACAAAAACGGGTAATTTCGATATTGAAGATTGCACCACGCTTGACGCGCTGGAGGGCATGGACACCAAGGAACGCACAGCGCGCCTGCTGCCCATTGAAAGCCTGTTTGACGACCTTGCCGCCGTGCATCTTTCCGCCTTTTTTGAAAAGCTCTCACGCAGCGGCTGTGAGATCTACCAAAAAAAGATCAAGACCAACTACCCGGTCGGCACGCGCGTGCGCTTATGTGACGAAACGGGGGGCTTTTTTGCCCTTGGCGAGGTGCGCGATTACGAAAACGGCACCGCCATCAAAGCCATTAAAACGTTCGTGCTCTAAAAGGGCTAAAACACACCTAAAAATTGAAATTCATAAAAATTTCTACCTTAAAACAAAAAACCGCCTATGCCATCGATGTTTGATAGCATAGGCGGTTTTTTTATTTATTTCGTGTGTTTTTGGTCTGCGCGAATGACGCAGTCCCTTATGTTCAGATCGGCTTGACGTCAAGCTTCGTTTCCAACACCTCGGTGATGGCACGACCGCCCGTCAAATCTACCACACGGGCAACAAAGTCCTCGGCTTTTGGGGCGGGCAATCCCACGGTCAGCGCCACACGATCGGCAAAATCGGTGCTGCGCTCACGCGCCTCAAAACGCGGCAGCTCCTGCAGCAGCCTTTGATAGTCGGAATAAGTGAGATCCACCAAAACGTCGGTAAACGGTACGAATTCTGCCACGCCCGCAGCCTCAAGTGCGCCGTGCGCTGCGGCGCTGTATGCGCGCGTAAGTCCGCCCGCACCAAGCAATATGCCGCCAAAATAGCGCGTGGTCGCCACGCACACGTCCTCAAGGCCGCGCTGCTCGATGGCCTTCAGGGTCGGCATACCTGCAGTTCCCTGCGGCTCGCTGTCATCCCCGTAGCGCTTATTTCCGTCGCGCAAGAGATAGGCAAAGACGGTGTGGCGTGCTGCGGGGTGCTTTTTTTTGCGCTCCTTGACAAAGGCCTCGGCCTCGGCAGCGGTGGATACACGCTTGACGGCCGCGATAAACGTGGAGCGTTTTTCCTCTATTTCTGCTTCGCAATCCGTCATAACGGTGCGAAAAAGCTCGTTACTCACCACAAAGGCTCCTCCTTGGGGGATTTGTATCATACTCACGCAAGGGGCCGTAGGTGCGTGCATCTACAATGGCGGTGACGGTGACAGCCTCAGCGCCGTATTCCACGTTTTCCACGGTGGCATTACGGTAAAGCGAGGAAAGCAGCCCCTGCTTGGCGTTGGGGATGAGAAAAGTGACGCGCCGACTGTCAGCGTGCAGCTTTTCTTCAATGCGGGAAAGCAGGCGGTCAACGCCCTGCCCCGTTGCGGCAGAAATATAGAGCACATCCTCGCGGCCATGTGCAACACCGGGCAGCGCGGCGCCGAGATCGCATTTGTTAAAGACGTAGAGCACCGGCTTGTCCCCCGCGCCAAGATCGCGCAAGAGTTCCTCGGTCACCTCGATCTGTGCGCCCGCCTCGGGGTCGGAGGCATCGACCAGGATCAGCAAAAGATCGGCGTGCACGGCCTCGTCAAGCGTCGAACGGAAGGCGTGAATGAGATGATGCGGCAGATTGCGGATAAAGCCGACGGTGTCGGTAAGCAATATCGTTTCACCACCGGGCAACAGACATTTTCTGGTGGTGGGATCAAGAGTGGCGAAAAGCTTATTTTCCGCGAGGATGCCTGCATCGGTGAGATAATTAAGCAGGGTCGACTTGCCCGCATTGGTATAACCGACAATTGCCACGCGTGCGTGCCCGGAACGGTCACGCGCCACGCGCTGCGTGCGACGGTTCTCCGCCATTTCGGCCAATGCCTCCTCCAGCATACGCACGCGACGCTGCAAATGACGGCGATCGGTCTCAAGCTGGCTTTCGCCGGGGCCTCTGGTGCCAATGCCGCCGCCAAGACGAGAGAGCTCGGTACCGCGCCCCATCAAACGAGGGGCAGTATATTTGAGCTGAGCCAGCTCAACCTGCAGCTTACCCTCTCCGCTGGCTGCGTGCAGGGCAAAAATATCAAGGATCAGCATGGAACGGTCAATGACACGCACCTCGCCACCAAGCGCCTCCTCCAGGTTTCGGATCTGCGAGGGGGAAAGCTCACAGTCAAACACGACCAGCGCTACCTCGTTACGGGCACAGTAAAAGGCAAGCTCTGCCACCTTGCCGCTGCCAAGATAGGTGCGCACGTCGGGAGCTTCCTTATTTTGCATCATTTTAAAAACCGTGATGCCGCCTGCGGTGTCAAGCAAGCGCTCAAGCTCCGCCAGGCTCACCTCGGCCTCCTCCACCGTGCCGCGCACCACCACGCTGACAAGCGCGGCGCGCACGCCGATGATGGCCTCATTTTTTTCCATATAAGCACACCTCCCTCAAAACAACAAGAAAAAGGGGGCAGAAGTCCTGCCCCCGAACTGCCACGCCGTATGCGTGACTGCGTGAAATGACTGATTATTTCTTTGCCTGGAGTCTTCTGTTGAACTTGTCAACACGACCGCCCACGTCAACCAGCTTCTGCTTGCCGGTAAAGAACGGATGACATTTAGAGCAAATTTCAACCTTCATTTCCCCGCCGTTGGTAGACTTGGTCTTTACAACATTGCCACAAGCGCAAATGATGCTGACGTCTTCATAGGACGGATGAATTCCTGCTTTCATGTTTTCCACCTCTCTTTTTACAAATTACGCTTGATTATACCACATCTTTTCACGCTTTGCAAGTGGTTTTGCAAAACTTCTTTAAATTTTTTCGGCAATCTCGCGTCGAAGCACGGCAATGATCTTTTTTTCAAGGCGGGATATGTAGGATTGCGAGATGCCGAGCAGGTCGGCCACCTCCTTTTGCGTCATCTCGCGCTTGCCCGCAAACCCGTAGCGCAGCTCGATAATCAGACGCTCACGAGGCGGCAACGCTGCCACCGCTTCGTTGACCACGCGGCGCTCCTCGCGCTTTTCCAGCTCAAAGGAAACGCCGTCCTCCTCGCTGCCCAGTACATCCGAGAGAAGCAGCTCATTTCCGTCGTAATCGATGTTGAGCGGCTCGTCAATGGAAATTTCGCCGCGCCGCGCGTTGCGCTTGCGCATATACATCAGTATCTCGTTTTCAATACAACGCGAGGCATAGGTTGCCAGCTTGATATTTTTATCGGCGCAAAAGGTGTTGATTGCCTTAATGAGCCCCACGGTGCCGATCGACACAAGATCCTCAAGACCGGTGCCCGTGTTCTCAAAGCGGCGGGCAATATATACCACCAAACGCAGATTGTGCTCGATCAACAGCCCTCTTGCCGTCTCGTCATCAGGCAAGCGAGAGAGCGCCTGCGCCTCCTCCTCGGGGGAAAGCGGCGCGGGAAGCACGTCAGGCCCGTTTACATAGTATACCCCCCGACGGGTGCGAAACATACAAGCCAAAAAACGGCGAAACCACAAAAGCATTATTAAATCTCCCTTATCAGTTCTGCGGGCAACAAGGCCTCACATTCATCAAAACCCATGTGCAAGGGGCACGGGGCGAGCAAAACCTCGACCTCCCCCTCGCCGTCACCTACGTCAAGAAAAGCCCAATCGGGCGCCACGGCCAGCATCATTCCCTCGCCCGTTGCCGTGGCGGCGTGCAGGAGGCGCACACGCCGTGCCATGTCGTGCGGCAAGGCGGTGAGGGCCGTTACCCCGCGTGAGAGCAACGCCGCAGCAGAAGCGGGAAAAAGCGTAACAAGCACCTCCTCCCGCACCATAACGACAGGCCTTGCGCTGATGGGATCAAAAAGCAGATTCGCAGTGTCCACCATGGCCGCAAGGGTGAGCGCGCGCCCCGCCACACCAACACGCAGACGCGCACGCTTTTGCCCCGCCCGCCGCGCAGTCACACGCCCCCACAGAAAGGTGGAAATGCCACCTGCTGCCGCAAGCAAAAAGAAAAGCCCGGAGGACACCTCCTCGCTCCCCGCAAAAACGGGCAGCTCAACGTGCCTCAGTAAGGACGCCATGCCACTCATAGCGCCACCCACGGCAAACGACACACCGAAATACATCAAAAAAGGCAGAAAAACGCGCACCGTTCTGCGCCCTTTTTCAAAAAAGGCGAACAGGCACATGAGAAGGCAAACACAGAGATCGGCCAAAAAAGCAACCGCGCCGGACGTCTGCCAAAAAAGCGCAGCTACGGAATACATGGCACCAAAGGCAGCCGCCAACGCTGCGCGCCACAAACGAAACGGACGGTGCAGCAGCTTTGCCGTTAAAAACAGGCATTGAAAATCCATGCAAAAATTGACGAAAAACAAAAGATCGCCCCAAACGGTTTTTTCCAACGCTCTCACCTCGAAGGGCATTGTACCACAATCGGCGTGCAAAGTCTGTCGCTTTTGGGCAAGGCACAAAAATTCTTGCATGACAAAAGGGGACGAGAAGATCTCGTCCCCTTTTATAGGTGAATTCAAAGCAAGGAAACGCCGTATGCGCGCTTTCGAAAGCACGAGAAAAAATCGCGTCAGACAAGGCGTACCGCAGCAGACAGATGATGGCGAACTTACGTTCGGCGAATTTGTCTGCGAGGAACAACGCCGTATGACGCGATTTTTTCCGTGTTTACTTAATTCTGCGGCACTCAATATAAAACCGCTTATCCTCCGCGTGCCCCATGGAGAAGGTCTTGCGCGGAAGCGCGCCGTCGTAAATGACGGTGCGGAACAGATCATCCTTTTGCATACCGGTGAAGATGAAGCCGACGGCATCCTCTGCGCGGCAAAGGGTCTCCACGGTCTTGGTGCCGTGAATATAATCCACCGAGGCGCCCGGATGGCTCTTGATGTAGGCATCAATGAAGGTCTGCAGCGTGCCCACGGTCAGCTGTGCCGAGGGGGAGATGAAGTGCATGGTGCCGCGGCGCTTTGCCGACAGGAAGCGCGTTTGCTGAGATGCCGCGTTGCCGTGCAAGGAGTAGGAATATTTTTCGAGCTCGGTGAGCACGTCGTCGGGATCCACACCCATCATCACGCGGTAGATCGGCTCAAATTGCAGCGCAGGATCGTGCAGGTTCATCACCTCGACAAGCGCATAGCGGGCGGGGTGGGAGAGCGCGCTTTCACCGTGTGCTGCCTTGATCTCCTCGTATGCGGCCTTGGCCACGTCGAGAGAATGGTTACCGTCACCCACGGCAAAAAGCAGGGGCGCCACATCCTCACCGTAGCGTGCACGAATGCGTTCGGGGGACACCAAGCGTGCCAGCGCGTTTTCAATGCGACCGATGCCCACGCTATCCACAAATCTGCCGCGCACGGCACCGCTGCCGGGCACAAGCGGGAAATCGTATACCGTTTCGAGCGTATCGGCACGGGCGGCAAGAGGCTCGATCACGGTTTTTTCGGGGTCATCAATGAGGAGCATCACGTGCGGCAGCTCAAGCACAGCATCGCGGCGCACGGCAAGGCGAGGGGGAATGCGCTCGGGCACGGTCTCCTCGGTGGCGCGGATCAGCGTGTTGCTGCCGCGCGTATAGTCATATTGCTCAAGATCGATCATGCCGATCAGGCCGCGGCGCACCTTGCCATCGGATTGCTCACGCTCGAGATAGATCATGCGGTTTTGGTGGCGCACCAGTACCTCGCGCAGATATTTTTCCATGTTTTGCTGTATCACGGGCACGCGCGCCTCGGTCTCACTCAAAAACGCCTCGGGCAAAATGAGGCGCAGCGTGCTGGGGGCGTCACCCACGCGCTCATCCAGCTTGTTCCAGTAAGCGGGCTCACCCGTAAACTGGTCGCAGGCGATGGTAGCCCAAGCGGTGCCGTTCACGGCGGCAAAATCGGGCAGTAAGATATCGGACGGAAACAGATATGCAGACATAGGAAACCTCTCTTTTTCGTCATTGCTACCATTGTACCATGAAACCCTGCCAAAATCAAGTCGCGTGAAAAATTTTGTGCTTTTTATGTTTTTTTGCTTTTTTCGGTGCTATCCCTTGCACATTTTGTTCTTCTATGATATAATATTTTATGTTTTATTTCGTTTTTGAAAGGAGCGCGCGTATGCAACCTGGACGCATGCCCCCGGGGCAATATAAATACGACCGCATCAAGCCGCCCACCGGCCCGCTTGATCTGCCGCGCTATTTGAAGGAGCTGCTCGGCGGCTTTTTCTCCCGTCTTTTCTATATTTTCAGCATTGTTTGGAAAAGCGGCCCCGTTTTCTTGTTTTTGATGTGCTTTATCGCGCTTTTTGACGGCCTGATGCCCGTGGCGGGTGCGCTGCTCTCGGCAAAGATCTTAAACGAGCTGCAGATCATTATCACCGAAAGTGCTCTTGGTCAAAGCTTTACCCTTGCCGCCTTTTGGGGCTCTATGGTTTTGCTTTTGCTGATCGCCTATTTTACCTATCGCATTCTCAACAAGGTCGTCACGCGCCTTTCCAACGCCGTGACGCGCATGGCGGGTGAGCGCGTGGTGCGCCACGTGAAGGTCGAGATCATGAAAAAAGCACAGGCGCTTGATCTCTCCTCCTTTGACCTGCCCGCCTTTTACGAAAAGCTGGAAAATGCCAACCGAGAGGCAGGCAACCGTCCCATTCACATATTAAGCTCTACCTTCAACGTCATCAGCACCGTGATCTCGCTGGCCGGCTACGTGGTGATCTTGGCCTCTGCCCTGCCCTTGGCGGCGCTCGCCATTGCCCTCGCGGCGGTGCCCTCCGCCATTGTCAATTTTATCTATCGCCGCAAGTCCTTTGCGTATATGCGCGGGCGGTCGGTAGATCGCAGACAAATGAACTACTACGCCGAGCTTGCCGTCAATAAGGATTTAGCCAAGGAGATCCGTATGTACGATCTCGGCGACGAGCTGACCGAGCGCTACAACTCGGTGTTTGAAAAATATTATAAGGGGTTACGCCGCCTGATCGTGCGCGAAAACGTCTGGCAGATCGCCTTTGCGGTGCTCTCCTCCCTGCTCTCCTGCTTCTTCTTTGCCTATATTGCCTGGGGCGTCTTTGAGGGCGCTTACCTCATCGGTGATTATTCGCTTTACACGGGCGCGCTCACCTCGATCTCCTCGTCGGTCACTACGCTGATCACCACCTCGGCTACCATTTACGAGGGCACGCTGTTTATTGACAATCTTCTGTCCTTCCTCAAGGAAAAGAACTATGTCGTTCACCGCGGCAAGGAGCCGCGTCACGTCACGCACGGCACGCAGCACACCGTGGAATTCCGCCACGTATCCTTTGCCTACCCCGGCACGACCCGACCCGTGATTGACGATCTGAGCCTTTACCTCCGCCCCGGCGAGACCGTGGCACTTGTCGGCCTCAACGGCGCGGGCAAAACAACGCTCATTAAGCTTCTTACCCGTCTTTACGATCCGACCGAGGGCGAGATCCTGCTCGACGGCTACGATCTGCGCGACTATGACGTCAAGGAGCTGCGACGCCTGTTTGGCATCGTCTTTCAGGACTTTGGCAAGTATGCCTTTACCGTGCGGGATAACATCCGCCTCGGCAACCTTTCTCGCGACGGAACCGAAGACGAAATCAAGCAAGCGGCTACCCGTGCGGGAGCCGACTCCTTTATCGACAAGCTGAGCAGCGGCTACGACACCAACCTCATGCGCTATTTCGACCGCGACGGCACCGAGCTCTCGGGCGGCCAATGGCAGAAGCTGTCACTCGCCCGCGCCTTTTACAGCGACGCCGATATCATTATTCTCGACGAGCCCACCGCCTCGCTTGACCCCTTGGCCGAGCAGGAGGTCTTCCGCCGCTTTGACGAGCTGCGCGGCAACAAAACCACCGTATTTGTTTCGCACCGCCTCTCCTCCGCCACCATTGCCTCTAAGATCGTGGTGCTGGAAAACGGCCGTGTGGCCGAAGAGGGCACGCACCGCGAGCTGATGGATCTTGACGGCAAATACGCCTCTTTGTTCCGCGTGCAGGCCGAGCGTTACCTCGCGGAAAACGAAACAAAATGAGCTTTCCCTCTTGACACGAACCCCCAAAAACACATATAATATCTTTGTTATTCTATTTGAAGGAGTCCAATATGCAAACCAAAGTTGTCAAATTCGGCGGCAGCTCGCTCGCCGATGCCCAGCATTTCAGACAAGTAGCCGATATCATCAAGGCTGATCCCGCACGCCGCTTTGTGGTGCCCTCCGCACCCGGCAAGCGTCATAAAAACGATACCAAGGTCACCGATATGCTCTACCATTGCTACGAGATGATCCGCAACCACGAGAACATCGATGCCTTTTACGAGGAGATCGCAGAGCGCTATAATTCCATCATCCGCGAGCTCGGCATGAATTTTGATATGTCGGGTGAGCTTGCCTACGTCAAGAACGCCATGCTGCACGCCTCCGGCCGTGACTACGCCGCTTCGCGCGGTGAGTACCTCAACGGCATCATCCTCGCCAAATACCTCGGCTTTGATTTTGTGGATGCCGAAAACGTCATTTTCTTCCGCGATAACGGTTCCTTTGATGAGGAGCGCACCAACGAGGTACTGGCCGACGAGCTGCGCCGCCACAAAAATGCCGTCATCCCCGGCTTTTACGGCTGCATGCCCAACGGCACCATCAAGACCTTCTCCCGCGGCGGCTCGGATATCACGGGCGCCATCGTTGCGCGCGCCGTTGAGGCCGATCTCTACGAAAACTGGACCGACGTATCGGGCTTTATGATGGGTGACCCCCGTCTGCTTGACAACCCGCCCCCCATTGACACCATCACCTACCAGGAGCTCCGCGAGCTTTCCTATATGGGTGCAACCGTTTTGCACGACGAGTCGATCTTCCCCGTGCGCTACGCGGGTATCCCGATCAACATCCGCAATACCAACGCCCCCGCCGACAAGGGCACGATGATCGTTTCCTCTGCCGAGACCTATGATACCAAGCGCGTCATTACGGGTCTTGCCGGCAAGAAGGGCTTTTCTGTCATCAATATCGAAAAGGATCGCATGAACGCCGAGATCGGCTTTGGCCGCCGCGTACTGGAGATCCTTGAGGACAACGGCGTTTCCTTTGAGCACCTGCCCTCGGGCATTGACACCATGAGCATTGTGGTGGCTACCTCCGCGCTGGAGGGTCGCCGCGAGCGCATCCTGCAAAGCATTACCCGCCAGGTCAAGGCAGACCACGTGGAGATCCTTGACGGGCTTTGCCTGATTGCCGTGGTAGGTCGCGGCATGGTCAAGGCACGCGGCACCGCTGCGCGCATATTTGACGCCATTTACAATGCCGGCGTTAACATCCGCATGATCGATCAGGGCTCGAGCGAGCTCAACATCATCATCGGCGTGAACGAAGAGGATTACGAAAAGGCACTGGTTGCCATTTTCAACGAATTTGTAAAGTGAGGGCACGTGATGGATTGCCTGTTTTGTAAGATCATTGCAGGGGAGATCCCCTCTGCCAAGGTATATGAAAACGAGTATGTGTACGCCTTTCGCGACATCGCACCGCAGACACCCGTGCACGTGCTGATCGTGCCCAAGGTACACGTTTGCTGCGCGGACGACATCAACGCGGAGAACAGCCTTTACGTGGCAAAAATCTTTGAGGCGGTGCCCGAGATTGCCAAGGCCGAGGGACTGACGAACGGCTATCGCGTGATCACCAACTGCGGTGAGGACGCTTGCCAGACCGTCAAGCATCTGCACTTCCACCTGATGGGCGGCCGCAAGCTGCAGGGCGAAATGGGTTAACAGCATGAGCGAACCGACCTTTGATACACTCCACACTCTACCCGAGCTTTGGGAGCAGCTCGCGCGGGAAACGCGCGACATCTGGCTTTACGGCATGGGCAACGGTGCGGATAAGATTCTGGCGGTTCTCGAAAACAGAGGAATTTCCGTGCGCGGCGTTTTTGCCAGCGACGGATTCGTGCGCGGGCAGGTCTTTCACGGCATGCCCGTGCGCTCTTTTTCCGAGGTGTCCGCCACCTACCCGGCTAACGGTTGCGTGGTGCTCCTTGCCTTTGGCACGGCGCGCGAGGATGTGCTGGCTCTGATCGAGGGTGTGGCCGCGCGCTATCCCCTTTTTGTGCCGGATGTGCCTGTTTGCGGTGAAGCGCTGTTTGACAAAAATTATTTTCTTGCGCACCGAGAGGAGCTGGCCGCCGCACGCGCGCTGCTTGCAGACGAGACCTCGCGCCGTATCTTCGACCTCACACTTGCTTATAAGCTGACAGGGCGTTACGACCTTCTGATGGCAGCCACCGACGACCGGACGCGCGAGGAGGCGCTGATGAACTACGCCACCGTGCGCTGCATGGCCGATTTCGGTGCTTATAACGGCGATACCGCACGCGCCATGCTGGAAAGGGCCCCCTTGGCTGAGATCTTTGCCGTAGAGCCGGACAAGCGCAATTTCCGCAAGCTTGACGCATGGGCGAAAACCGTAACGCCGTGCCGTGTGATCCCCCATCACGCAGCGGTGTTTGACCGTGACGGCAGCGCAGCCTTTGATGCTTCGGGCAACCGCAATGCAGGGCTTTGCACGGGTCGCGAGCGGGAAAGCGAGACCGTCCCCACCGTCACAGCCGACACGCTGCTTTCGGACGCGAAGCCGGACTTCATCAAATATGACGTGGAGGGCGCCGAAGCAGCAGCGCTGCGCGGCACCGCAGCTACCCTCGCGAGATGCAGCCCGCGCCTGAAAGTGGCTTGCTATCACCGCAGTGAGGATCTGTTTGCTCTGCCGCTGCTCCTGCACACGCTTGCCCCCAATCACAGGCTTTATCTCACCCGCCATGCCTCGGTGCCGGCGTGGGATCTCGATCTGCTGGCAGTACCATATATCATAATATAATATAACAATTTGTAAATTTTTCAAAAGATTTTGAAATAGCTATTGACAGTCTAAGGAATTTATGTTATAATGTCGAACCGATGCGGGAAATTTGCTGCAAGCAGTTCCCCGTCTCCTTACTGCGCAAATCATAGGCGCGGTCAATAAAAGTCCATAGGGAGGTATAAAAATGGAAAAGGTTATCAACTCTTACGAAACTCTGTTCATCGTTGATGTAACGGGCGGCGAGGAGGCTACCAAGGCAACTGTGACCAAGTTTACCGACATCATTGCCAAGAATGCCGAGATCGTTGAAGTTGCCGAGTGGGGCAAGCGCCGTCTTGCATACCCCATCAACGATATGCCCGAAGGCTACTACGTTGTGGTTACCTTCAAGGCAGAGCCCGCGTTCCCCGCAGAGCTTGAGCGTCTTTACAACATTGATGAAAGCGTCATGCGCTCCATCGTTGTAAAGCTCGATTACGAAGCAGTTGCTAAGGCCGAGGAAGCTGTTGAAGCACCCGCCGCAGCCGCTGAAGAAGCAACCGAAGAAGTTACCGAATAATTCACAACACGGAGGCGTTTGATATGTCCAGTCTGAATCTCAACAAGGTCGTTCTTTGCGGCAGACTTACCGCCGACCCCGAACTCAAGCAAACTCAAAGCGGCATTGCCGTGGTTACTTTTACTCTGGCTGTCAATCGCAGATTTCAAGCAAGATCTGCCGATGCGCAACAGGCACAGCAGGCTGATTTCATCACCCTCGTTGCTTGGCGACAGACCGCAGAATTCATTTCCAAGTTCTTTAAGAAGGGCTCCGCTCTTTGCGTGACCGGCTCCATCCAGACCAGATCCTGGCAGGATAATCAGGGCCAGCGTCGCTATGCGACCGAGGTCGTTGTTGACGAGGCTATGTTCGTTGACAGCCGCAATGAGGCAGGTGCCTCCGGCAGCTATACGCCCGATGCGTACGGTGCCGCCCCCGCTTTCTCTACTCCCGCGGCCGCTGCGCCCAACTTTGAGGAGCTGAAAGCAGACGACGATCTGCCCTTCTGACAGATCAACTAAATTTATAGGAGGATTGTTCAATTATGGATAGAACCGAAGTTGTGGCACGCCCTGCGCGCCCCATGAACCGTAAGAGAAAAAAGGTTTGCATTTTCTGTGCGGACAAAGTTCAGTTTATCGATTACAAGGATACCGCTAAACTGCGCAAATTCATCAGCGAGCGCGGCAAGATCCTGCCCCGCCGTATTTCCGGCGCTTGCGCAAAGCATCAGCGCGAGCTCAATACCGCCATCAAGCGTTCCCGTCAGGTAGCTCTGCTGCCCTACGTGACCGACTAATGACAGCATAACAAAACGCCCTGCACCATTGGTGCAGGGCGTTTTGTTATGCAACTTGATGGCGTTTTTTTACATATATGATTATCTCAATTGCAGGCACGGCAAGCACCGCAGCCATCGCGAGCCAAACGATCAGATTACCGATACGGGTATAGAGTGTGATGCTACCGCGTGCATAAGCCGTGTAAAGGGCCATACCCTCCTGCATAGCGGGCTGATCCTCGTGGGAGGTGCCATCGGGCGAGATCACCGAGGAAATGCCGGTATCTGCCGCGCGGACGATCCACCTGCCACTCTCAATGGCACGCAGGCGCGCCTGCGCGTGGTGCATATAAATGCCGCGGGAATCGGTGAACCAGGAGTCATTCGTGGGCAGAAGCATCAGCTCAGCGCCGTCCCCGACGCTATCCCGCGTCAGCTCCTCATAAATGGAATCGAAGCAAAGGAGCGCACCGATCTTGCCATGTTCGGTATCAAACAAAGCGCTGTCCTCGCCGGCGGCAAGATCCTCGGAGAGCATACCGATATCAGCCAGAAGCGGGAGCAAAAATTCAATCACGGGGCGCCACGGCACATACTCGCCAAAGGGCACCAAATGGCGCTTGGCATAGACATTTTCATCAATGGTGCCGTCGGGATAAACGGCGAACACGGCGTTATATTCCCGTCCCTCCTCATCCACATGGAAGCCACCGCAAAAGATGGTGACCCGATAGGTGGTGGCAAGCTCTGTGACAAACAGGCCAAGGTCGGTGCGGGCAGTCAAGCGATCGGGAATAAAGGTTTCGGGAAACACCACAATTTCGGCACCCGCAGCCGCGGCCTCGGCAGTATATTTGGTGTAGACCTCGTAGCTTTTGCGGCGACTGTCTGCCGACCATTTGAGATCCGAACCGACGTTTCCCTGCACCGCAGCCACCACGATCGGCTCCCCCTCCTCGGGGTTGGCCGTGAGGTATCCCGCAGCGCCAACGCCAAGCTGCAGCACAAGCACTCCCGCCGCCACGGCAGCGGAAAGACGCCAAACGGGCAAGTGCTTTGCGTGCAGAATTCCCCAGGCAAGATAGCCGTTGACCAAAAGAATAGCAAACGTGATAAAATATGAGCCAAAGAGCGTCGCACTCCCCGTCACCGCCCCGTAATTGATCTGACCGAGCGCCAAGCGCGCCCACGGCACGCCCATCCACGTCAGGGTCTGGCTCCACTCGGCCACCACATATTGCGCGGCAAACAGGAGTGGAACAAGAAAGCATCTGCCACGCATCACATCGGTGCGGCAAAGGCGAGCAAAAAGCGGCGGGACGAACGCGGCAAAGATGGTTTGCAGCAAGGAAAGCCCTACCCAACAAATGGCCACCAGCGCCACCGCCTCAGCCTTGGTGACACCGAGGAAATCCATGGGGTAAAGATTTAAAAACCAGTGCAGCGCCGTCATATAAAGCGCGAAATAATAGCAAAAGCCATACAAATACATACGGCGGTATCGCACACGCTCATCGCGTGCCACCGTGAAGAAAAACAGGAGCGCGGGGATCATCGAAAGCCACTCCAAAAATCCGATCTGCGGAAAAGCAAGGCAGAGCCCCGTCAATATCCCCGATAGGGGCAAAGCCAACCACAGGTAGGGTCTTAAGCGTTTTTGTATCATCTTATTTAAAGCACGGGGCAAGCTACAGCTCGCCCCGTTATCCTTTCTGTTTCAGCTATCAATCAAAGTCCTTTAAAAACCAGACGTCACTCTCGGGAATGGTAAAGGTCTTGCCCTCAAGATACGAGAGCGCATGCTCCTCCCCCGTGGGATCAAACACCAGCTTATAGGCATACAACGCCTGATATTTGTAGCCCCTGCCTCGCTCTGCTCGATTTTGACCGTATTTGCCGTCACCGAGCAGCGGGTGACCGATATGCGCAAGATGCGCACGAATCTGATGCGTGCGTCCCGTCACCAGCTCAACCTCAAGCAAAGAGCTGCCGTTTTTCTCACGGAGCACGCGATAGCGCGTTTCAATGCTTTTGCCGCCCCTCAAGGGCGTATCGGAGACCGTAACCAGATTTTTGTCGCTATCCTTGCGCAAAAAGCCCCGTAACGTGTCGAATTTTCGCGGCATTTTACCGTGCGCGGCACAAAGATAAAACTTCGAGATCTCATTTTGCTTGATCTTTTCGTTCATGAGGCGCAGCGCCTCGGCATTTTTGGCGGCGATCACGATACCGCCCGTGTTGCGGTCAATACGATTACAAAGTGCAGGTGCAAAGGACTGCTCCTTGGCGGGGTCGTATTCCCCCTTTTGATAAAGATAAGCCTTGACGTGCAAAATAAGCGTGTTTTCGCCGCCCGCGGTGTCCTCATGTACCAGTACACCGGGACGCTTATTGAGAAGCAGGATGTTTTCATCCTCATAAACAACGGAAAGCTTTGGCGTGATGGCCGAGAGCGCACCGTCATCGTTTTGCGGCAGATCAAAGAACTCCTCTTTGATGAAGAGTTGGATCTCGTCCCCCTCACTCAGCACTTGATTTTCCTTGGCGCGGGCACGGTTGACCTTGATCTTTTTGGTGCGAATGGCTTTGTACATCATGGAAAGCGGCAGACCCTTGACCGCTTTTGTGAGAAACTTATCCAGACGCTGACCGGCATCGTTTTTTTCAATTTTCAATATGCGCATCACTGCCACCTCCCTTTGTAATGTAATTATTATATATGATATAGCGTTTTTTTGCAAGTGGTTTTGAAAAACTTTGCGGGGGTGTTGACCGATGCCGCAAAACATGATAAAATAAGATATCAAACCACAGAAAGGGGGACGCATATGAAAAAGACAACCGTTGGCATCGTCACGCTGGGCTGCAAGGTCAATCAATATGAAAGCGAGGCGATTGCGGAAGAACTCGTTAAAGCGGGCTTTGCCGTAGGCGACCCCAACGTACCGTGTGACGCTTATATTGTGAACACCTGCACCGTAACGGCAGAATCCGACCGCAAGGCACGGCAGATGATACGCCGCGCGGCAGGCGAAAACCCCGCAGCCCCCATTCTGGTAACGGGCTGCCTGGCGCAATCACACCCCGAGGAGGTTGCTAAGCTCGAGGGCGTGCGCTATATCTGCGGCAGCGACAACAAGCTCTCGGTGGTAACCGCCCTGCAGCATATATTCACCGCAAACGTGTGGGAAAAACCGGAGATTGCCGTGAACGATCTCGCCGATGCGCGCTTTGAGCCGATGTGCATCACACGCTTTGATCGCACCCGCGCTTATGTAAAAATTGAGGACGGATGCGAAAACCGTTGCACCTACTGTGCCATTCCCGCCGCACGCGGCAAGGTGCGCTCAAAGCCGCTTGCCGAGGTCGTGCGCGAGGTGGAGGGCCTGGTGGCGAGCGGCTGCCGTGAGGTGGTGCTGACAGGCATTGAAACTGCCTCTTGGGGGCGCGATCTCGACGGTGTCTCGCTGATCGATCTGCTTGAGGCCGTTGACGCGATCGCAGGCATCGGTCGCGTGCGTCTCGGATCACTTGACCCCTCCCTCATGAAGGAGAGCTTTGTGACGCGCCTCAAGGCGCTTCGACACTTGGCGCCACACTTTCATCTTTCTATTCAAAGCGGTGCCTCCCCCGTGCTGGCCGCGATGAAACGCAAGTATAACCGCGCGCAAGCGCTGGCAGGCATCAAGCGCTTACGCGAAGCCCTGCCCCAAGCTGAGCTGACCGCCGATTTCATCGTCGGCTTCCCCGGTGAGACCGCGCAAGATTTTGAAGATACGCTGGCATTTGCTGCGGAAGCCGCTTTCTTGCAAATGCACGTGTTCGCCTATTCGCCGCGTGTCGGTACGCCTGCGGCCGCAATGCCGCACCAGATTGACGGTGCGACCAAAAAGGCGCGTTCCGCCGCCCTGATCGACCTCGGCAACCGCTTGCGCGCCGCGCGGCAGGAGCTGGCGCTGCTGCAGCCGCACCGCAACGTGCTTTTTGAAACCTACGAAAACGGTCTTGCCATCGGCCACACCGACAGCTTTCTTGAGGTGGCAATTCACGCAGAGCACCCCTTGCACGGCGAGCTGATGCCCGTGCGGCTGGTGGGTATAGAAAACGGACGGCTGATGGCCGAGAAAGGCGAGCTATGATGAGGGAAGCACATTTTGCGATAACCGCGAACCAATTGCCTGTGCGCGGATTTATTCACTTCTCACCTACGCGATTGGCCGATCTGAAGCACGAGCTTTCCCTTTATCTCAGCGTTGCAGGTCTGCAGCTTGTGGCCAAGCAGTTTGCCGCCGAGCTGCGCGATCCCACCGTGGGTGAGCTCCGCTTTCTTGATGCACTTTCCCGTACGCTGGCTGCCCTGCCGCAAAGCACACAGCTGACAGAACTGCATTTTGCCGAGAAAAGCGACGCGCGCATCTGGCAGGATATCTGTCGCGACGGTGCGGACGAAAAGCAGGCCGCAGCGCCGACCTTGGCGTCGGTCACACGCGTATCCGCTATGAGATTGGCAAAAGCAGGCCACCTGCCTACCATGACAGAGCTGCACGTTGCGGCCGCCCCCGATATGGCACTTACCACCTTTACCGCGCCCCCTGCGCTTTCCCTTGAGGTGGAAGGTACCGCCGCTGCGCTGACAGAAACGGCGACTGTCTATCCTCCCCTTGGCCCCGGGCAGATCCTCCTGGCTCTCTCGGCAGACAGCGACGCTTCACTCGCCACCACGGTCACGCGCTTTCTGCGCACCTATGCGGCACTTTCTCCCGTACCCCTTGCCGTGATTGGCGAGGAGGGGCTCGGTGCACACCTCTCGGCTCTCCCCTGCGGCGCGGAATTTGACCTCTGCCGCTGCTCGGACAAGACAGACGGAGATCCCGCCACCCTTGCCACCCGCCTTCGTCATACCGTCATTTTTGCGGTACCGCAGGCAGTTGCTCACCAAATTCTCACGGGCGGTGCACCCGTCCTGCTGATCGGACGTCTGATGGCGGGCGACCGCATTGTATTTAGGGATGAACCGAGCGTGCTCATGCAGTTTTCGCGTCAATTTCTTTGCTTGTGGCAATCGCGCCGCGCGCTTTCACTGCATCTTCCCACCCGTCCTTGTGCTGAGGCGCCCTCGGCCGTGATCAAAACCGAAAACGACAAACACCTGCTTGCAGGCACATCCGCGAAGCTGCAAAATGCACTCCCCTCTCTCACGGAGCTGCTGGCGCGTGTATATTTGACGGGCGCGCGGATGGCAACCGCTACGCTTGCCGCCTTCCTCTCTGTGCCGCAAGGCAACGAGGGCGAAGCCCTTGCCTTGGCGCTGGATTGGCATCGCTTTACTGCCGAGCTGGCACTGCCCACGACTGATATCAAGCTGCAGGGTGCCGCAAAGGGCACAACACCGACCCTCACGGTCTTTTGTGCCGCCGAGCGAGCGCCCGCCCCTGAGCCTGCAGAACGAGAAGCCCTTGCCGTGGCGCTGGCGCACGGTGATTTTGCCGCCCTGCGGCAGGTGATGTATCAAAAAATGCTTTGATTGGGCCAAGCCACTGACTTTTTCTCGAAAACTTCAAAAAAATTGCAAAAAAGACTTGCATTTTAAAATTTTATATGGTATAATGATTGTCGCTGTTAAAAATCTAATGGATATAACGATAAGCACCGCGAGGTGCGACAGGAGGTGTCAATATGGCAAAGTGCAGTGTATGCGGCAAGGGCGTAGTGTTCGGCCAGAACGTTTCCCACTCCAACCGCAAGACCAACCGTTCTTGGAAGCCCAATATCCGCAAGGTTAAGGCTATCGTTGACGGGACCCCCACCACCGTGGCGGTTTGCTCCCGTTGCCTGCGCTCGGGCAAAGTTACCCGCGCATAATTCTTGATCGGTGCATAAGAGGGTGTCTCAAATTGTAATTTGAGACACCCTCTTCTCGTCAAAAAGGCAACGGTAGGCTTTTTGACGCCGGGAATTTGTGTTTTTTACCCGTTTATCGGGTAAAAATGGCGGTGTTTAGCCGCCAAACAAAAACCATAGGGGCTTGTCGACCAAATGCCGTGGCATTTGAGACAACCCCGTGTGTGCCGCACTTGACTTTTGAAGCGGGCAGGCCTATAATAAAAGCATGAATGTTTGTGAGGTGCTTTATGAAACTTGGTTTTATTGGAATGGGTAGCATGGCCACGGCGCTTGCCACGGGCTTCATTGCCGCGGGAAAGCTTTCGCCGCGTGACATGATCGCCTATGCCCCCAACCGCGAAAAGCTGCAGGCCAACGCCGATCGCATCGGTTTCTTGGCAGCAAGCTCCGCCACCGAAGCCGTGAAGGCGGCCGATCTGGTGGTGATGGCATGCAAGCCCCAACAGATCGAGGGTGTGCTCGCCCTGCTTGGCGACGCGCTCGCGGGAAAGGCGCTGCTCTCGGTCGCACTCGGCTGGCACCATGACCGCTACCGTGCGTTACTGCCCGCCACGCGCGTGCAGTTTATTATGCCCAACACTCCCGCCGCTGTCGGCGAGGGCGTATTTCTCTTTGAGGAAGCTTCCTCTCTGACCGAGGAGGAGTTGACATTTTCCAAGGAGCTGTTTGCCGCGATCGGCACCGTGATCACTCTGCCCTCCTCGCAAATGGGCATCGGCGGTGCGCTGGCAGGCTGCGGTCCTGCGTTTGTAGATATGATGATAGAAGCCTTTGCCGATGCCGGCGTCAAATACGGCCTTTCTCGTGAAAACGCGCTTAAAATGACGGCACAAACGGTGCTGGGCAGCGCCAAGCTCCAGCTGGTCACGGGCAAGCACCCCGGTGAGCTGAAGGACGCCGTTTGCTCACCCGGCGGCTCCACCATCAAGGGCGTCACCGCCCTCGAGCAGGCAGGCTTTCGTGCCAACTGCATTTCGGCCATCGACGCCATTATGAAATCATAAAAAAAATCCCTGCCGAACGACACGGTATATACCGTCGTACAGCAGGGATTTTTTATTCGGCCTTTTGAACGCGCTCGGTAAAATAGGCTTCCATGCCATCCTCCGAGAGGCCTAATACGTGCGCACATTCGCTATAAAGCAGGTGCTTTGCAAGACGCCCGTATTCAAGGTCTGTCACGGGAAAATGCTTGTGCGCAGCCGTCAATTCAAGGCGGCGGTGATGCACGGTCTTGATCACCTGCACATAGCTTTCGGGGGCAAGCGTGCCAATGCTGGTACGGTACACCTCGCGGCGCTGCTTTTCAACGGGTACGGTAAGCAGCTCAATGTCAGGCATTGCCACGATCAGCGCCTCGATCTCCTCACGGGTCATCAAGCGGCGCATGGGCACACGCTCATTATCCACGGGGGTGTAGATGGTAGAGCTCATGGGGTTATTGACGGGAACCAAAAGATAATACGTGCGCGGATCGGTATCATCATACGGAGACTTGCAAACGTCCTCCACACGGCAGATGCCATTCATACCGTATACGATATATTCACCAACCTGAAACATCCGTCTTACCTCCCGCCGGTCATTGTTTGAGCCGCTGCAAGCGCCGAAAGGGCGACGCGTACACCCACTCACTATACTATATTTTACCATATTTTCTTTATTTATTCAAGAGACAAATTTTATAAAAATAGCTTGCCCGATATTGTGATAATGCGCAAAAGGCCTGTACACGCAAAAATCTTAACAAAATACTGCAAAATCCATCTCAAAGCAAAAGCGGCTTGGCGCGTGTGCGCCAAGCCGCAATACGATATGAATATTAATATCCCTTGGGATTTTTAGATTGCCAATTCCAGGAATCGCGCACCATATCATCAAGGCCATGCGTAGCATTCCAGCCAAGCTCTTGTGCTGCCTTGGCGGGATCGGCATAGCAGGTGGCAATGTCACCGGGGCGGCGGGGACCGATCTTATAAGGCACAGCCACACCATTGACACGCTGGAAAGCATTTACCATATCAAGCACGCTGTAGCCCGTGCCCGTACCGAGGTTGAATACCTCCGCGCCCTTCTTGTCATAATTCAAGGCAGCAACGTGACCGCGCGCAAGATCCACCACGTGGATAAAGTCGCGCACGCCCGTGCCGTCGTGCGTGGGATAATCGTTGCCAAATACGGAAAGCTCCTTCAGCTTGCCGACAGCCACTTGCGTGATATAGGGCATCAGATTGTTCGGGATCCCGTTGGGGTTTTCACCGATCATGCCGCTTTTATGCGCGCCGACAGGGTTAAAATAGCGCAGCAGGATCACCTGCATATCGGGGTCGGAGACACAGTAATCGCGCAGGATGACCTCGATCATATATTTAGTCCAGCCATAGGGGTTAGAGCAATTGCCCGTGGGGCTATCCTCGGTAATGGGACACTTTTCGGGCGTACCGTAAACGGTAGCAGAGGAGCTGAAGATCAGCTTTTTGACGCCTGCTTTTTTCATGGCGCGCATCAGCGACAGCGTAGAATTGATGTTATTGTCGTAATATTCAAGCGGCTTTCTCACCGATTCACCCACGGCCTTATAGCCTGCGAAATGCACGACGGCGTCGATCTTGTGCTCGGCAAAAATGCGATCCATGGCCGCCTCGTCGGCCACATCTGCTTCGTAAAGAGGCACCTTTTTGCCAATGATCTGCTCTACTCTCTTGACAGCCTCAGGGCAGCTGTTGTAAAAATTATCAACCACCACGACCTCATGGCCTGCGGCGTCCATTTCAATGATCGTATGCGTGCCGATGTAGCCCGCACCGCCCGTGAGTAAAACCTTCATATGAACCTCCCTCTCGCGGCCTTGCCGCGATGCTTTTTTCCTTTATAGTATAGCGTTTTTTGCGCCCCGTGTCAATGCCTCACAGGCAAAAACAGGATTTTACATTTTACGCTCGACCACGTTGCCGCGCTCCTTGTAAATGTGCTGCTCGGGCACGAAGCCGCGCACCGAGACCAACGGGTACACAATGGCACGGCGGCCGATCACAGTACCGGGATTGAGCACAGCTCCCGCGCCGATCTCGCCGAAATCGCCGATAAAGGCGCCCACCTTATTCGAGCCGGTAGGAAAGTCCTCCCCTGCGATACGCATGGTGATCAGCCCACCGTCGCTGCGGAAATTCGAGAGCAGCGCGCCGCCGCCGAGATGCGCACGGTAGCCGAGAATACTATCACCCACGTAATTGAAGTGCGGCACCTGCACGCCGTCAAACAAAATGGCATTTTTGACCTCGGTAGAGTTGCCGACGGTAGCTCCTGCACCGATAATGCTGCCGTGACGCACGTAGGCACAATGGCGGATCTTGGCGCCGTCACAAATAATAGCAGGCCCCTCGATCAGCGCGCTGGGTGCGACCTCTGCCGTTTTGGCGATCCAAAGATCTGGCGACGGATGATCGTAAAGTGCGGGGTCAAGTGTGGGACCCAACTGGGCGATCCACGCATCGATCTCGGACAAAGCCTCCCACGGATAGGTATAAGCGGCCAGGCGATCGCCTACCACGGAGCGTGAAAGGTCAAACAGATCCTTAACTGTAAATTTCGGTTTCATAAATTCCTCCCGGGCTTGTGAGACCCTATAAAAAAGTACTGCTATCAGTATAATCCAAGATCGCTCCGCTGTCAACCGACAATTGAAAAAAGGAGCGCCAAAAAATTTATTTTTCTATTGACAAGGCCGTGGCAAGGTGCTATAATATCTTCATAATCAAATAAACCGTTGACGCGGAGATAACGGCAATGATGCCTTCACAGAGAGCCTACGGAGCTGAGAGTTAGGTAAGAAACAAGTTGTCAAATGGACCGCTGAGGGCGCAGTCAACAGCAGGTATTCCCTGCCCAGTATTCTGCGACGCATGGCTAAGAGGCCGAGGCAAGCGTCATTGCCGAGGATATGACAGTATCCGACAAAAGTGCATAGAGCTTTCTATGAAAACAAGGTGGCACCGCGGATAAGCTTTCTTATTCGTCCTTGACAGATGAGATCCATTTCTGTCGGGGGCGTTTTTCTTTGCTCCCGCAAAGGGGGGCTATCATGCTATTACTGACAAAACGATGGCGAGACTATCGCTGAGCCGTTTAAAAAACAATCACACACTACTGATATATTTTGGAGGAAACAAAACATGAAATTCAACAACGTTGATTTTGATACCTATTTTCAAAACTACCCCGATAACAAGGGCTATTTCGGCAAGTACGGCGGCGTTTACGTAGAGGACAAGCTGAAGCGCGCCATGGCCGAGATCACCGAGGCCTATTATTCGATCTGCCAATCCCGTAAATTCATTGCCGAGCTCCGCCGCATTCGCAAGGAGTTCCAGGGCAGACCCACGCCCGTGACGCATCTTGAGCGTCTGTCGGACGCCATGGGCGGCAAGGTGCAGCTTTACGCCAAGCGTGAGGACCTCAACCACTCGGGCGCACACAAGCTCAACCATTGCATGGGTGAGGCGCTGCTTGCCAAGTTCATGGGCAAAAAGAAGGTCATTGCCGAGACCGGTGCCGGCCAGCACGGCGTCGCACTTGCCACCGCTGCCGCATATTTCGGCCTCAAATGTGACATTTACATGGGCTCCGTGGACATCAAAAAGCAGGCGCCTAACGTGGCACGCATGAAAATTCTCGGTGCAAACGTCGTTGAGGTCACACATGGCCTCAAGACCCTGAAGGAAGCGGTTGACGCCGCATTCGAGGCATATAGCCGCGAATATGAGGATGCCATTTACTGCATCGGCTCGGTTCTCGGTCCGCACCCCTTCCCCATGATGGTGCGCGACTTCCAGAGCGTTGTCGGCATTGAAGCAAGAGAGCAATTTATTGATATGACGGGACATCTGCCCAGCGCGATCGTGGCTTGCGTGGGCGGCGGTTCTAACGCTGCAGGTCTGTTTGCGGGCTTCCTCAACGATCCCGTGGATATCTACGGCATCGAGCCTCTTGGCAGAGGTGAAAAGCTCGGCGACCACGCCGCGAGCCTCAAATACGGCACCGAGGGCATCATGCACGGCTTTAACAGCATTATGCTCAAGGACGAGAACGGCGACCCCGCCCCCGTTTACTCGGTGGCAAGCGGCCTTGATTACCCCTCGAGTGGCCCCGAGCACGCCTTCTTGCAGGAGATCGGGCGCGTCAAGTACGACGTCATCAACGACGAGGAGACCATCGACGCCTTTTATAAGCTTGCCCGTCTTGAGGGCATTATCCCCGCCATCGAGAGCTCGCACGCCGTGGCTTACGGCATGAAGCTGGCGCAGCGCATGGATCACGGCTCTGTGCTCATCAATCTCTCGGGGCGCGGCGACAAGGACATGGATTACATCATCGAAAATTACGGCATCCGCTAATGCCAAACAAAAAAGAGCAACGCTGTGCGTTGCTCTTTTTTTGTTAAAGCACCTTTGCAAGGAAGCTTTGCAGTCTTTCACTTTTGGGTGCATCAAAAATTTCGGCGGGAGTGCCCTCCTCCACAATGACACCTGCATCCATAAATATCACGCGGTCTGCCATTTCACGGGCAAAGCCCATCTCATGTGTCACCACGATCATTGTCATACCGTCTCGTGCCAGCTTTTTCATGACGTCCAACACCTCACCGACCATTTCAGGGTCAAGCGCAGAGGTAGGCTCGTCAAAGAGCATCACATCAGGCTCCATGCACAGCGCGCGCACGATGGCAATACGCTGCTTTTGGCCGCCCGAAAGCTGACTGGGATAGGAGGTAGCGCGATCTGCAAGGCCCACGACCTCTAAGAGCTCCATGGCCTTGGCTTCGGCCTCCTCACGACTCTTTTTCAACAGCTTCATCGGGGCGAGAGTCATGTTTTTGAGAATAGTCATATGCGGGAAGAGGTTAAAATGCTGGAACACCATACCCATTTTTTGGCGATGTTGATTGATGTTAACACCCTTTCCCACGATATCCACACCATTGACAAAGATCTCGCCACACGAAGGGATCTCCAGCATATTAAGAGAACGTAAAAAGGTGGATTTTCCACTACCCGAGGGGCCGATCACAACCACGACTTCACCGCGGGCTATATCCGTATCAATACCATCCAGCGCCTTGATCGCACCGCCCTTGTAATGCTTTTTGAGGCCACGCACGGAAATAATATGATCATCCATGCGAGTGGCAATTGCCGCTTCTTTATTATCTCTCACTCTTACGCAACCTCCTTTCCAGCTTTCCGACCAGGGCAGAGAGTACCACCACAAGCACCAGATAGATCAACGCAACCGCAATCAGCGGCATGAAGGCCGAGAAGGTGCGTCCGCGGATCAGGTCGCCCGCCTTCGTGAGATCCACAATACCCACGTAGCCGGCAATAGAGGTCTCCTTGAGGAGCACGATAAACTCGTTACAAAGCGTAGGCAACACACTTTTGAATACCTGCGGAATGATGATATAGATCATGGTCTGCACATAATTGAAGCCAAGCGAGCGCCCCGCCTCAAACTGACCGTTGTCAATGGACATGATACCACCGCGCAGGATCTCAGCTACATAGGCACCCGAGTTGATGCCGAAAGCAATCACGGCAATCATAACGTCGTTGCGAGAGGTGGCAAAAATAATGAAATACATGATCAAAAGCTGTACGACTACGGGTGTACCGCGAATTACCGTCAGATACAGCTTGCAGATTGCATTGACGACGGTAAACAGATGATAGCCCGCGCCCTTGTGCTTGGACATGGCCTCTTTGTTTTTATCGTAAGTGGAGCGCACCGCCGCCACCATGATACCGAGCGCAATGCCGATCAGAAGTGAAAAAAGAGTGATCTTGAGCGTATTGCCAAGACCCTGCACAATCCACCTCCATCGCCCATCGTCGATAAAGTTCAATTGAAAATCCGCTTTAAAATCAGCGAACCATTCTTGCATGGGAATTCTCCTTCGTTTTGATATTGCATCAAAAGAGGAGACAAGCTACCCTGTCTCCTCTTCTGACAAGTCCTGATCAGTTTGCCTTAGAAGGAATGTACTTCTCGATGATGGCGGCAATGGTGCCGTCAGCCTTAAGCTCATCAAGCGCCTTGTTGATCTTCTCAAGCAGCTCAGTGTTGCCCTTCTTTACACAGATCGCGTAATCCTCAACAGCGTACTCATTATCGCCTTCAAGAATGTGAATACCGTCATTTGCAGCCACAAAGGACTTAGCAGGCTCGTTATCGATGATCACGCAGTTGACCTTGTCGCTCTTCAGTGCAGCAATAGCCTCAGCGCCGGTCTTATAGCGAACAACGCGGTCAGTAGCAATGGAGCCGTCCTCATTGAGGTCGTTGAGGCCCCAGTTCTCGACAGCATCGGAGGAATAGATATCACCGGTGGTGTCCTGCTGGACGCCAACCTTAATGTCGGGGTTCTTGAGTGCCACGGGGTCACCGTCTGCATTAAACTCAAAAATATCGTCAAGACTGGTGATAGAGGAGCCATCCTTTACGATGATAACTTGAATACCGGTTGCGTAGGTGTTGGAAAAGTCCATGGTCTTCTTGCGATCCTCGGTTACGGTGATGCCGGCCATGCCCATATCGTACTTACCCTCGGCAACGCCAAGCAATGCGGCGCCGAATTCAACGTCAACAATCTCAAGCTCCATGCCAAGTTTCTCGGCGATCTTCTGTGCGATCTCTACGTCGATACCTGCAAAGTTCTCGCCATCCTTATACTCGTAGGGGGGAAATGCTGCATTGGTAGCCATAACCAATTTTTCTTCCTTCTTGCAGGCGGAGAAGCTGACCATCATGGTTACAACCATCAGTACTGCAAGGGTAAGAGCCAAAATCTTTTTCATGATTGTTTTCCTTTCAAAAAATTATAATATTGCCTTTCGGCTCTTGCAATTATAGCGCATAATTATACAAATGTCAAGCACTTTTTAATAATTTCCGCTTGCCCCGCAAAAAATCATACGTTTGCGCACGCCGCCGCAATCTCGGCGGCTACGGCATCGGGGGTGCGGTCGGCGGCCACCGCCACATCGCAAAGCTCCTCGTTGCGGTATTCATCGTCAAGTGAAAGAATGCGGCAGGTCTTGTCGTCCGGCGCGAGCTCGCGCGACACGATGTCGCGGATCACGTCATAGCGTCCGCGCTGCATGAAAACCGTCAAAGCCTTGGAACGGTATCGGTTTTTCAAGGTCAGTGCGCCGCAAATATCGATCGGGATGACGGCACATTTGCCGCTGCTCACGATACTGTCGATCGACTCGGCGGAGGTGCCGAAATAATGGCCGCTATATACGGTAGTTTCCAAAAACTTACCCGCCTCACGTTCTGCAATAAATGCAGCTTCATCCAGGAAACGGTAGTTCCCGCTTTCCTCGTCCGCGCGCTGCGGGCGAGTGGTAGAGGTAGCAGGCTTGACCATGCCATAGGTGCGCGAAAGCTCTTTGGCCACGGCGTTTTTGTTGGTGCCCGTGGGACCGACCAGACAAACGACACCGCCCCCCGACAAATTGGGGCGCTCGTCCGCAAATGCGTGACAGATCATATCGACCAGATGCAAAAAGTCATCATAAGAGTTGACGGAAAGCAGCCCCGAAAGATGGGTGTTCCAGGGACGACGGAAAAGTACGGGATAGGTTGCGGGGGTGCGTGTGATATTGTGCGCACCGTCGTCAAGCAAAATATCCAAGTTTACCATATCCTTACGCGTACCGATGAGGATATGCTCCGGGGGGATCTCCGGAAAATCCTGCACCAAGCGCAGCGCGCGTGCCGACATACAGGCAGGCGGCACGGCTGTGACGAAAAAGACGTCGGCCACCTGTGCGAGGCGATGCACAAAATCCTTTGCCCCCTCGTAGATGGGCTGCGTAGCAACAAAATCGGGATCCCCAAAATAAGAAATGCGCTCATCCACGCGTGTCCCGCTTTGTCCCCAGCCGCGAATGTCATAGATTGTGAGGGGCGGCTCGATCTGTTCCTTTTTATTTAGGCATTCCAGCGCATAGGCATTGCAAACGTACAAAATATCGTCTACGTCAAGCCCTACGCGCAATCTGTATTTTTTCATAGCTTCACTTCCCCTTTTCGTGGTGAATTCAGTATATCATAAATCGGGAAAAGGCGCAAGTATGGCGCTCTCAAAATTTTGTTTTTTGCCGAAAAAAAAATTCTTGCACTTTTTTTCAAAAACTCGAAAAAAAGTGTTGACAAACGCAAGGCCTTGTGATATAATATCAAAGCGTTGTGAAAACGCAGCAAAAATGGCGGGATAGCTCAGCTGGCTAGAGCAACCGGTTCATACCCGGTAGGTCATGGGTTCAAGTCCAATTCCCGCTACCAATACACACAAAATGCGGATGTAAATCCGCATTTTGTAAATAAGGCCCGTTGGTCAAGCGGTTAAGACACCGCCCTTTCACGGCGGTAACAGGAGTTCGATTCTCCTACGGGTCACCAAAAAGCAAAGCACCACCCCAAACGGGGTGGTGCTTTGCTTTTTGACGATTCGCGGCGCGAATCGCGAGGTGTGTTGCTCTGCAACACACAGGAGTTCGCATACCCCGCCCGAAGATCGGCAAGCTCGCTTGCCAGGCGCAGGGCGTGGGTATATTCGCCGCAGGCGAAATTCTCCGTTTTCGCTTCGCACCCCAATCGGGGTGGTGCTTTGCTTTTTGACGATTCGCGGCGCGAATCGCGAGGTGTGGCAACCCGAGGGGCGCTCAACGCCCCTCAAACCACGTTTCATACTCATACTGCGGTGGAAACACGTCCGTTTTGATATCGGTGATCACGCCGTAGATCCCGCGCTTCAATCTCAAGCAGGTAACGTACGCCAATCGCTCCGATTTCGCCACATATCCGATTTTCTCACCCTGATACACGAGCATCACGGCGTCCTTGTCGTAGGGGTTGTCGTTCTCGGCAATCAAATCAAAATACGTGCCTACGGTAAGCTTTTCAAGTACGGTTTGGTCGCAATACGAGGAGCCCGCAATTGTCATTCGCTTTTTGATATACCGATCGGTTTCTTTTTTCGGCACCGATTTAGGCACGCTCTCGTCAAAATCCCGTTCCTTGGTCTCAACATGGTTGTGCAGCACGGTTGGTGTCTGCAATTCGCGAGAAGCCACCGTATGCACCACGCTCGTTGCCATCTCGCTGCGCTCGTGAGTTTCACTTTTGTTCGCCGCGGTTGTGTGGCGAGCCGCGGTGGCCGCGTGCGCTGCCTCGGCGCGCGGTGCAGGTGTCTTTGCGCCCCGTGTATGCGTCTGCGCGGACACCTTGGCACCCGATGGCCTCGCGCCTCTCTTCACCTGTGCGCTTTTATATCCCCAATGAAGCAATCCGAACGGTAGCAGCACAATGCTTGCTGTCGTAACAAGAAAATGCACTATGGCAAAAAGCGTTTTGTAATTGCCGCCGCGCCTTGTTCTTCTTTTTCGTGTTTTGATGTCATATTTACTCGCTCTTGAACGCTTCGCGCGAAGTCTTCGGTTGCGTTCTTGTTTGCGCTGCGTATCACTTTTGTGTGATACCGCACCAAGCGAAAACAACCGAAACAACGACCGCCGCCAAAGCCGAAACCAGGCTCTGAAGCTCATTGCTTACTGCGTCTTGTCTGCTTTGTGATAACGAAGGCTGCAAACATCGTCACCCTTGGCAATGCACTTTGGCAGATCCAGCACACTGCCGTAGCACTCACCGATGCCGTGGTCGCCGCACATGGCGATATCACAAAGCATGGCAATCTCCTCGTCCGAGCAGCCGGCCTTCTGCCACGCCTTAACCAAAGGACAGTAATGGAAATCAATCGATAGCTTGTCGTCGGTAGATTCCAAAATCTTCATTTCAAACACAAGCTGAGCGGGCTTGGTGAAAAGCGTCTTGCGCAAGCCCTTGAGGCTATCGGTATTGCCCTTTTTCACAAGATCCGCACCTTGAGAGAGGCCGCAACGCTTGATGGCTGCACTTGCAAAATCGCGGGGCTCCAGCCCTCTTTTTCGCGCCTCGTCACAAAGCAAATAAAGCCAAAAGGCTCTGTGCTCCAGCTGCGCACGGATGGCCTGCAGCAGCCCGTTCTTGTATTTGGGATCATTCTTTACGTTACTCATTGTCATTCTCCTTTTCCTTACCTTGGTTTTAAAAGCTCAATTGTTTCCGGTGCCACCGTGAGCAAGCTAAAGGTCGCGGTGGCATTTTTTAAGTAGAACACCTGCGTTTTTCAAAAATTCACATACACGTTTTATTTTTCTCTTTTTTGCTCTATAGCCGAACCCGCAAGGTTAGCCAATACCAACCTAAATCGAATACGCCTAAAGCGATGAAAATTCGCGCTATTTCTCGAAACCTCGCTCGCAAAGTCATACTTTGCTTCGTTCGTTTTCAAAAAATATCATCAAATTTTCATTCGCTTTATGTAAGAATTATTTTAAGAGAACGGATTTTTTGCAGAAAAAGTCAAAAAGTTGAAGTAATATAGAAATATTACAAGGCTTTTTGGCGCATTTATGCGAAAAATACG